>JAAZDK010000078.1 GCA_012512855.1 Clostridiales bacterium
CGACGCTACCGAAGCGTAAGGGGAGTATCTGTTTTTATACACCACAAACTGCTCCCTGGTCAGTTCGTTCAGGCCGTATAGCTTCATTATCCCCCGCCTAATGGCAATATCTCCATAGCTTATGATGTTTTTGCGCTCAAGACAGTTCAGCAGCAGCATTTCCGCCGTCCATACCCCTATTCCGTTTAAGGAGGACAGCCTTTTTATCACTTCCTTATCAGGCAGGGAGCGCAGCTGCTCAAGGTCCAGCTCTCCACTAGCTACCTTATCAGCTATACCTTTTATATATTTTGCCTTGGTGGTCTGCATGCCGCATTGCTGTATATCCTCAATTGACAGCTCTGCCACCCTCTCCGGTGTTATGTTACCGAACCTTTCCATCATTCTGCCCCAGATAGTACGGGCTGCCTTAAGCGATATCTGCTGCCCGATTATTGCATATACCAGTGCCGGAAAAAGGTCGGGTATAATAACACGCTCTATTTTGCCTATACGCTCGATTACCTCTCCCAGAAGCCTGTCAACACTCTTTAGATAGTTCATTTCCTCATCGCCGTATTCAAATATTTTAGTTCTTACAAGCTGCATTCTTTTCTAAATACTTATACCCTCCTTCCATCAAATCTTATAGAATTGCCCCGCCTGATTTTCCTCAAATTAGACCAGCTAATTCTATTATTGGAAGGAGAGTATCAAAAAATGCATCAATTAGAAATCTTTTTATAGTACCAATCTCTTAAAAGTTCATAGTTTTAATCTCTTAGAATTTCTGCGTAAGCAATAGATTAAAATCATAAACCGAGCAAGATCTATTTCACCCTCATAAATTTCCTTGCCAGCGATACCACCAGCTTAAAGCCTGCCGGCTCAAACTCCTTCTTAACCCTTTTCAGCTCCTGGCGAATCTGAATATTCTGGGGGCAATGCTGTTCACATTTGCCGCATTCAATGCACTGGGAGGCAAAGGCAGGCCGCTTTGACATAACTCCAAGAGTCTGGAGATATTTAAAACGGTAGCGCTTATCAGCCAACAAATACTTGTCGTTATAGGCGGCAAAGCAGCCGGGTATATCAACTCCTGCCGGACAGGGCATACAATAAGCGCAGCCTGTACAAGGCACCTTGGTTTTCTCCTGTAATATAGCCTTGACCCGCTCAAATATTTCAAGCTCCTTATAAGTTAATGAACCGGCATGGGCATCCTGGGCTATCCTTACATTTTCAGCCAGCTGCTCCTCATCGCTCATACCGGACAGTATCACAGTTACCTCCGGATGGTTCCAGATCCATCTGAGCCCCCATTCTGCAGGGCTTCTGTCGGGAGCATATGACTTAAACTCCTTTATAACCTCAGCCGGCAGATTGTTTACCAGCTTTCCTCCCCGCAGGGGCTCCATTACTATAACCGGTATACCAAGGCTATGGGCCAGCTGTAGCCCTGACTTTGTGGCCTGCTTGTTTTCATCCAGATAATTGTACTGGATTTGGCAAAAATCCCAGGGATAAGCCTTTATCAGCTCCTCAAAGTCAGCCCTGCTGCCATGGAAGGAAAAGCCTATATTATTTATTACTCCATTCCTTTTCAGCTCCTCCATCCACTTTATAATGCCTATCCTTTCCATCCTGTCAAAGCCGGCTTTGTCCGACAACATATGCAGAAGATAATAGTCTATATAGTCCGTCTGCAGCTTGGATAACTGTGTTTTGAATATCTTTTTGGCAGCATCCAGATTGCCAACCATAAATGGTGGCAGCTTTGTAGCAATCTTTACCTTACGGCGATAGCCACCCTGCAGGGCCTCACCCAACAGGGATTCACTGCGCCCGTTATTATAAAAATAGGCAGTATCAAAATAATTAATCCCCTTATCCACAGCGTCCCGCATCAGGGCAATTGACCTTTTCTCATCGATGCTTCCGCCCTTTGTGGTGGGAAATCTCATACAGCCAAATCCAAGTATCGAAAGCTCGTCCCCGTTCTTTATGTTCTTCCTTGTTAAAATCATACTATCCTCCAACTATTCAGGCAATATAGCCGTTAGTCTAAGTCTTTTTTTCGCTCTAATCCTTCTTTATCGAAGACAGTCCAAACAGACTTCCGAACAAGCCAAGTCCTGCACTGATTACTATTATAATATAGCTTATATTCTGCTTAAGCTCACTGACAGAAGGAAACGGCAAAAACATCAGATAGCCGCTAAGCTGCGCATAGCCTTTCTCCAGCATAAGTACTATCAGCCCGACCGCAGCAAATCCACCTAAAAGAGTCAGCAAAATTCCTGCCAGAACAAAGGGAAAACCAATAAACCAGGAAGGCGCCCCCAGCAGCCACAGGGTGTTTATCTGCTCCCTGTTGTTATATATTCCCTGCCTGATCATATGTGATATGATTATAATCGTAGTAATTCCAACAGCAAGGGCCACCACAGACCCAATCAGCTTTATGGCATTTACCAGACTCTTAAGCTGAGCCAGCACATCCCTGTTATCCCTTACATAGTCTATTCCCTGCAGGCTTGTCACCCTGCTTATAACAGAATCCATGTCGTCCAGATTAATGCGAATATCTATATAGCTTTCAAAGGGATTGTCATCGAAGAGCTCCAGTATATCGGCCTCATCCCCCAAAAGCCTCTTGTTTTCCTCATAGGCCATTTCAGTATCTATGTATCTGGCTGTTGTCACCCCGTCCATTGACGCTATTTCATCCACCAGCTTATGCATCTGCTCCTGCTCCATTCCAGGTGAGAAATAAGCACTTATTTGCGCCTCATCCTTCAGGGAGGAAACCAGATTATCGCCAATCCACCAGCTTATTAAAATAAGGCCGAATAAAAGCAGGATCAGTGATGTGCCTATAAAGGAAAAGAAATTGGACAAAGCTGAAAGCCTTATTGTCTTAAAGAGCTCCCGAATAAAATAGCCCATATTATAGAAAAGGCTTTTCATTAAATGCAACCTCCTTTAGCATACCTGTGCCATATAATGATACCGGGCATAATCACAGCAGGCTTATGATATTGCCGCTATTCCTGCTTTTCCTGTCTTTATGCTGAATTCACCCTTGTCCACATGTACATATATTGCATTTTTCTGATTTTCTATCAGATGCGTCGCATGGGTTGTTATAACAACAGCCGTATTGCTGTCACAGAATGAACCAAGAAGCTGCAGCATGCTTACGGCATTTTCGTGATCCAGATTTCCGGTGGGCTCATCAGCCAGCAACAGCTTCGGCTTTCTAACCACGGCACGGGCAATTGCCACCCTTTGGGCCTGCCCCCAGGACAGATTTTCCACCTTGGTATGTATCTTGCTTTCCAGACCGACCCTGATAAGTGCCTCCATAGCCTGTTTCTTTATCTTCGAGGGCCTTATTCCAAAAAATCGCATGCCCATGCATACATTCTCCAGTGCTGTTCTACCCTCAATTAGCTTAAATTCCTGAAATATAGGACCAATTTGCCTGCGCATTTTCTGAATCCTGCCCTTCCGGCCCTTTTTTATATCCACCCCCAGCACATTAAGGCTTCCGCCTGTGGGGAATTCAATTCCCATAAGCAGCTTAAGAAAGCTGGTCTTTCCTGAACCGCTGGGGCCTGTTATATATACAAGATCGCCAGGATTAATTTCAATATTTAATTTATTCACTGCTTTTGTTCCATCCTTGTAAACCAAAGAAAGATCACTGGCCTTGATTATACTCTTATCCATATACTATTGCTCCTTTAATTGATACTTAAGCTGTATCACTGCCTCTGCTGTCCAAATTCTCTGCACATTGGCTTTACAAAGACCTGGTCTTATCTCATTGCTCCGGTTATTATCAAGTATTGCTTCCAGATTTTTGTCCGGTCAGCCATATCAGATTTAGTCAGCCGGATTTCAGGCTTCTGATTAGTCTGCCATTTGGTAATTAAAACTGCGGAGTAATTGTGAAATACAGACTTCCCTCCTGACTGCCAACCTCTGTTATCCTGAAGTTAATTGTAATAACATCATCCGCTATTTTATTAAAGTCAATTGTCAGGGTACCGTTGCCAAAGATTTCGTCAATCGAGCTTTTTTCCAGTGGCAGATCATAGAAGTAGCCTTCCTCCGCCATAAAGCTGACCTCGCTTTCACCGGTGATTTCAAAATTACCAATCAGCAGTAGTCTCTCCTCCGGGACCTCTATAAGTACTTTGTCATCCTCAAAGCGGAATATTGCCTTGGCAAGCGAGCCATGCTCTGACAAAACATTGTTAAAGGTATCCTCCTCGATATAACCAGAAATTTTAAAAAAGCCAAAGCTGACATTAAGATCCTCAAGCCCGACATACCCTCCACCGATAATATCGGTTATCTCCCTGCTAAGCTCAGGCAGCAGCTTTGTACATCTCTCCCACATGGCAGTAACCAGCTGCAGCTGCTCCTCAAAATATGTTCCTTCCTGCTTAAGCTTTGCCAGATATTCCTCCTTTTGCTCCTGCAGCTGCATCCTGTTTGCTATATCCAACTCCAGCTCATCCCGCTTTTTCACAAGCAGGGCATTCTCCTGCTCCAGAGAGGCTTTTTGCTCCTTAAGCTCTCCTTGCTTTTGCTTAAGCTCATTTAGCAGTTCATTTGTATTATGGGATATATCCTTTATAATATTTAGGCTCTTGATGAAGCTTGACAGATCACGAGCCTGAAGGAGTATCTCCAGGTAGGAGGCCGGCCCCCTGCGCTGATGGCTTACCAGAACCTGTCTGAGTATATCGCATCGATTATCATACTCTGTTTGCTTTTCCTCTATGGAGCTTTCCAGCTGCCTTATGGAATTCTGCAGCTGTTTTATCTCTTCTGAAAGCTTAAGCTCATCAGCCTTCAGGCTGGCTATTTCCTGCTCCAGGCTAAACAGCTCGGACAGAACCTTCTTTTCCTCTTCCGAAATATTCTCCAGTTTATTCTTCAACTCGGTTATGGGAGTGACTTCACCTGTTGCATGTGATGGCAATACCAGCAGCATGGCAAGACTCAGAATTAGTATATAACATACTATGTAACAGGCCTTCATTTTCTTTATCCGCTCCATACATAACCCTCCTTCATGTCCCAATTATAGCATGTAGTCCCTTCACATTCCATAATTATATTTTTGTTGAAAATTGCAAAACTCTCTTATTCTATGCAAGCCAATGAATATACGCCACAATATATGAGATAAACAACAACCCTATGGTTCTTTAAAGCTTATTTACTAAGTCTAAAATAAATGCAGGCAATCCCTCTCATTGAAAAGAACAAAGCATCACAAAACGGACAAAAAAATCAGTACAGGTCGCCTGCAATACAGTCCTGCAAAACAGGTCTTGCTTGTCCTTGTACTGACTTAAATTTATATATAATTCCTAGTACGGGCGTGTACCAATTAATTCTGCGGCTGTTTCCGCCGGGAAAATCCCTTCATCCACATACTGAATCTTATCAACCTCTTCGCCTCTTTCAAGCCTTTGAATAATTTCGGCAACCCTCGGTCCGTGCAGGGGATTGCATTCCACCGAAACATTCAAATCCCCGGCTATCATTGCTTCAAAGGCAGCCCTTACTGCATCAAAGGAGACAATAATTATATCATCCCCGGGATCAAGCCCGGCAGCCTTAATGGCATCAATAGCCCCGAAAGCCATGTTGTCATTTTCGGCTATTACTACATCAATATCATCAAAGCGCTTCAGAAAGCCCTCCATAACCTCCTGGCCCTTGGACTGGGTGAATTCTCCGCTTTGCATGTCCAGCATCCTCCAGTTGGGATGCTCCGCCATTACAGCCGCGAAGCCCCTGGTGCGTCCCACCTGGGGCGAGGAGCCGATAGTCCCCTGAAGGGTAACAATATTGATGATTTCATCCGCTCTGCCCTGTTTTTCCAGATAGTCCGCCAGCCATCTGCCGGCATCCTTACCCTCCTTTTCAAAATTGCCGCCTACCCAACAAACGTACAGGCTATCATCCGACACCTTAATCTGCCTGTCGGTCAGGATTACTGGAATGCCTGCTTCCTTAGTCTCCATCAGAATCCCCTCCCAGCCTGTCTCGACATTTGGAGCCAGTACTATGTAGTCAACATCCTGCTGGATAAAATAGCGTATTGCCTCTATCTGGTTTTCAGTCTTCTGCTGCCCGTCAGCCAGCAGAAGCTTATAGCCGTTCTCCTCGGTAAAGGTATTTTCAAAGGAAAGTGTATTGGCCCTGCGCCAATCTGATTCCGCACCAACCTGTACATACCCCACTACGATCAGGTCCTTCTCATAGCTGTAGCTTTCCTGTGTTTTTTTCTTGCAGGCCATACAGGAAATCAGCATGGCTGCAATTATTGATAAGGTCAGCAGCCTTTTGACTATTTTCATCAAAAACAACCTCCATTCCGCAGCAATACACGTTCCCCGCCGATATTAGCATCCGGCAGCTCCTGCTCAGTTGAAAACGGGATACAAACAGTCGCCCTTGTTCCTTCACCATAAGCGCTTTCCAGACTGATGCCAAACTGAGTTCCATAATAAAGCTGGATTCTTTTATTTACGTTATATAGGCCGAAAAAATTCTTATTGCTTTCATCATTACCGCTAATCCCTTCCATAACCTCCTGCAGCCTCTCAGGCTTCATCCCCATTCCGTCATCCTCCACCGTCAGAACCAGCAGCTCATCCTGCATTTTACCGCTGATTTGAATACGTCCTTTGCCTCTTTTATTCTTAATTCCATGATATAATGCATTCTCCACCAGAGGCTGGAGAGTTATCTTTGGTATAGAGCACTTTCCCAGGCTGTCTGGTATATCTATCTCATATTCAAGTATATCACCGTAACGAAGCTTTTGTATCGAAAGATAGCTGGATACATGCAGGACTTCATCATTTAATGTTACTACGCTCTTGCCCTTGCTGAGTGATGCCCTAAAATATGAGGAAAGTGATGTCACCATGTCAATAACCGCATGCGATTTGTTGGCTTCGGAAAGCCAGATAATTGTATCAAGGGTATTATATAAAAAATGCGGATTTATTTGCTCCTGAAGCAGCTTGAATTCAGCCTCCCGAAGGCTGATCTGCTCGTTTTTAACGGTTTCAATCAGGTTGCTGAGCTTCTCTATCATAATATTCAGGGAATCGCTTAAGACCTTTACCTCTGCCCCGTTCTTTATATCCGATCTGACACTGAGGTCCCCCTTTGCCACCTGGTGGGTTATCATGCCCAGCTGCTTTATGGGCTTTGTTATACTTTCCGATATAATCAGGGATATAAACAGGGCCCCTGCCGCAATCGCAGCAACTATCACGGTAATAATCTCAAATGAGGTAACCATGTTGGAATGCATGCCGTTTCTGAAATTCTCAAGCTCAATGGTGATATAGTATGTATATTCCATGATTGTATTATGAATTAATGAGGTTATGATATATATCTTGGTTTCAAGTATCTTAATCCTGTCATCATACAAACCGTTGGAGGCAATGTTCTCTTCAACATTATGGACATGCGTTCTCAGATTTTTAAGATATTTCTGTATGGCCAGCGCCCTGTCCTTACATTCCTTTGATCTGGCTGTTATTATCAGCTCCTCTGCAATGGCATCGGCCTCATCAATTTCCTTATAAACATCGTCAAAGGGCATTTCATTAAAAATGATTTGGTTCATCTTATAATCTATGTCCTTTTTAAAATCGATACTGAAGCTGCTGGCCGCCGTAGCATTTTTGATAATCTGGTTAAACTCCTTGTTATATTGAAACTGCTTGATAAAAATTACGATAAAGGCGCAGCAAAATATAAAAAGAATAAATGCAAAATACAATCTTATCTTTACAGTAAGACTCATATTATTAAACTTATTCTTTATCGAATTTGTGAATTTAAAGCTCATTGGCCTCACCTCTCACTCTGCCGCCGCCTTATCCAAGCCTGTATTGCTTCGGTGTGCAGTTCTGGGTTTTCTTAAAAAGATAAGAAAAATAATGCGGATCCTTATAGCCTACTGCATAAGCGATTTCCGCGGTTTTCATATCGGTGCATTTTAGCAGCTCCTTTGCCTTGCTCATACGCAGATCTGTCAGATACTGAATAAAGGTTTGTCCTGTTTTTTGACTGAAAATGGCGCTGAAATAGGTAGGACATAAATATACATGGCTTGCCACCTGATTCAGCGAAAGCTTGTCATTGGTATAGTTATCATTAATATAAGTCTTGGCCCTGTTTATAATATCATTGAATTTGCTGGAGGAAATATTATCCCTTAAATCTATAACATGACCGAATATTTCCTCAATATATTGCCGAATCTGTTCAAAGGATGACAGCATATTAAGCCTCAGCTTATCATTAAAGGGCTCGGCTATATTCTCCCTGCCAAAGCCCATCTCCTGGGCAAATGCTACCGCTATATAGTACATATCCACAATTATGTATTGCCTGAACAACAGGGAGCTGCGGCTGTCGTTACTTATGCATTTTAAATATTCCTCTACAAAATAATGAATATCCTTTTTGCTGCCGCTTCTTAAAAATTCCTCAGCCTTCTTTTTGTTCAAATGCAGGATATTATCCAAATCCATTCCATCATCCTGCAGCTGCCCTGCCTGGGCTATATCCCTGTAGTCTAATATCCGGCTTTCATCAAGAATATATCTGTAGGCAAATACCCTGCCGGCCTCCTGAAAGGAAACCGCCAGCCCGGATATATCTTCAACCGGCTTTCCAATACCTCCAAAATAGAATATATCCTTATGTCCTGATAATACCTGCTTCATCTGTCCTACTATCTTATCCTGAAGCCTGCTAACCTCCCCGATATCTTCACCTTTAAGAAGCAGGGCATTGCCCTCCAGGAGGCAATCAAAAATAACCGCATTAACATGCTTCTCCAGCAATTCCTCCAGTTCCTTTGCCAGTCCGGCTGCTTTGCTGTCATCCTGCATCTGATTTATATCCCTTATTATATATAGAATTATGTTATATGCTCCGGCCTGCAAATCAAGATTCAGCCTTTTGCCCCTATCCATTATATCCTCAAGGGAGTACTGACCTCCGACCATATCATAAAAGAGGCGCCTTTTATCCTCAGCATAATATTCCTTTAAATCAGCCTTATACTTCTCAAAGGCGGCATGCTCGTTCTGCTCGGCTATTATCCTGTCACGGATTGTTATCAGGCATTTGGTCAGCTCCTGCTTGCTGATTGGCTTAAGAAGGTACTGGGTAATTCCGATATCAATTGCTTCCTTGGCATATTCAAATTCGCCATATCCGCTTAGAAGTATAATTTTTACCCATGGCATCTCCCTTTTGACAAGCCTGGCCAGCTCCAGTCCGTCCATAAAAGGCATTCTTATATCGGTGATGACAATATCGGGCTTTTCCTTGACAATCATCGGATAGGCAAGCTCACCGTCGGAAGCCTCCCCGCAAAAAAATAAGCCGTTCTTTTCCCAGTCTATTGAATTTTTAATACCTTCCCTGACAACAACCTCATCCTCAACCAAAAACACCTTAAGCATGCTCTTACCCCCGAGTATTCCTTTAGTCATATTATACCATAATTTAAAATATTGAAAATATTTTTTGTAACTAATAGCTAAAGTCAAAAGCTCGGAAGAAGCCTTGCAGCAGGCCTGCCCTGGCTATATTTTACATTCAGGTTGAAATAATTTCAATCGAATGTTATAATTGTATAAGCAAAAACTATATCATTGACAAATTGATGCATTTTTTTATCATTTAACCCAAACGCAGAATATGCTCTATACAAAAGCTCTTTTTAGTCAATAATTGTATAGTCATAAGCTATATATTTTATCGCTATCTTCGGAGAAGGTTTAGGCTATAGGAATATATGAAAAAGCAGCTCCTTTAGCCGTCAATGTCTGCTGAACAGGATTAGCTTACTGCGCAGTCGGCTTTGGAAGGCTAATTATGCGTATGGAGGTTCAGGATGAATATACTTGTGGTGGATGACAGTCACTTCAATTTATCTCTGGCAAAGAGAAATCTCGAGGATATGCCTGAAATATCCCAAATTCTTCTATGTGATGATCCCAGACAGGTTACGGCAATTCTGGATGAGTACGATATCGACATACTTATTACGGATCTGGTGATGCCTGCGCTTACAGGCCTTGATTTGCTTAAGCTCCTGCGCTCAAATAAAAAGTATGACGATATCCCTATCATTATCTTCAACACTATCGATGACATGGATACCTACAAGGAATGCTTCGAGCATGGAGCCTTCGACTATATCAATAAGCCCATCAATACGGTGGAGCTTCATGCAAGGCTAAAGGTAGCTATAGAAGCCAAAAAAAGCTTAAATAACCTGAAGGCCCTGCTGGAGGTCACCAAAAGGCAGAACGAGGAATTAAAGGAGATTAATGCCCAGCTGAGTGAAGCAAAGTTTAATCTGGTGCAATCTGAGAAAATGGCCGCCATCGGGCAGCTTGCGGCGGGTGTTGCCCACGAAATCAATAATCCGATGGGCTATATCAGCAGCAATTTTGAGGTATTGCAGAAGCATTTTTCTAAAATAAGCGAGTTTTTGGCCCTTTATAAGGAAAAGCTGCTCTCCGGCAATTTGGCCCCTTCTGAGGAATCTGTCATTGAATTAAATCAGAAATTCAACAGCTTGAATCTGGATTTCATACTGGAGGATGTAAATGATATCTTTACCGAGACAAAGGGTGGTCTGGAAAGGATAAGTGATATAGTAAATTCCCTGCGCATCTATGCCAGAAGCGACAAGGGGGATGAAAAAGGCTACCACAGCCTTCAGGAGCTGCTGCACCAGGCAATATTAATCACCAACAACGAGGTAAAATATGTAGCAAAAATAGCTCTTGTGCTTCCCAAGGATATCATCATATATTGCAACAGGAACCAGCTGAGCCAGGTTTTTATAAATCTGATTGTCAATGCAGCTCAGGCTATTAAGAGCCAGAACCGGATCTCCCTGGGTAAAATAACGATTAAAGCCCTACAGGAAGGGAATAATATAAGAATTGAAATAGCTGACGATGGTCCGGGTATACCGGAGGAAAACCTAACAAAGATATTTGAGCCATTTTTTACTACCAAGGAAGTGGGTCAGGGTACCGGCCTTGGTCTAAGTATCGCTTATGACATTATTGTCAATAAGCATGGTGGTAAAATTACTGCTGAAAGCACACCCGGAAAGGGAGCTTCATTTATATTAATCCTGCCGGCAGTATAATTCAGGCATCAACAGGCATAAAGAAAGATACATAGAAAGGGCGGTAAAAGATATGAAAAAAATACTAATCGTGGATGATGAAATCCAAATTCTGAAATCTCTGACCCGAATGTTTATGGATACCGATTACAGAATATACACTGCACAAAACAGCAACGATGCTTTAAGCATTATCGAATCCGAAGGTATTGATATGATTATCAGCGATATGCGTATGCCCCTCGTTGACGGTTACAGGCTTCTGAATATTGTCAAGGAAAAATACCCTAAGATCATACGCATACTCCTTAGCGGCTACACAGAGGAAAAGCCCATGTATCGTGCCCTTCTTCATAATCTGGCAAAGCTGTATATATTCAAGCCCTGGAATAATAATGATTTTTTGATGAATGTAAAAAAGCTGTTTGAGAATGAAGACCAGATGAATTCGAAAGATTTGATTGATATTATAGATGATCTTGACCAAATATATGATTCACCGGGCAATTGCAACGAAATTATAGCCAGGCTCAACGAAGAAGACCTGAATGAGGTAATAAATCTAATTGAGTCAGATCCTGATATCTCCTCTTGTCTGCTGGAAGTATCACAAACGGCCATTTATGGTGTTATGCCCAATTCTATAAGACAGGCAGCCCAGTATATCGGCCTGCCCAATCTCAAAAGCTTTATTTACTGGGCAAGCTTAAAGAGCAGCCTCAAATCCGATAAAGCGGACGGTGGTGCATTTGATACGCTGCAAACGCATTCTTATCTGACAAGCCGAATCTTTTTGTTCATATACGAGGCCTTTTTGCACAAGCAACCACCTGAGGCAAGTATGTTTGCCGGCCTGATGCATAACATCGGTTTACTAATTCAGCTTAACAGCCTCCGCAAAAAGCAAAGCAGCGGCTTTGGAGCCGACGCATCTATCGAAAAGCTTATCCAGCTGGACCATGAGGATTATCAGCATAGCCATCAGATGGTGGGCGCTCATTTTATAGATATCTGGGATCTGCCATTTTCAATATATGAAGCGACCCTTTATCACCACAGGCCCACAGACAATAATATTGTTCATAATGAGCTGGTATCGGCGGTCAACATCGCCCAGGCTTATGCCTGGAGGGCCCTCTCCGCATCAGACAGGATCAGGGTTGAGCCTGAGGTATTTGCAAGCCTTAACATATCCGTGGATGATTTTGAAAAGAGGCTGGCCCGCTATCTGAAGCAACAGAAAATATAGGGAAACAGACTAAAGCTTTGACTATGTCTTGACAACGCATTATAGACAAAAAGGCAACTGAAGGATTTCATACCAAGGCATATTCAGAAGAATCTGTATTATAGTTATAAAGTGCGCCCGATGGGCGCACTGTTTTAATACCTTATTTATTGTACTTCTTCTTCCTCTGCCTGTTTCCACACAGCTCGCTTACAATACCGGCGCCAAGCACCAAAGCCGCTCCAAGTATCTGCCAGGGGCTCATTGGCTCTGCAAATATGATGCTGGCAAATATAACTGCCGATATAGGATCGATATAGCTAAGTACGGCTATTGTCTGGCCGTCAAGCTGCTTAAGAGCCGTGAAATACAGCAGATAGGCAAGCCCTGTATGAATGATACCTACAGCCAGTAATAGCAGGCTTGACCTGATATCCAGACCAAAAATCTGTATTTTTTCGCTGGCCATTATATAAGGAAAAAGAACGACCGTTGCAATAGCCAGCTGAATAATAGTTGTTTCCATACCCCCCAGGCTTTTTATAAATTTATTTATAATTACTACAGCAGAATACAAAACAGCTGCCATAAGCCCGTATACAATTCCGACTATATGATTTTTTCCTGCCTCGGCACCATATCCTATGATCATAAACAAACCTGCAACAGCGGCAACAACACATGCCGACTTAACTATGGAAAGCCTTTCCCTCAGCAGAAAAGGCGACAAAAATATCACAAAGACAGGGGCAAAGTAATAGCTTAAGGTGGCATTGGCAATAGATGTATAGCGATATGCCTGAAATAGCAGTATCCAGTTAAATCCGATTGCTGCTCCTGACAGAACAAGAGCTATAAGATTTTGCCGGATAGCCTTCCAGGACGGCTTATTCCCGCTAAAAAGGCCGGCCGCCATCAGAAAGCAGCAGCCGATAGCTCCTCTTGCAAACGCTATCTGACCAGAGGGTAAATATATGCTTTTGACAAACAAGCCTATGCTGCCGAAGATCAGCATGGCAGCAATAAAGAAAAACCTGTCCCTTCCCACGATGCTTCTCCTAAGTAAATTAAGTATATTAGTATAAATATAAATTACAGAATTTAACCCTGTCGTCTTATCCTTCTTCTTATGAGTTTAACAAGCTTGACCAGCAGGAATATTATCAAAGCAGCCAGCAGAGGAACTGCTATATAAACTGTCAGGGAGATCGCATTGGGATTTTTAACAAGGTTTATGATATTTTTATTGTCATCAACAATCTTTCTGCCATGCGTCTGGCTGTAATAATCAGGTATCTGAGAAACACCCTCCACCTGGTCAAAGGATTTAAGGTACTCAACAATGGCGTACCATTCCTTTACCTCCTGCTGCTTTCCATCTATATTCTGATAAATGATATGCTCTTCAAAATCCGTTATAGGCTCTCCGTCCTTGTTCTTTGGAACCAGGGACATAAGGCCGAAGGACTTTTCACCCACCACTGACAGCATCTGGGCTGAATAAAGACCGGCTATTACTCTGTACAGCTTTTTGTCATCTATCTCTGTTTTTATTCCATCAGCATCCATCAGGGCTACATCAGTCACCTTGTTGAATATCAGGCGGTTGGGGTTAAAGCTGTAGCTTAGGCCTGCCGGATACAGCTGAGCTGTACTCATGATAGGAGCAATGGATGCGTCCACCTCACACAAGGTTTTCAGCTCTTTTCCGGTCAGGTATACACTTATTAGCGGATAGCCGGGAATACCGTCAGCTCCTACTCCCAGCGAGCTTATACAGAATGCGTCCGCAACGGTAACAGGACCCTTATAAATAGTGCTTCTGACAGTTCCTGTGGGAACAACAGCAGCAGCGACCGGCTCATAGTTTGCTCCCTCTGCTTTTTTTACCGCATAAATGTAAGCATCCCCTATAAGATTACCTATAGTAGAATCTGCATGGACTCTGCTGATTTCATCAGGTGTCTGAAACTGGAAGGGGGAATAGGCTATGACCTCGTCATATTCAATACCATACAGTTCAAAATACTCCTCCTGTACCATAGCCTTAAATTCTTCTATCCTCCTGGCCAGGCCTTCATCCTCCTTTAGGCCTTCATCAATCAGTACTAGCTGATATTTCTCCAGCTCCCAGCTTCCTGCTTCCGACTGTACAAGCTTTATAACACCAAGATACCTGCCGTAATCCTCTGGGGAACCAATTACCGTATTTCCAACAATTATCGGCTCCTCAAGCCTTGTATGAGAATGGCCGCTGATAATGACATCAATATCAGGTACCCACTTTGCTAATATAACATCCTCCGATTTATCCTTTTTTATACTTGTACCGGAATGGGACAGGCAAATAATTAAATCTACCTGTTCCTGCTCCTTAAGAGCCTTTACCACCTTTTTTGCACTTTCAACGGGGTCGGTAAATACAACTCCCGACATCGGAGCCATCGATGCCGATTCCTTACCCATTATACCAAATATACCAATTCTTACTCCATTTCTTTCGATAACAATATAATCCCGGACCTTGTATTCCTCCATGGCGTTTTTAAGTCTGGCAAGATCATCAGACATCTTCCCATCCTTGTCTGCAGGAAATGTCACATTAGCCTGCACTATGGCAGGAAGCGGCTCACCGCTGGCAATAGCGCTTTCCAGACTTTTTGCCAGTCCCTCAGGCCTGTAATCATATTCATGATTGCCAAAGGTTGTGGCATCATAACCCATACTGCCCATTATACGCAGCTGTGGCGATTTGCTGGCAAATATAGTCTGAAAGGGTGTTCCCATCGAATAATCACCGCCATCCACAAGAACAGCTTCCGGGTCCAGCTGTCTTTGCTGCTCTATGGCTGTCATCAGTCTGGCATAGCCTCCAAGGCTTGTTATTTTTCCGTCAGTTACACTTTTGAAGGGAAGGAAATTATCATGCATATCACTGGTAAACAGTATGGTCACTGCCTTCCCCTGTGCCTGCGCTCTGCTGTTATGAAAGCCTGACGGCTGCAATATCAGAACAATAGCTAAAAGCAAAAATACTAAAGCCTTAATTTTATCCCTGAAAAAATTTCCCATTTACCCATACCCCGTTCCATATTATAGTATTAGCTTCAACCATATTCTAGCACTCAGGCAATCCTCTATCAAGCAAATTAATCCTAATCTTATACAGCTATTTTTTTGTCTGATACTTTTTATTCTTTTGCCGGGCATATTAATTCTTCTGCCTGGAATATTTGTTCCTGTTTCTCTTTATACTTTACTAAAGGAGTTGATGAAATGCGCTTTTTGCCTAAATTAATGAAGATAGTAACAATACTTTTAATACTTGTTTTGATGCTCCTAATAATTTTAATGATAAGCAATAAAATATACATATTAATTAATACTACTTTTATCTTTGGCAAGCTCTTTCCATATCCCAAAATGAGTGTTATAATCATTGCTGTTACTGTTGTTTTGCTATTGCTGGTTATTTTACTTGTTTTATTAATAAGAAAAATTAAAAAATTTCTGAAGCTTTAATTATAATAGAATTAGCCGAATCCGAACGGGATAGAATTGCCATAGCAGTCAATCGCTAACCGGATTGACTGCTTCAAAATATAATAAAAGCACTTGCAAACCGTTATATTTAATACTATAATATTACATAATGTAATATCAATTCACAGCTATGATGAAAGCTACGATTCGTGACTTTCTGCAGAGAGCCGGTGTTTGGTGCAAACCGGTGAAAGGATGAATCCTTCCACTTTCGGAGCTGTCGGTGATGAATCGAAGGTTCGTACCCTTTATCGTACGTTCGAGTGGTCGGATATCTAATATCCGGCAATTTGGGTGGCAACGCGGAGTCCTTCCGTCCCAATTATCTGGGATGGAAGGTTTTTTATTTACAGGAATTTCTATGAAAAAATAATAAATAGTATGGAAAATTCCGGATTAAGCGTTAAATTTATAAGCTGCCAAAACCAAAATAAGAATCAAAAGGAGGAATACTATGCTGGATATCAAATTTGTAAGAGAAAATCCCGAGATTGTAAAGCAAAACATCCGCAATAAATTTCAGGATCATAAGCTGCCTTTGGTGGATGAGGTTATAGCTCTTGATGCCCAAAGCAGAAGTGTTAAGCAGGAGGCAGACAATCTGCGCTTTGAGCGCAATAAAATTTCCAAGGAAATAGGCGGCCTGATGGCACAGGGAAAAAGGGCCGAAGCCGAGGAATTAAAAAAGAAGGTTACTGCCGATTCCGAGCGTCTGTCGGAGCTGGAGGCTATGGAGACCGAGCTTCAGGAAAAAATCAAAAATATTATGATGGTTATACCCAATATCATTGATCCCAGTGTTCCTATCGGCAAGGATGACAGTGAAAACGTGGAGCTGCAAAGATTTGGCGAGCCAAAGGTACCTGACTTTGAAATTCCTTATCATACAGAAATCATGGAAAGACTTAACGGTATTGACCTGGAGAGCGCAAGAAAGGTTGCAGGCAACGGCTTTTATTATCTGATGGGCGATGTTGCAAGACTGCATTCCGCAGTAATCTCCTATGCAAGGGATTTCATGATTGACAAGGGCTTTACCTATTGCATACCGCCCTTTATGATCCGCAGCGAGGTTGTAACAGGTGTTATGAGCTTTGCTGAAATGGAAGCTATGATGTACAAGATTGAGGGTGAGGACTTATTCCTTATCGGAACCAGTGAGCATTCCATGATTGGCAAATTCATAGACACAATTATACCTGAGGAGAAGTTGCCTCAGACCTTAACAAGCTACTCACCTTGCTTCAGGAAGGAAAAGGGTGCCCATGGCATTGAGGAAAGAGGTGTATACCGCATCCATCAGTTTGAAAAGCAGGAAATGATAGTTGTATGCAAGCCTGAGGACAGCATGAGCTGGTTTGACAAGCTCTGGCAGTATACTGTTGAGCTCTTCCGCAGCCTTGATATTCCAGTAAGGACTATTGAATGCTGCTCAGGAGATCTGGCAGACCTTAAGGTTAAATCAGTGGACGTTGAGGCCTGGTCACCGAGACAGAAAAAGTATTTTGAGGTTGGGAGCTGCTCCAACTTAGGCGATGCACAGGCCCGCCGCTTAAAGATCAGAGTGGTAGGCGAGAACGGCAAATACTTCGCCCATACCTTAAACAATACTGTTGTGGCACCACCCCGTATGCTTATTGCCTTCCTTGAAAACAACCTGAATGCCGACGGAAGCGTAAATATCCCGAAAGCCCTTCAGCCATATATGGGTGATCAGACAATAATAAAACCGTCAAAATAGCTCTAGCTATAAGCAGCAAGCAATAAAGCTGCCCCATAAAGCAGAGGCCTATTGTGCATGCTTGCAAATATATTCTACCTCTGTAGACGAATAATATCATATAAGGGAAATACTATTACTACGCATATAGAAAACAGGATGCCTGCAGCCAGCTTTCCGGCCATACAGGCATCCTGTTTGATTTTCAGAGCATTTAATTTACTTTTCTGTATTCAGCAGAGAGTTCTTTATTTTTCTTTTTAAATCCCGTATAAAAGACAAGGGCTCTTCACTCTTCTGCACTAACCTTTTTATGTTCGGCAGATGCGCTATTACGCCCAAAATAAAATAGCTCCAGGCTATAAGTGATATAGGTGGATTATAATTTCCAAATGATATTTGATGATATATTGCCTCAACCAAAAAGAACACTAAAGCAAAAACTGACATACGTTCAACTATTAATAATAACAGTATTCCGGCCAGCCCAAAAACGACAGTCGGTATAGGTTGCAAAGCAATTAGAACACCAATAGTGGTTGCGAAACCTTTACCTCCTCTAAACTTATATACAATCGGATAATTATGACCTAATATCACGCACAGTCCGGCTAAATACGCAACAAATATACTGTTTTCATAGCTATAATTGAGTACATTAGATAAGATATACTGACCAATAAAGGCGCATATAAATCCTTTAGCTGAATCTATAAAGAAAGTTAAAATCCCAAGCTTTAGTCCGAAAACACGGGTCATATTTGTAGTTCCCGGATTTCTGCTTCCGAGCAATCTAATATCCTCTTTCTTAATTTTTACTGATAAAATTACAGCCCCGCTTATATTACCTATAATATAGCAAACAGCCATTAAGACAAAAATTGAAAGGTAAAAAATCGCATTTTTCATTATAAACTTTATTATTCCTTTCTATATTTCTACAATTCTCATATAAATCCCGAACTAATATACAGCAATCTACATATTATATTGTAAAAGTTCAAGATTTCATGTGTTCGAGCATTTTAATTAACTATCATTAATTCTGCTTGTTAATGCCAAATGATAATCCTCCAGAAAAATTATAATATATGTCCTTGTAAATTCTCTTATCAAAATGTGGCTGAAGGGAGGCCTCTTATGTTTAAATATCAGGAACCTGATAAATTTTCATTCTGCTTTGAGAATAAATTCTGCAACAATGTTCAGATACCCAGCCTGCCCCTTAAGGGGCCCAAATCCTTTAATCAGATCCTCTGTCTTATAAAGAAGGCTGTAGAGGAGGAAGCCAAAGCAGCTGAATTCTACCGTCGCCTGCTGAAGGATGCACCCAACAAGCTTCATTGTGAATTCATACAGGCTGCCTATGAGGATGAGCTACGCCACCTTCAAATACTTTGCAAGCTTTACACTTACTATACTGACTGCGAGCCAAAATACTGCGCTGAAGCCCCCTGCTACCCCTGCTACCGGGACGGACTGCTTAAAGCCCTGATTGAAGAGCTGAAGGCTGTGGAGTTATATCGGGATATACAACTGTCTACAATGGATCAGGTAATCAGAGACACCTTTTTTATGATTATGGTAGATGAGCAAAGCCATGCTACCATGTTTTCCACCCTGTATAATAGCTTTCCATGTAAGTAAAACAAAGTCGTTATAGAATAAGCCCATACAGCTGTGCAATAAAAAAGTTTATCCTTTTTAATAATTCGGATTGCTTTTCTATTTCTTTATAGCACACCTGATGGGCTTTTACAGTTTTAATTTCTTCCTAACCCTTCCCCAGATGGAGCCCTGGAAGTATATATATGCCCAGTCATAAATATATAAGACAACCTGGCCCGCAATTATTAAGACCAGATATAAGATCGGGCTCAGCTGTCCATCATAAATCAGCTTCGGGCTAAGAAAAAGGATTGGTATATACATAACATTAAAGGTCAGATACTTTATAATCCAAAGTAAGGTAATTCTGCTGTTCATCCCTTTTACATATGCAAGCTTGTCATAAGCATACTCTGTTATAACGATATATATTCCCATGGCTGCATATGTAATGCAATACAGCTTGTTAGGCGCCAGAATAACTCCCAGCAGCAGGCTTGCTATAAAAAAGCCTAACCCCAGCCGGAGCCTGCATTCCCTTATCGCTATTCCAACACAAAATGAAGCTGCTGCCAGTAAAAAGAGGGTATTAAACTCAAGTATTCCGCTGAGTATTATCATCAAAATATCAACTGCCAGCAATAATCCTAAAAAAGCCAGCCTTTTAGAGCTTAAATGCATGAACACAAATCCCCTCCCATGCATTCACAAATAGCATCTGCACAAAGTATGTCACAGCAGAGATTTCCGGTACCACAGCTTGAATTATTTCTGCCATATCTTCCGTCATATCCCGTACCGCCATATCTTCTTTCCTGATAACGTCTGCTCTGCCATTCCAGTTGATTCAGCAAATTTTGATATTCTGCATTGTAGGGATCCATATTTACCGCCTGGGCTGCATGCTCAGTAGCCACTATATTGTTTCCCAGGCCGGCATTGGCTATGGCACTGTAATAATACCATCTTGCAGTACGTTCATTTATATTAATGGCATTTAGGGCATTCAGCGCTTCATAATAACGGCCTGCCGCCAGATAATTATGAACAGCCGTTAGCTCCTGTGACTGTTCGGTACTTGTATTTGACCAGCCATAGCTATAATTATAGGAGCTTGAACCCGACTCCCTTTCTCTCATTATCTGCTCATAGGCCTCCTGAATCTCCTTGAACTTCTCCTCTGCCAGCCCTGCCAGGGGATTATCTACATACGAATCAGGATGGTATTTTCGGCTTAGTTCCCTGTATGCTTTTTTTATCTCATCATTAGATGCATTGGGTGATACTCCCAGCACCTTATATGGATCTTTCATCATAGGTCTTATCCTTCCATTTCAATTATATCTTATCTTGCATGTCCTTAGTCTTTGCTTAGCTGTATTAGCCATGAAGACTTATTTCTTTGCTTTTCTCATCATTTATGCGGCTGTTGCGTAATTTTTCAAATCTGGTCCAAACCCCTTCATATAAAATATTCCTTAGTATATCTATATCAACCAAACAGGGAAGCTTTTCGAACTCCCTGCTGCATTCCGCCATCATCATGGTCAGCATTCTTTCCGTATCCTGAGTAAATCTGCTGCTTTTATAATATTTCTTCAGCGGATTGTAATTCCCCTTTTTTATATCCTTTTCTATATCATCATATGCATCCATTATATAGATAAACTTGCCAAGATAAAAGCCCAGCCTTCTTAAGCTTTCGCTCCAGACATCCTCACGGTAAACAAACAGCCCACCCATCAGCTGCCCAAAAAAGCGAGCCGCTGTGTCAATATCATTGTTATTATTTTTTTCACATTCTTCAAGAAGCCTTAGATTTTCTTTAATCTCTTTGCATTGCCGGGGATATTTCTTCTCGATTTTTCTGCAGGCTCTTTTCAGAGCCTTAGCTCCTGCAAGGCCAGACAGGCTTTTTTCATCTCTCCAGTTATCCAGCAGATGGTGATATGACAGGACAATGCTCATATCGGCTGCATAGGCTGTTATTTCATTTTGAAGAAAGTCATGT
The DNA here is from genome assembly GCA_012512855.1 of Clostridiales bacterium. Taxonomy (GTDB): domain Bacteria; phylum Bacillota; class Clostridia; order Lachnospirales; family Lachnospiraceae; genus Mobilitalea. Next base: position 21,311 of record JAAZDK010000078.1, read on the forward strand.
TTTTTTAGCGGATGTACGATACATCTTTTCCTTTCATGCTTTGATTCAGATTCGTAAAGGGATGTAAGCAATATTATTAGAAATGTCATATCATAGGACAGGGTAAACTGGGCAGAGATTCCGTAACGAGCTTTTAGCATTCTGCATAATCCACAGTAATACGCCCTGTATTTATAAAAATCCTTCATCTTTAATTCGGGCTTGTTAATTACTATATATCCGAACATTAGTCCTCCATCAGCTCCGGCTTATAGTCACCCTGTTCTTGCCGCTTTTCTTACTGATATACAGATTTTCATCTGCTTTTTTGATGCATTCATCCAGTGTCATTACTACATTATCCTTAATAAAAACTCCAAAGCTTGCGGTAATATGCAATGACTTGTCTCCATCTGTAATAAGGGTACCTGCTATCTGCTCCTTCATGTCATACACCCTTTTACTGAGCTTTTCACGATCAGTAAAGTTATTAAGAAATATAATAATTTCATCTCCGCCATATCTGGCTACAATATCACTTGTCCTCATCATTCCTTTAATAATACCTGCAACCGTAACCAGCACCAAATCTCCGAAGGGATGGCCATACTCGTCGTTGATCCTCTTAAAGCCGTCCAAATCAAGAATAACTATGGAATAATTCTGTTCCATTATATTGCTCATATGATATAAGCAATCAAAGAAATAACGCTTGTTAAATATACCTGTCAGGCCATCCCGATTGGAATTTTCTATTATCTGCTTGTACAGGAAATTATTCTCAATTGCTATACCTATATGATTGCCGATTAAGGTTAAAAACACCGCATGCTCCTTGGTGAAATAATTCTTTTCGTTATGAAGAATCACAATGAAGCCAATCATTCTGTTTTCCACTTCCACAGGAACACCAAGGCATGAATGGATCCTGCTTCCAGGCTGATTTTCCTTATTGCCCTCTGCAAATATAGGAGTATCTGAATTTAAAATAAATTCTTTTTCATTATGCTGCATAATCAGGCTTATTCCTGCCTCGATAAACTCCATGGAATCATTCGGAGCTGCAGCCTCAAAGGTTCCATCCTTAATTTTGATGTATATATTGGACTGCTTAGCGCCAAAAACTCCAATAAGCATATCGTTTATTATCGGAAACAGGTTTGGATCCTTTATATACTTATTGATATATTTGCTTATATCCAGCAGGTTGGAGAACATGTCCAGCTTCTTTTCCAGCTCCGTCACCCGCTGGGATAGCTTGTTTATAGTATTTTCGGTGAACAGCTGATATTTTTCAAATTGCTCCGTATTCATAAAATGGCTCTCCTTCATATAGTTAAATTAACCTTATGAACCATCATGTTTCTGTCAAGCCGGCAAGTTACCCATCTGGCTCATAACCATATTATAATAGATACCCTTTTGTTCCATTAAGCTTTCATGATTTCCGTTTTCCATAATTCGTCCGTCACCGATAACCATGATATGATCAGCATCTCTGATGGTGGACAAGCGATGGGCAATCAGGAAGCTGGTGCGGTTTTTCATAAGACTCAGCAAGGCCCTCTGTATTTCCTTCTCCGTTTTGGTATCAACACTGCTGGTAGCCTCGTCAAGAATAAGAATCGGACTGTCACACAATACCGCCCTGGCGATTGCTATCAGCTGTCTCTGACCCTGACTCAGATTATCGGTGGAGCCTGAAACCATAGTATAATATCCCTTTGGAAGTCTGCTTATAAAATCATGCGCCCGGGCAATCTTGGCAGCCCTTATAACCTCCTCGTCCGTCGCATCCTTTTGCGAATACCGGATATTATCCATTATAGTACCGGTAAAAAGGCAGGTATCCTGCAGTACCACAGAAAAGCATTTTCTCAGGCTGTTACGCTTAATTGACGTGATGGGAGTATCATCTATATAGATAACACCGCTGTCGGTATCGTAAAAGCGGGTAATCAGATTTACTATTGTGGTTTTTCCGGCACCTGTTTCTCCTACCAGAGCAACTACCTCTCCGGCCTTGACGCTGAAGCTTATATTTTGCAGGACAGGCTTGCTCTTGTTATATGAAAAGCAGACATCATCAAATATAACCTTGCCTTTGGGTTCGGTCATATCCACAGCATCCGGTTCGTCAGCAGGCTCCTCCCTGTAATCAAGTATCTCAAATACTCTTTCAGCCCCCGCAAGCGCCGATTGGATGGTATTGAACATACCGGCTATAGAATTGAGAGGCATAGCAAACTGCTTGGAATAGCTGAGGAAACTGACAACGATTCCGACAGCCACCCCGTAGCGTACACTCATCACACCCCCGATGATGGCCACCACAGCAAAAACAAGATTGTTGATGACATTCATAAGAGGCATCATATAGCCTGACCAAATCTGGGCCTTTGTACTGTGTTCGCACAGTATGCCGTTTATTTTCTCAAATTCCTTAAGGATATCCTCCTGCTTGCCAAAGGCCTTCACCATCTTAAGCCCAAGTATATTCTCTTCAATTAATCCGTTAAGCTGCCCCAGGCTTTTTGACTGTGCCTTGAAATACATACGGCTTCTTGATGCAATCGCCTTTGTCAGAAGTCCAATCAAAGGTACGCACAGCAGTACCGCAAAGGTCAGCGGTATATTTAAGGATATCATTACAGACAATGACCCGATTAGAGTGATAATACTTGAAAGCAGCTGGGTGGTTGTCTGGGCTATCGTTGAACTGATATTATCAACATCATTTGTAATTCTGCTCATAGTATCGCCATGTGAACGGGTATCATAAAACTCAAGCGGTAGCTTCTGCATTTTGGCAAAAAAGTCCATACGAAGCACATATACCAGCTTTTGCGATACCTTAAGCATTATAACACCATTAATAAAAGAAATAAGCCAGTTGCATACATAAAATGCAAGAACAATCATCAGGATCCCGACAAGAGCATCCGTATCTACACTTCTTCTGTTCATATCAAAGGTATTAAAGCTTTTTCCCACATAATACGGTATCCATACGGATATAAATGATGACAGGCCTGTCAGCATCATGGCCATAAATATCGTTTTAGCCCATCTCAGATATATCTTAATAATTCTGAATAAGGTACCTTTGGCATTTTTAGGTTTTGCCGAAGGTGCAAAGCGGTTATGGGGTCCTCCTCCAGCTCCGGGACGCATCCCCATGGCCGGCATCCTTACTTCCTGCCTTCTGTACTCATCTGCCATGCTTATATCTCCTTACTGCTCTCAATTTGCGTTTTATAAATGTCTTTGTACACCTCACAATTAGCCATCAATTCCTCATGGCTACCGAAACCGACCCTTTCTCCATTGTCCATTACCAATATCTTGTCCGCTGCCATTGCGGTACCGCAACGTTGGGTAATGGTTATAACAGTCCGGTTACTGAGTCCCGATCTCAGATTATCACGAACCTTGGCCTCTGTGACAGCATCAAGGGCGCTGGTGGCATCGTCCAGTATCAGAATGGGGGCATTCTTTAGTATGCCTCTTGCAATTGAAATACGTTGCTTCTGGCCACCTGACACATTGACTCCGGCACTGCCCAGCATGCTGTCAAAGCCATTCTCCATCTGTTCAATAAAGCCGGCCTGTGCCATGGCTGCAGCATTACGCAGGGCTTCTTCATCGGCCTGGCTGTCTCCCCAACGTATATTATCGGCAACAGTTCCTGAAAACAGCATAGGCTTTTGAGGAACTATAGCAACATTTTTCCTAACATCCTCCACCGACAGCTCTCTGATATCATGTCCTCCTATTAATATTTTGCCGCTGTTTATATCATAAAAACGCATCAGCAGCCAGGCTATCGTGGATTTTCCGCTTCCGGTAGGCCCGATGATAGCCAGATTTTCCCCGCTATTTACCTCAAAGGAAAGTCCCTTTATAGCCGGCTCGCCGCTGCCGTTTGGATATGCAAAGCTTACATTTTCAAATACAATATCACCGTTAAGCTCCCTATGCTCACCCTGGTTCGTAAAGTCCCCTTCACATTCAAATATTTCCCTGATTCTCGCCGTGGAGGCCTTGGTTCTTACAAAGGTATTGAAGATGTTTGTTATCATTATAAGAGATATCAGAATCTGTGACATATAAATGGTAAAGGCGGATATATCACCGGGATTAGCCTGATTAAGCTCAAACATTCTGCTTCCCACATAAATAACTATTACTGTACCCAACCCGATGGTTAAGGTCATTAACGGAGATATCAATGTTATAATCATCTGGGAGGATATCCCCTTTTTCATCAGGTTACTGTTTGCATCATTAAATTTTTCCGTTTCAATGTCATATGTACCAAAGGCCTTAACCAGACGGACACCGATCAGGTATTCCTGGACGGTGGAGTTCACCCTGTCCATGGCCTTCTGAAGCTGGGAAAAGCGTGGATAGCTTAGCTTCATGCTGATTATAATGAGAACTGCAATAACAGCTACTATAGCATATATTATAATACTAAGCCTCAGATTTAAAATACTTGCCAGCACTATACCGCCCACACAAAGGATGGGCGCCTTAATAAATATACGCATTATACCGTTTACAAATTGGGTAATCTGAGCAGTATCATTTGTCATTCGGGTTATAAGAGAACCGCTTTCTATTTTGTCGGCGCTTTCTTCTGAAAAGTACATAATCTTCCTGAACAAATCATACCGCAAATCTGCTCCCATCCGCTGAGAAACGGTACTGGCCAGGTTATTGCGTATAACTGCAAAGCAGGCTCCAATTGCCGTAACCAGCAGCATCCGCGCACCCCAATACAGGACGTTGGACATAGAGCCCTGGGCAATACCGGTATTAATTATATTGGACATGAGGGTGGGGCCAAGCAGATCGCATACCGACTCCAGAGCCACACATAAAATCGCTGTAATGAATGGTATTTTATATTTATTAAAATATTTGCCGTACAGTCTCAAGTTCAGTACCTCATTTCGTTAGTATTCATGTAAAATACTGCAAAATTAGCAAACACACCGCTAAATGGTAAAGCTACATTACAGACAAAGTGCCTGTCAGGCAATTATATAGTACTAATTCCCTATAGTTAATAGTTTAGCATATGCGCTGAAATATTCAATATCTTTGGGTAGCATTTAATTCTATTTTAATCTTGTCTCATAAATAGATATCATTCAAAACCACAACAAAAAAAATTATACAAATAAAAGCAAAAAATTGCAATATTATATGATCATATTGCTTTTATATGCACATACTATGATTAAGAAGCAAAAAATAAGGAGCTGTACATTCTATGAGTTCAATAGATGTTAATTTTTTTCTTGGAAGCAATACAAAACGAGGCTTTGTCCCCTTGTTTGACAAATTAAAGAAGCCGCAAACCGGCCGTCGCTTTTATATATTAAAGGGTGGACCCGGAAGCGGCAAGAGTACTCTTATGAGACGTATTGCAAAAACCCTTATGGAACATGGACATTTTGTAGAATTTATGCCCTGCGCCAGCGATCCGGATTCATTGGATGCTATATTTGACCATGACGGACAGATAGTTATTGTTGACGGAACAGCGCCCCATATACTGGACCCGGATTATCCCGGAGCCTATGATATGATAATAAACATGGCTGATGCCTGGAGCAATGCTGCCATTGAAGAAAACAAGCAAGAAATCATTGAGCTGAGCCAGGATATATCAGGATGCCACAGGATGGCTACAGCCTGCATCAAATCGGCTGCCGCCCTGCTTGAGCATAACAGATTAATAGCCGAAAAATATCTGGACTGCAATAAAATAAGCTCTTTTGTCAGCAGCCTGATAAAAAAGCTTGACGAAGCGGCCTCCGGAGATGAAAACCACCGCTTGCTGAGCGCTGTTACTGTGGGCAGGCTTTTGTTTTTTGATAAAACTATTTCCAGCCTTTGTCAGGATGTATATATAATTGAGGACGAATGGGGTGCCGTCTCAGCTGCGGTGCTGTCTGAAATCCGAGATTATGCCACCAAAAGAAATTTAGCCTTTATCAGCTGCTATTGCTCAATAAATGTGCCGGATAAGATTGACCATATTCTCTTCCCCTCCATAGGCCTGGGAATAAGCACCTCCAATTCCTATCACAGTACGGCCGGCAAATTCAGAATACAGGCGCAGGAGCTGATGAAGCCTGTAAAAAGCTATGAGCTTGACAGCATGAACAAGCAATCCTCGCTGGCCAGGGAACTGATAGATTTGGCTGCTAATCATGTAGCTCAGGCCAAGGACCTTCACGACAAGCTGGAGAAATACTATATATCTGCAATGGACTTTTCCAAGGTGGATAATATTTATCATAAATTGATTGAGGATATATTTAGTTTTTCAGTCTGAGTCTCCTTTCGACATAAAAAAATATTTTTCATTATATTATGCGCATTTTTGCCATATTTCGAATATTATAGCAGTAGGATATGACAAAAATATCCTATAATATCAGAAAGGAGCAGATATATGGAATATTCGAAATATGATGCAAAGGTTGTTGAATCCCACGCTTATGTAAGTTCAGACTGCAAGAATGACTGCAAGGCAAGCGTGATCAGCGCTGATACTCTCCCGGCAGCTGAGTATTATCCCTGGTATGGAGGAGACTTTAAGATACCGAAGGTTCTTTCTGAATTTGTAGTTCAGATTGACTCTGAATCCAAAATCAGATTAAATGAGCCTGCATACGAGATTAAGAGAATCGAAAAACAGGTATTCCTGACCCAGTGCAGGTATATTCCTCCGACAGATAAGGTATTTATCGAAGGCTACATCAGAAAAAATATTGAATATGCCGCCAAAAAGTGCTCCTCGAAGCACGGAGTTATCTCCGGCGTAATCAAGGACACAACCGTACATGTTCCGTTTAAGGTATATGCAAAGGTTGACTTCCATGGCAATCTTCCTGTAGTATTACCTAATACTCCTCCTATGGTTGCACGCTACTTCGACCAGAAGAGAATGGGTAAAAACATAAGAGAAGCTGACAGATCCAACATCGAGATATTCAACGAGCCTGTATATTGCGAGCTTGAATGGACTGCTATCTTTGATGCCGACATAAACGGCTATGGCGCTCCGATCGACGGCTTGCCAAATGAAGAGGAATTCCAGGAATTCACCGATAAATCTGTTATCTACATCTGCATCAAGCTATTACAGAAGCAACAGGTTTATATGCCTGGTCCGAAGCCTTGCCCTAAGGAGGAGAAATCACCCGCTCCATTCAATACCGACTGGAATGTTCCTATCACAGATATACTCAAAAAAAAATAGCATCTCCAGCCTACCAATCGACTCCGTCGATTGATAAATAATAAAATGCAGCTGTAATGGTAAGCTACCATTACGGCTGCTTTATTTTATATTTATGGCTCCTGTTACTCTCCGACCAGCTCCTCAAGACTTGAGAAGCTGTATCCCATCTCCTTCCATCTGCTTATAAGCTCATCCATTATATCTGCATTTGTTTTGGAGGTAGAATGAAGCAATACAATAGCACCTGGATGTATCCTGCCCAAAAGCTTTTTAAATGCCTCCTCCTTAGTAGGCTGCCTGTCATTATACCAGTCAACATAGGCCAGACTCCAGAAGAAGGTCTTATAGCCCAGATCCTTTGCCATCTGCAGATTTTTCCTGCTGAATTTCCCCTGTGGAGGCCGGTAGAATTTGGCCATCTCCTTACCTGTTGCCTCCTTGAATGCCTCTTCCAGCCTTGTTAATTCTTTAAGAAATTCCTCATTAGAAGATATTGCCGACATGTCGGGATGGGAATATGTATGATTGGCTACCGTATGCCCCTCCTCCAGCATCCTGTTTACCATTTCAGGACAGCTTTTAATATAATTGCCTACCAGGAAAAAAGTCGCCTTTACATCATGCTTCTTTAATGCATCAAGTATTTTTGCGGTATGGC
>JAAZDK010000008.1 GCA_012512855.1 Clostridiales bacterium
AAAGCCGCCCCATTTTGCTCTGGATTTAGACCGGTTAAAGGACAGGGCAATCAGGATCAATATGGGAGCGTATAGAAATAATATGATTAGATATACATAACATCGCTCAAGTATTTTCCTTACCATAAACTATTGCCCTCGCTTTCCTTATCATATTTTGAGATAATAGCCATGCTTAACAGTACAAAGACCATCAATACCAGGGAAAGACCGGAACCGGCATTCCAGTTTCCTAATCTGAACTGCTGCTCTATGACATTGCCAATCAACAGAACCTTGCTTCCGCCAAGGATGGTTGAAATTACAAAGGTGGTCAGTGACGGTACAAATACCATAGTAATACCACTGATTACCCCAGGTATGCTTAGATGAAGAATGATCTTTAAAAAGGTCTGAAAAGAGTTTGCCCCTAAATCCCTGGCAGCGTTTATTACATTCTGATCAATTTTTATCAGTACATTAAATATAGGCAGTACCATAAAAGGCAGGAAATTATACACCATACCGATAATAATTGCTGCAGGTGTGTTTATAATTTCCAGGGCCGGCAGATGAAAAAACCTTAGTATGCTATTTAGTATACCGGTTTTCTCCAGAATATTCTGCCAGGCTATTGTCCTTAAGAGAAAATTCATCCACATAGGAAGGATGATAATAAGCACAATGAAGCTGCTGCTGTTCATCTTGCTTTTTCTTAATATCAGCGCCAATGGATAGGCCAGTAGCAGGCAGATGAGTGTACTTATTACGGATAATCTTAATGCCAGCAGCAGAGATTTCCAATTTTTATAATCGGTTATTAATGCAATATTATCCAGAGTAAAATTATCCTCTTTCCCTGTTAAGCCATAATAAAGGATCACAATTAAAGGAAGGATGATAAAACCAATCATCCAGATTATATAGGGAAAAGAAAGCCATTTGATACTGGCGGCCTGGGAAAGATGCAGACCACCCTCATTGGTGGTTTCTGATTTGTTCACATTTTTAATTATTTTCATTGGACACATCTCCTGAACCTTGGTTACTTTCATTAAACAGTGGCGGGATGAGGCCGGCTATTCTTCGAGCTGTACAGCCTTTTCGTCTTCTGATTCCGGTTTATTCATGATATGAATATCAAAGGGATCAACCTTTATTCCTACCTGACTGCCCACAGGGAAAAGATCGGTGGAATGAACCAACCATTCATGACCGTTTGCCATAACCTCCATCTCATAATGAACACCCTTGAATATGAGAGAGGTTACTCTTCCTGTGATTATTCCATCTTCCGGTTTCACCAGGTCGATATCCTCAGGTCGTATTACCACATCCACAGGCTTATTTCTGCCAAAGCCGACATCAACACAGGGGAAGTTGGCTCCCAGAATATTCACCAGCTTATCCTCTACAAAGGTGGCAGATATGATGTTACTGTCACCTATGAAGTCGGCAACAAAGGCATTCTTAGGTTCGTTATAGATTTGCTCAGGTGTTCCTACCTGCTGAATATAGACCTGGTTCATAACCACAATAGTATCCGACATGGTCAGGGCTTCTTCCTGATCATGGGTAACGTAGATAAAGGTTATACCTAACTCATTTTTAAGCCGAATCAGTTCGTATTGCATATCCTGACGAAGCTTTAAATCCAAAGCACCAAGAGGTTCGTCCAGAAGAAGCACCTTTGGCTCATTTACAATAGCTCTGGCAATGGCGATTCGTTGCTGCTGACCGCCACTTAAGGAATCCGGCATACGATTTTCATAGCCCTCCAGATTAACCAGCTTTAATGCGTATTTTATCTTATCCTGTATATAGGCTTTGCTCTTTTTCTTTATTTTTAAGCCAAAAGCAATATTTTCCGCTATCGTCATATGGGAAAATAAGGCATATTTCTGAAATACGGTATTTAATTGCCTTTTATTTGGAGGAAGATTGGTAATGTCCTTTCCCTCAAATATAACCTGCCCGCTGTCAGGATTCTCGAAGCCGCCGATAATTCTCAGGGTAGTTGTCTTACCACAGCCGGAGGGGCCAAGAAGGGTCAAAAATTCATTTTCACGTATATATAAATTCAGATTATCCAATACAACATGATCACCGTATGATTTTGTAATGTTGATTAAATTTATTAATTTATTATCAGTCATCATTCATACTCCATTCCTACGCATATTTTAGTGAAAGATAAGTAGCTCCCTCACCTTCCTCCTGATTAGGCCGGTAATTCCTATATTATATTATGAATTTGCACATGGTTAAGCAAATACCATTCTGTTCTCAACCTGATTAAAAGCTGGGAGGTGTCGATACCCAAAGCAGAGTAGCGCCTGTTTTTCCGGATGCAGTGATATAGTGCTGCTTATTGGCGGTAAAATAGAAGGATTCACCCTTCTTTACCTTATAAGTGCGGTTTCCGATATGCAATAGGATACTACCATTTAGTATGTATCCAAATTCCTCGCCTTCATGAGGATTATCCGGATAAGTTGAACCGCCGGCATCCAAGGTTAATAATATCGGTTCCATTATATTTTTTTGGGCATTTGGAATAATCCATTTTACTTCGTTTTTAAGCTCGGTATCATATTTTTCAAAATAATCGGATTTCTTGAAAACTACCTGCTCAGCGCTGGTTCCGCTGAAAAATTCCTCAAGATTTGTACCAAGACACTGAAGAATGTCAACCAAAGTAGCAATGGACGGAGATGTCAGATCGCGTTCCAGCTGTGATATAAAGCCCTTGGATAATTCCGCACGGTCTGCCAGCTCCTCCTGGGTTAATCTTTTTTGAACCCGCAATTCCTTTATTTTAGCCCCGATTTTCATTCATAAAGCTTCCTTTCGATTTCTTAATAACAATAAACTCGAAGTTTAGTATCCCTAAACGAAACAATTAAGATTATACTATGAATAATCTGGATGTCAATATATTTTTCATGTATTGGTAATATTTTTTTGGTTTTGTAAATTATTGCGGATAAAAAGAGCAGAAAAGAAGGCTAAGACACTGAAAAAGTTGTGGTTTTTAAAGGATATCTTAGTCTACTGCAAGCCCTGCGGAATAAGCTTTGACAGGAACGGTAAAATTAAGCTTACGAAACAATAACTAAACTAAATAAGAATAAATTGTTGCAAAGACAAAATGGTGTTACAATTTACCATATACAAAATACAATACAAAGGAGACTACCTATGACAAGACGACACAGATTTAGCTTTATTAAGGCTATACTTTTCTTGGCAATTGTAGCATCATAGATTTTACCGGCCGGTGTGACAACAAAAGTAGTCAAGGCGGCTGAAAAACCGTCAATAGTTTCAGAAATGACTATTGGTACGGGAACTACCCACAGTGATTACTTTGGTTACGGAAAGAACGATAAGTATACCATAGAGGTAAACAATCCAGCAAAAAAAGCAACCTATAGCTTCACCTCCAGCAATAAAAACGTGGTAACGCTTCAGGGCATGTACAAGGCTGATGATGGAAATACACAGGTTCTGTACCTGAAGGGTGCTACGGCAACAATCAGTTCATTTACAGAGCCTCCGAGGGTAATTAAGTTTTAGTTAGTATTGTGATTGTTTAAAATTTAAATGTCAGGCTGCTGTTCTATCAGATGACGGCAGCTTTTTTTTTATGCAGACATAACAACAAAGATCCTGCGGTATTTGCAAAAACACTTTCGGTATTTGCATATATGCCTGATGTTCTTCTGTCAGGGCAGATTATTACTTACATAACAGAGTAAATGCAATTCAGAACAATTGCCATACTATTGAATATAATAGTTGTGACCAGTAAAAAGTATGGTGAGTAAATGGGCTATTATATTACTGTAAAGGACAATGTTAATATTTATGTAGAGGATTTGAATCCGCATGGCAAGAAGACAATCCTTTTTCTGCATGGCTGGCCGGGAAGCCACAAGCTTTTTGAGTATCAGTTCGATAAGCTGCCGGAGTTAGGATACAGATGCATTGGTATAGATACCAGAGGCTTTGGAGATTCCGACAAACCCTTTGATAGATATGATTATAATACCCTGGCGGATGATGTCAGATGTGTGGTTGAGGCGCTGGATTTGAAGGATTTCACCCTGCTTGGGCATTCCACAGGCGGATCAATTGCCGTAAGGTACATGGGACGGCATCGGGGATATGGGGTATCGAAGCTGGTTTTGGTTGCTGCGGCTGCGCCAAGCCTGATTAAACGGCCTAATTTTCCCTACGGAGTTGACAGGGATGGTATAATGCAAACAATAGAGGATACCTATAATGACCGCCCTCAAATGCTGCGTGACTTTGGCAACAGATTTTTCTTCCAGCATATCACACAGGCCTTCTCCGATTGGTTCTTCCAGCTGGGACTGCAGGCGGCCGGCTGGGCTACTGCCAAAATAGCACAAACATGGATTAGGGAGGTACTTTTTGATGATTTGAAAGCCATCTGTGTACCAACCCTGATCATTCAAGGTATGCATGATAAAATTGTTCCTATGAGGTTGAGCGAAATACAGCATAAAATGATCCAAAGCTCCACGCTTCTTCTTTTTGAATTCTCAGGCCATGCATCCTTTTATGAAGAAAAGGACAGATTCAACAAAGCCCTGGTGGATTTTATAGAGAGTAAGCTGGTGTGTAATTAAATGTCGCTTTTTAACTTGTAATAGGATGGAATATATGATAAGCAATTAACTGCAATGTGACAGGATCTGTACCATTGATGCTGCGTGAATGGCAGAGATTTTGCAAGGATTAAAATACAGTCTTAATAATATTACTGAGTATATAAGCGCTAAATCGGAACTTGAAAAGATACCCAGACAAGGTGAATGGAATGTATCCCTTGCAGTAATGTGAGGGATTTTTTATACGAAAATCCCCTTCCTTCTTTTCGCATAAATGGAATTAATATTTGACGGCAGACAGCTTTCAGAGTATTGTAAAAAGCGTGATCTGTGATACTATAAAGCTTATTGGATTTGGGGAGCTATTCCGGGATTTGGGAAGCTATTATGGTCCGGATGATAGTAAATTAAAGGAAAATATATTTGGGTGGTACAGAATTTGTATGATGAGTTCGACTATAAAATATTTTCAGAGGATGAAAACAAGGATAAGGCGTTATATGGGAGCGACCGATAACAGAATCCTTGTAATGTTTGCTGTAGAAGGCTTGCTGATTACATTGGTTAATAATCTTGTCGGCAATTACAATAATTTGTTTGCAACAAGACTGGGTGCAAATGATTTTGAGCTAAGCCTGGTGATCACCCTGCCACAGCTGGTAGGAATGCTGGTTTTGATTCCGGGAGGAATTCTGACAGATCGCATGCCCAACAAAAGAAATATGATAATTATGGCATTGGCCCTGATATCAGGAGCGTATTTTTTAATGGGATTTACACCGATGCTGGGTTCCATCAGACTGGCAGCATTCCTGCTTTTGCTGTCTGTTTCATCTGCACCAATGACCGTGTATAATGTGGCCTGGCAGGCTTATTTTTCAGATGTAGTAGTAAGAGATGAAGCAAGAAACAACATCCTTACCGTGCGAAATGGCATAAATTTTTTAATAGGTGTTGTTATTCCTCTTAGCTGTGGGGCTATACTGGCTGCAGCCGACACTACGAAGGACAAGCTTCTAAGGCATCAGATTTTTGTATGGCTGGCCGGTATGCTGCTGATATTGCAGATTTTTGTGCTTAAGAGAATAAATGGCGGACAGAATAACTCCGTCGGCAAAATCAAACTTAAGGAGATAAAGGCAGCATTAACGGACCTTGCCAAAAACAAGCGGTTCCTAGGCTTTGCCTTTGTTACCCTGTTCTTTTACATGAGCTGGCAGATAGACTGGACACTTTACTTTCTTGGGGAAGTCAACTATCTGGGCATGAATGAAGCCTGGCTGAGCTATGCTAGCATAGGAGGAGCCGTTGTACAGTTTATTACTATTCGCTTTTGGAGCAGGCTTAATCTGAAAAAGGGAGTAAGATTCTCCATTATCTTTGGAGGGCTGGGTCTGACCTTTTTTCCTCTGGTAATGATTTTTACACTGGGGCTGCCGGGTTCAGTTGCAAGACCCGTGTTTGTAGGCTTGAATGCTCTGGCTAATTTTGCTTTTGCGACTGTATATCTGAACATACCTCTTATGCTGCTTCAGGTGCTGCCTGAGAAAAACAAGACCCTAAATATATCCCTGTATACAATGCTTACCATGCTGTCCAATGCCTTTATGCCTATGGTTGGTGTCGCTATTTACAGATTCTTGGGTGCAGATTTGAAGGCCTATAAGACTGTATATCTGATTGTATATATCATGCGCCTGGTATCTACCGCTTTGTGGTTTACCAGATGGTGGCTGTTGCGAAGGGAAGAAGAGGTCTGAATAAAAAACTGGCAGTGCGGAATGAGTTAAATAAATTTTAATTAAAGTCTTTTCCATTATATTATTTTATGTTATAATTTTATCAATGTATGCATTACCAGAACAAAGTACACAGGGATATGAGAGATGGAGACTGTTTCAATAAAATCCAAGCATATACTTAAAATTATTGACAGTAATGAAAAGACTGATATATATGGCAGCAACCAGGACTGGTATCACAGGGAAAAGCAGCGCAGATGCGGTTGCGGACCGGCTACGGTGACAAATATAATATATTACATCCGAAGCAGGCATTTTGAGAATAATCAGAATTCGGAGCTGACAAAGGAAAAATGCCTTGAGCTTATGAATGAGATGTGGGGCTTTGTTACACCCGGCCCCAGAGGCATACCTTCGACAGCTATGCTTGGAGAAGGTATCGACAAATATTTGCAAAAGCATAAGCTTGATATTCGCCTGGATTATCTTGGTATACCGGGGGAAAAGCAGTTAAGGCCGGATTTGGGTACTGTGGTGGCCTTTTTGCAGAAGCCGCTTGAGAATGATATACCTGTTGCTTTTTTAAACCTTGATAACGGCAAGGTTGACAAGCTTGAATCCTATCATTGGGTAACGGTAACTTCAATGGAATATAGTCTTGAAGAGAATATGGCATATCTGGAAATCATTGATGGTGGGGATGAAATAAAGATTGATTTGCTCTGCTGGCTTAACACAACAAAAGCCGGTGGCGGTTTTGTCAGCTTCACACTGTAATTCGTATCATGTTCTTGATTTAATTCCTATCTAAAATTTTATAATATGCAGCAGATAAAAGAGATGCAAATTACTCCGTCCTGCTTTAGCAGTGGATCGGAGTTATTTTTTGCAACTGATTTGACCCAAAATTAAAAACAGATTAACATTTGCTATGAATTTGGAGGATTTATTGAAAAAATATTTTAGAAAAAATATTTTATTCACGTTATACTAAAATTGGTTTTTTTTGAAAGGTTAACCTGACCGGCGGGTGAAAGCACCTGCAGGCAATAGCTGTTGAAATAGCAGAGGAGGGATGAGCTTTGCTGACCTTATACATATGCTTTCTGGCAGGAGGAGCAGTACTCCCCATAACCAGCTTTCTGTTTGGCTTAATTAATAATTTTCTGGATGCGGATGTTGATGTAGATGCAGATGTTGATGCTGTCGATGTAGATGTTAACACCGGCCCGGATCTGGATGCGGAGCTGGATACAGTTTCTGAGCTGGAAGCAGATTCGGACATTGATACTGATATAGATTCAGGAGCGAATGTAGTCGGCGCAGCAAATTCAGCCTTATCAATAGCTCTGTTCCCAAGCTCTCTTATGTCAATATCCACTCTGGCTATTGTATTTGGAGCAATCGGTTCAATTATGACCATGAAAGGCAAGGGAGCACTGATTACATTAATAATAGCGGCAGTATCAGGATATCTGGCATCGATTACAGTACAGTCAATCCTTAAGACCCTAAGGAGGATTCAGACCAGAAACGGTACAATTAATGAAAATGAACTGATGCTTTATGACGGAAAGGTTGTTGATACCATTTTACCGGGACAGACAGGAAGTGTAAGCTTTGTTTCACTGTCAAATATTCGTGTGACATATCCGGCAAAATGCGCTGATGAGAGCCTGAGACTGGCAGCAGGCAGGACGGTCAGGGTTAAGGAAATAAGGAATGGAATAGTTATTGTAGAGCCCAAGAATAAATATGAGTAAATCAGGTACTTTGATTTCTGTACCGAAAAATATGGAATTAATTTTCAATAACATAAGCATAAATTCAAGGAGGGATTAAAATGGTTTTGGCATTAATGCCTGAGATCAACTTTGGACCGGTAATAATAACCATCATAGCTGTAGCCGCATTGCTGCTGATATTAATGGGACTGTTTCGTATGTGGAGAAAGGTTCCCCAGGACAAGGCAATGGTAGTTACAGGTCTACGAAAAAGGGTTATTACCGGTGGCGGTGGCTTTGTAATACCTGTTCTGGAAAGAACCGATACAATATCTTTGGGTAACATCCAGCTGAATATCAACACATCCCAGACGATGTCTTCGCAGGGTGTACCTATTGATGTTGTAGGTACGGCTGTAATAAAGGTAAGAAATACCAACGAAAGCATCTATGCAGCAATAGAGCAGTTCACAGGCGCCAACGAGATGCTGAAGCAAAAATCCATAGCCGAGCAGGTAACGCAAATTCTCGAAGGTAAGCTTCGTGAGATTGTTGCCAGCATGACGGTTGAGCAGATTTACAGCGACCGTGAAGCCTTTTCCGCCAAGGTGCAGGAGGTTGTAGGAACCAAAATCGGTGAGATGGGCCTTGAGCTGAAGGACTTCTCAATTACGAATGTTACTGACGTAAATGGTTACATAAAGGCTCTGGGTGCCAAGCAGATTGCTGAAAAGAAAAAGGAAGCTGAGATAGCTCAGGCAATGGCTCTTAAGGAGGAATCCATTAAGAAGTCCGAGGCTAAGAAAGAGGGTGAAAAGGCCAGACTTGAGGCTGAAACCGAGGTAAGTGAAGCCCTCAAGGCCAAGGAGGTAAGGGAGGCCGAATACAGAATTGAGCAGGAATCTGCCAGAGCCAAGGCTGATGCTGCTTATGAAATCCAAAAAAGTATTACATACAAGGATGTAATCGCAGCGCAAATGGAAGCTGATATCCTCAAGCAGCTTAAGCTTAAGGAGCTGCAGGAAGCACAGCTTCAGGTTGAAATAGCAAAGGAGCTTAAGCAAATTGAGCTTGAGCAGCGCCGTGCAGAAAAGACAAGGGAAGAGCTCAAAACTAAGGTGGTAGAGCCTGCCAATGCTGAAAAAGAGCAGAAGAAGGCAGCAGCTGATGCCGTCAAGTACGCCCAGATTGCGGAAGCTGAGGCAAGAGCGGAGGCCAGAAAGGCTGAAGCCAATGCTGAGGCTGAGGCTATAAGACTTAAGGTAAAGGCGCAGGCGGATGCGGAATTCCTGAATGGTGAAGCAAAGGCTAAGGCTATAGCTGCTGTAGGTTTGGCAGAGGCTGAGGCAATCAAGGCCAAAGGTATAGCGGAAGCGGAAGCTATGGAGAAAAGAGCCGAGGCATACAAGAAGTACACCAGCGCTGCTATGGCTGACAAGGTTATAGAGAAGCTGCCTGAGCTGGCAAGGGCTATAGCCGAGCCTCTCAGCAAGATTTCAGATATCAAGATATACGGTGGTGGAGTCAGCGATGTTGCTGATAATGTACCGACGGTACTTGCCAAGGTTTTTGATGCTGTACAGAGCTCAGTCGGAATAGATATGAAAAATATCATTATGGCTGACAGCCTGGAGGCAAAAACCACAAAAAACATCAATGTTACCGGAGTCGGTGAAAGCCTGATAGGCGGTGACTGCGATAAACAACTCTAATAAATTAAAA
>JAAZDK010000079.1 GCA_012512855.1 Clostridiales bacterium
CATCAATCCTGAGCAGGTATTTAACTGGGGAGATTCCTCAGGCGGACATACAGCAGTTTTAGCAGGGCTGACCTGCAATGACAATATTTTTGACACTGAGGATTACAAGGAGTTTAGCTGCAGCGTCAAGGGAATCATTGATTATTATGGTGTAACCGACATTACTGATCCGGAAGGCTTTCCCAGTACACCAAATCATCAAAAGCCCGACAGCCCGGAGGGGCAATTTATCGGAGGCAAGGATGTAAATGAGCATCCGGAGCTTGCCCAGCCGACGATTGCAATGAATCATATCAGCGAGGACAAGCAAGTTCCGCCGGTTCTTATATTCCATGGAACAAGCGACAGGATCGTGTCCTTCAGCCAAAGCGTAAAGCTTTATGAAAAGCTCATAGGCTGCGGCAAGAAGGTGGATTTTTATGCAATAAATGGAGCTGATCACGGTGGTCCTGCATTCTGGAGCAAGGAAGTGCTGGATATCGTTGAAGCCTTTATAAATGAAAATAAGTAGCTAATATAATGGTAAATGTGAATTTAAGCTCATGCCTGCAGACAAAGGTTTGGCTGAGCGCAGGCAATATATACTCATAAAATCAGGCTTCTAAGATTGATTGTCAGGGTTCAAACTTAGAAGCCTGATTTTTATATCATTATATCATTTTTCAAACCTTCAAAATCCAGATAATCTTCAATAAACTGTTTTCTGAGCAGGACAGGGGGAATAAATTCATTATACTTGCCCTTTATCTGAATCTTATCAGGCAGGGGCAGCTCATATAAATCCAAATCTGAACTCAATATATCCCTGATTATGTCTTCAAGCTCCTCTGCGCTTCCGTTAAAGATTACCTCAAGATACAAACAGGAGGGCCAGGGATGGCGGCTTTTAATTTTCCTGTGCAGCAAGGCATAATGAAGGGTGCGAAGTTGTCTGGTGCCCACCCATGGGAATATGGCATACTTTTTTTCTGAAAGGGGTGTGACCAGATTATCCAGTATACCGCTGTTTCTTGCTATATACTGAATCTCAATCAATCTTTCCTGGCAGCGCTCGCTTAAGTAGGGATAAAATATATCGCTTTTCAGCACACTGCGGATTTTACGCACAAGCACCGTATGAAGATCAACCTCAAAATCCACATCCCAGTCAACCAGCGATATTCCGGGAACTCTCTTTACAAAGATGACCTTGGACTTGACATTTACATCAACTGTCTCCCAGGTGAGTCCTGCCAGAGCAAAGCGTACTCCTACCGGATAGACCTTGTCTACAGTACCGATTGTGCGGTTTTCTTCCTTAACAAGCAGGTATTCGGGTGCGATAAAGACAGTAAGGAAATGATGATTGTTAACAATTTTCTCTCCCTCACGCCCGATGATCAGACCGTCGTTTTCCGTCTGCTGCAGCTGTTCAATTTCCAGCAGATGCCTTAAGAGAACACGGTAATCATCCTGAGAAATATGCTTAAAGCATCCCAGGGACAGAATATCCTGGGCAAGCCTTGCCGGTGACAGCTCACCATTGCTTTTTAAGTGGCTCATGGTCTGATGATACAATAAATTGTAGGCATGATTGAGAGGGTATAAGGGTTCAATCCAATGCTCCCTGGTATAAAGCTCAATGATTGAAATTGTACGGATAAAATCCCAATTAATCGGCCCCAGGGCATCCTCGGAATTAATTCTGATGTCCTCCACAAATGTAAATAAAACCTGCGGTATCTGCCCGCGTCTTCCACATCTGCCCAGTCTTTGTGCAAAGCTGGATACCGACAGCGGAGCACCCACCTGAATTACCTGATCAAGAGAACCTATATCAATACCCAGCTCCAGTGTTACGGTAGCTCCGGTGACAATCTTTTCATCTGATGATTTCATCTCATCCTCGGTGGCCTCCCTGATAAGGCCCGATACATTGCCATGATGGACCCGGTAGACGTCCGGTGCTTTGTTTTTCTTCGCTATTTCCTTGAGATTGGCTATAACATACTCCGTCTCTTCACGGCTGTTGGTAAAAATAATGGTTTTCTTATCCAAAGTCATCTTGAAGAGGTATTCAAAATGCTCCCTGTTGCCTGTATCCCCACTGCTTATTGTATTGTCGCTGCTGTCATTGTTTTGTAAATCCCGTTTATCATGAAGATTTACAAAGCGTTCGATATGGAGTCTTATGCGCCTTTTTCCCTCATCTGTTACAGGAGCGGCACATGCCCGTCCTGTACCGGTGTTCAGCCAGGCCTGCGCCAGAGTCGTATCACCGAGAGTTGCCGACAGCCCTATACGTCTGGGAATTATGCCTGTAAGACGCTGCAGCCTTTCCAGCAGGCAAAGCAGCTGAATACCCCTGGCATCACGCATAAAGTAATGGACCTCATCGATAATAATAAATCTCAGGTCGCTAAACATTGACAGACAGGCGCCCCGTTTATTGGTCAGCAGGCTTTCCAGGGATTCAGGAGTTATCTGTATAATGCCTTTAGGATTTTTGACAAGCTCATTCTTTTTGCTGATGGAGGCATCTCCGTGC
>JAAZDK010000080.1 GCA_012512855.1 Clostridiales bacterium
TATCTTGGATGTAAGAAAAAAGAATGCCGGCTGAGAACAACAAAAGCTCTCAGCCGGCAGCAATTCCGGTAATCTGTGGACAAAAGATATCGGTTGATTTTGGACAAAGAAAAGCGGTAATAACAGTCAATGTATCAAACTGAAGTAGGCAAATAAAGATCTGTAGGTTTTTATTTAAATTTCTTATTGACATATCCTGGCACTGTATTATAATTACAAAAATATAACTCATTCACAATATGCTTTCACACTAAAGCATAAAATAAGACTAACATATTATCCAAATAATCCTTTTGAAATCAAAACAGCTAAAAAATACCTGATAACAGAAAGGAGTGCCGCAAATTATGAGAACACCTGTGTTGGAAACAGAAAGACTAATACTCAGGCCATTGTATTTATCAGATGCTGAGGAAATATATAATAATTGGACTTCAGACCCTGATGTGGCTAAGTACATGATTTGGAATGTTCATCAAAGTGTGGAGAATACGAAGGAATGGCTTAAGATTGTAGAAAAAAATATTGATTCAGATGATGTCTATGACTGGGGCTTTGTCAGGAAATCGGATCAAAAGCTGATAGGCAGTGGCGGCTTATACTATAATCAAAGCAAAGGAATGTTCAACATCGGATATAATATTATGAAATCCTGCTGGAACCAGGGCTATACCAGCGAAGCAGCTGCCAGGATGGTAAAATTTGCAGTGGAGGAACTAAAGCAGAAAAAGCTGTGTTCATGCCATGCAAAGGAAAATATATATTCCGGACGTATTCTGGAGAAAATCGGTTTCCGCTATATAGCCGATACCGTTTATCAAAAAATGGGCGGGACAATGGAGTTTGAAGCTAAGGAATATATATTTGAAATCCCATAAAAATTATACAGTACATCTTCATATGCTGCCTGACCGGCTGTATTTGGGGATGTATCTTTATATGTATGGAATTACAAATTTAGCCAGAAATAGTCTTACAGCTTCTGTTTGTTAGGATTTGCAGCTTTAGCTTGTTCGTTTTATAAGTTTTGGTTGAAATCTGCAGGTAAATACGATAGAATTATTATATAAATGCTAAAACGATATTGCAAGGTTGAATTTATAAGTCAAACCGAAGAAAAACCTCCGGTTTGGCAATAAAAATACAATAATTGTGAGGGAGAACAATATGGTTAATGAAGCTAATTTTGATAAGTATGGTTTAGATCAGAACGGCAGAATGGTTGCAGTTTTCGGAACTCCAGTTATCGATGGCAAGATAGATGAAATATGGAATACTGCACCGACTGTTAGCCCCAGGTACATATCCGGCAACACTGATACTACAGCCAGCTTCAAGGCTCTCTGGGATGACAATGCCCTGTATATTCTGGCAATAGTGAAGGACAATGAATTATCTGCTCTGTCAGATAATCCGCCAAATCAGGATTCACTGGAAATTTTTATGGATGAAAATAATGATAAGGTACGGGATTATGATGTAGATGATTTGCATTTCCGTGTCAATTTTGAAAACAGGCAGTCGGTGGATATAGGTGAGGCAGAACGCTTCTATACTTGCAGCAGCAAGACTGAGGATGGCTATATTATTGAAGCCAGAATTGCCTTCCGTTCAAAGCCTGAAAATGGCAAGGTGATTGGCCTGGAACTGCAAATTAATGATGCCAGGGGAGCCAACAGGGTTGCTACTCTTAATGTTTTTGATTCCACCGGCAGTGCTTGGATTGATGTAAGCAAATTTGGCGAGCTGGTACTGACCGGCAAGGCTGACGGGGCAGTAAGTGGTCTCAATCTTTATGATCTTTTAGCTTTGATAAATACAAGTAAAAAGCTGAAAACAGAAAGATATAAAAATCCCGATTTGCTGGCAGAAGCAATAAAGAACGCAGAGGCGGTTCTTGCTGATAAAAATTTGACTCAAGAACAAATAGATAGTGAATACAGGAAGATTAAGGAAGTTATCAGCAGGCTTGAATTAACAGATGAAGCCGCAAATGAAAAACAGTTCAGGCCGGTACCGGGTGAATACAGGCAATTATGCAGCAAACCCGGCAGTATAGAACGAATTGAGTATTATGCAGATAATCTGGATGGCGGCAAAGATCTAAAAAGGCTGAATGTTTATCTTCCATACGGCTATGATCCTGCAGACAAAGACAGGAAATACAATGTATTATACCTGATGCATGGTGGCGGAGAAAATGAGAACCTGCTTTTCGGCGGTCCTGGAGAGAACAAGGAACTGAAAAAAATCATAGACAATATGATTGAAAAGGGTGATATTGAACCGCTTATTGTAGTAACCCCTACCTTCTATGGCGGAAAGAACGATGTTAAGTATTTCCCTGAGGAGCTGCTGAATACCATTATACCTCTGGTAGAAACAAAATATAATACATATCTTGAATCAGCTGATAAGGAAGCCATAAAAGCCAGCAGGGAGCACAGGGCATTCGGCGGTTTCTCCATGGGTTCGGTAACAACCTGGTATACCTTCATATATTGCCTGGATTACATCAAGTATTTCATACCCTTAAGCGGAGACTGCTGGATTAAAGGGCTTAAGGGGGGAGGAGACTATCCGAAGGAAACAGCACAGTATCTCGCGGATATAGCAAGAAATTCCGGATATAAGCCACATGATTATTATCTCTTCTGTGCAACCGGCGATCTTGATATAGCATATCCCAATCTGAATCCTCAGGTGGAGGAAATGAAAAAATTTGATGATGTATTCATCTATTCATCTGATTTGAAGAAGGGTAATTTCTATTTCATCGTATGTGAGGGCGGTACACATGCCTGGAACTGGGTTAACCAGTACATTTACGATATTTTGCCTGATCTGTTCAATAATTAACTGCCAAATCAATAATTAGCTGCCATATGACTGTAGGCATAGTTTATTTGCTTTTTGAAGTGAAAAAGCATTAACAGCTATATAGCCTAACAGCCGGCCTTACAGGTGAAAGTAGCGGTAACACTTTCACCTGTTTTTTTAACCTCTTAAGCCGGTAAAATTACCTCTTGATGATTTTGCTTTACTTTTTTGATTTCACTTATATAATGTAAACATAAGGCCTTGTTTAGGATACTCAAAAAAGCTGAAAACAGAATTTGTATATAATACGAAACTTTTCGACTTATAAAAATTTTTAATAGATTAACCAAATACGATAAAATCACGACTATATAAGAATATATAATATGAAAGCAAAGGAGCAGATGAAATGAAGTTACTGATAATACGTCACGCAGATCCGGATTATGAAAAAGATTCACTTACTGAAAAGGGATGGAGAGAAGCACAACTCCTCGCTACAAGAATAGCTGCAATGGATATAAAGGAATTCTATGTTTCACCCCTTGGGAGAGCCCGTGATACTGCAAGTGTTACCCTGAAGAAAATCAACCGTAGTGCGGAGGTTCTTCCCTGGCTCAGGGAATTCCATGCCCCCGTTTATGATGAAAAACTGGGCAGGGAACGTATTCCCTGGGATCTGCTACCGCAGGATTGGACCCGAATTGAAGAGTATTATGACAAAAATCTCTGGCATACCGTACCCCTTATGAATAAGGGTAATGTTATTGACGAGGCCTTAAGGGTATATGCCGGTGTTGACGAAATTCTGAAGAAGCATGGTTATGAACGCGAGGGCAATCTGTATCGGGCCGTTAGCCCCAACAGAGACACCATAGTATTTTTCTGCCATTTTGGTGTTGAATGTGTTATCTTGAGCCATTTGTTGGGGATTTCACCGGTAGTACTCTGGCATGGCTTTTGTGCTGCACCCACTTCGGTAACAACTCTTGTGACGGAGGAACGCAGAAAGGGCATTGCCTAATTCAGAATGAGCGCATTCGGGGATATATCCCATCTTTATGCCGCAGGAGAGGAGCCTTCTTTTTCAGCAAGATTTTGTGAAACCTATGACAACTTTGACGAACGGCATGACTGACATATTTATTAACCTGAGAAAAAAAGATGATTTCTACTTATGCTATTAAGAAAGAAGAAGCAGGATGAAAATTTTCTTTATGACCTGTACTCTTGTATAAATTTATATTTACATTTTAAGCAATATACTATACTATAATTTTAGTATACTAAGATATAAATAAAAACAACAATAAACCAAAGAGAGGAGCAAGGTCATGATAAAATGGAACGATAATTTTTCTGTAAACCATGCCGGCATAGATGAGCAGCATAAGGAACTGATTGATATCATCAATGACCTCGTCGTATACATAAGCGAAAAGGATACGGAATTTTCACATTTGCTGGATCTGGTTACCAAGCTTGACAATTATGTGGCGGAGCATTTTAAATATGAAGAGGCTCTTATGACTGAACATTCATATCCTGAAATGGATGTTCATGTAGCCCAGCATAACGGTCTTAGAAAAAAGCTTGAAGAGCTGAACATATTCAGTGTTGACAATACAATAGAGTTTTATAAGGAACTGTTGGATGAGCTAATTGACTGGCTGTCCAAGCATATTATGCAGACAGATAAAAAGCTTGGAGCATATCTGACAATAAATTAATTCTTATTCCAATCCTATAAATAGACCCCAACAAGCCTGAGCTTATGGCTTACTTGTTGGGGACGTTTTTATATGCATGCGTTAATTTCGAATGCGTCTAGTTACTATTTTATGTATGCTATTATGGTTACGAACAATATTCTTTTGATATGATATAAAAACATCGAACTAATTCGAACATTTATAAAAAGAATAATAACTCTATTATTATTTTAGAACGGATTTCAATACATAATCGGTGATAGTATGAAAAGTGAATGTATTTTTCCCATGCTTCTTGAAAAGGACAAAAAGCTGCCCTTGTACATTATAGGTATTGGTTGTGACGAATACCAGAAATACATTAACAGGGAAGAAGGCCTGCCTTACCATCAGCTTGCCTTCTGTACAGACGGCTTAGGCAAATTTTGCGCAGGAAATCGTGAATTTGTTATCGATAAAGGAAAGGCATTTTATTTTGCTCCAAACACAGCCCATAGGTATTATCCGCTGAAAGAGCCCTGGACCACACTTTGGATTGTTTTTTCAGGAGCCGGAGCGGATGATTTGCTTGAAGCCATGAATCTGCGGCAATATGAAGTATTTTCAATAATTAATCTTGATGAAAGCCTGATAAGGTATAACAGGCTTTTTAATACTTTATCTCATGAAGGCAGCAGCCATATGCCTGAGGCCTCCGCCATATTGTACAGTATGCTGGTTAACATCTGCAGGCAGATGAACGCAGAAGACAGCTACAGTCAGCAAAGTGTTTCAGGAAAGCTTGAAAGGGTACTTGATTATATCAAGGAAAACTATAATACGGATATCAGCCTTAAGGATATGGCCGAAATTGCAGGTGTTTCGACCTCCTATCTGTGCAGAATTTTTAAGAGGGAATTTAATCTTACCCCGGTAGCATATCTTATCCGTTACAGAATCAATCTTGCCAAGGAAATTCTGATAAACAATCCGGACAAAAGCATTAAAAGCATTGCGCTTGAGACGGGCTTTAGCGACAACAGCTATTTTGGAGCCCTGTTCCGGGAATATGAGGGCTGTTCACCCAATCAGTTCCGAAATCTTTATTCGAGGCCTTAAATCTTGCTATCTGAAGAAATTCTTAAATATTATAAGGATTATAATTTTGAACCGGCTTATCATCAGCCGGCTCATGTTTTCTAAAAGCCTGCTTATGGCGTTAGTTATGCGGCCTGCGGCATATTGTTCCATAGAAAATGTTATAAAGAGCCACTATATAATCATGATTAAAAAATAAGTATAAGTATCAAAGCATTCAACAGATACGGAAAAATTAATGGCTAATACACTAGACCAGTTCAATATATTCATATTCCATGTAAAATAATCAGATTGATTAACAAATTTATTCCTGGTAATATATAGTTAAGACCAAGTGCTTGTTTACAAAGGAGTTTAATTCAGAAAAAATCATATTATATATATATCATATCATATATATCAATATGAAATTATTCAGGAGGACAAGGCTTATGGAATATTATGTTGAGCTTAAGCTGAGAGAGGATGCCCACAACGGCTGGTTTTCAAACGGCCTGACCCTGTGCGGAAGCGAGTCTACAAGAAATCTGACAAAAATATCTGAGAATGATAATAAAATAGTATATGAAAATCAGAAGGGCCATCTTGTGACCCTAAATAGGATAAAAAGAAGCAATGTGCTTGAGGTCAGCACCAGCTTTAAGAATAATGCAAGCGAAACTGCAACCCTGGAGATGATATCCTCCTTTGCCATAAGAGGCATTAAGGCAGATAAGATACATAGGCTGCAGTCCTTCTGGAGCGCTGAAGGGAAGCTTCGGACCGAGACAATTTTTGATCTTAACCTTGAGCCATCATGGAACAGAGTAGGTATGCGGGTTGAAAAATTTGGCAATCTTGGCTCCATGCCTGTCCGTAAATATTTCCCCTTTATAGCCCTGGAGGACAGCGAAAACGGGCATTTTATAGCAGTCCAGCTATATACACCTTCCTCCTGGCAAATAGAAATTATTTGCAAGGAGAACGACAGCTTAACTCTCGTTGGGGGCCTGGCGGACAGGGATTTCGGCCATTGGTTCAAGCATGTAAAATGCGGTGAGGAATTCACCACTCCAAAGGCTGTTATAGCGGAGGGGAGCTCCCTCTATGAGGTCTGCGACAAGCTGGTTAAGGCTCAAAGGCCTGATATTTCACCAATAGATCAGGATATGGGTATAGTATTTAACGAATATTGCACCACCTGGGGCAATCCCAGCCTGGCAAATATTAAGAAAATTTGTGATAAATTAAAGGGCAAGGGGATTAAATACCTGGTAATTGACTCCGGCTGGTACGGCAAAAATGATGGCTGGTGGGCCAGCATAGGAGACTGGGATGTAAATTATGACAAGTTTCCCGGTGGATTAAAAAAAGCGGCTGATTATATTCGGGAGTGCGGCATGATCCCCGGTATATGGTTCGAATTTGAATCCGTCGGCAGACAGTCAAGGCATTGGAACAATACCGAGCATCTGCTTAAAAAGGACGGAGTGGTACTGACCGTTGGAGACAAGCGATTCTGGGATATGTCCGACCCTTGGGTTAAGGATTATTTATACAAGGCCGTAATCCAAACTCTTAAGGAATGTGGCTTTGGATATATTAAGGTAGACTACAATGACACCATAGGTATTGGCTGTGACGGAGCGGAAAGCCTGGGTGAGGGATTAAGGCAAAGGGTTGAGGCAAGCAAGGATTTCTTCCGTCTTATAAAGAAGGAAATACCTGATATTGTCATTGAAAACTGCTCAAGCGGCGGTCACAGGCTGGAGCCGTCCTTTATGGAGCTGGTATCCCAGGCAAGCTTCTCCGATGCCCATGAAACGAAGGCGATTCCTATAATTGCGGCTAATGTCCAAAGGGTTATCAAGCCTTCCCAAAGCCAGATATGGGCTGTAATGAGAGCCAGGGACGATGACAACAGAATATATTATTCAATTATTAATACCTTCTTTGGCCGTATGTGCCTTAGCGGGGATATATATGATCTTTCTGACGACCAATGGAAATTAATAGATGAAGGAATAGCCTTCTATAAAGATGCTGCAGAGATTATCAGGGACGGTGTAACCATAAAATATGAAAATAAAACCGCCAGCTACAACAGGCCTGCCGGCGAACAGCTTGTTATCAGAAGGCTTGGAAACAGACTGATGGTTATCGCCCACAGGTTTGAAAATTCACATGACATAGATACTGACTTCCTTAAAGGACGAAAAATTATCCGAGAATATGGCAAAATAGACTGCGACTTTTCCGCCAAGGCCTGGATTTTGGAGGAATAAAGGAGAGGGTGTCGGTTTATGAATTTTTATCAGAGCTTTCATAACAGTAATGATTTTGAAAACATTAACGTTACAGCCATTAACAGGGAGCTTTCCCATTCCCCCTGGGGTGCATACGAGAACGAAGCACAGGCATTAAGCTGCAACAGGACAAAATCCCGCTGGTGTATCTGTCTGGATGGTGTCTGGAAATTTAATCTCTACCCATCACCGGAAAGGGTTGAGCCTTTCTGGCAGGATGGTTATGATCATTCCGACTGGCATGATATTATAGTGCCCGGTAACTGGGAGTTGCAGGGTTTTTCAGAGCCAATCTACACCAATGTCAGCTATCCTTGGAGCCTGCACAAGGCCGGTAGCCATGTCATACATCCCTATGCTGATGAAACGGCTGCTCCCAATCCACCATTTATTCCTGATGATAATCCTACCGGCTGCTATTACAGAAGCTTTATTTTGAATAATGACTGGCTTAAAAGAGATATATTTATAAGCTTTAAAGGGGTCGAAGCAGCCTTTTATTTATGGATTAACGGCAAAGCTGTGGGTTATTCCGAGGACAGCAAGCTTCCGGCTGAATTTAATATCGGCAAATATCTTAATGCAGGAGAAAACAACATAGCCCTGCTGGTAATGAGGTACGCATCCGGCTCGTACCTGGAGGATCAGGATTACTGGTCCCTGTCAGGGATTTTCCGTTCCGTATATCTATATGCCAAGCCCAAGCAAAGGATAGTAGACTGGAAGATTGTTGCCAGACCTGATCTGAATTTAAAATCAGGAGAAGTTAGCGCTGATGTAACCATTAACAGATTCGACGGTTATGCAAAATACAGGGTAAGGCTAAATCTTTATGATTCTGATGGCAGGCTGCTGGCTTCCGACATTTCAGCCATTAAGGCACACGCTGAGTACAGGAGCTATGAAACACCTACCGCCAATACGGCAAGACTCCGGCTAAGTATTGATAACATCAGGCTTTGGAGTCCCGAGGAGCCCTATCTTTATACGGCAACCCTGACCTTGTTGTCACCTGAAGGCGATGAGATTGATTTTGAGAGCAGCAGAATAGGATTTAGACAGATAAAAATTGAAAACGGCATTATATACTTTAACGGTAAGCGGCTTATAGTAAGAGGAGTCAATCGTCATGAACACTCGGCATTAACCGGCAGAAGCCTTTCCCGGATGCAAATGATTGAAGAAATAAAGCTGATGAAAAGGCTTAATATCAACTCTGTCAGAACCTGCCATTACCCGGATGATCCCGACTGGTATGATTTATGTGATGAGTGGGGGCTTTTACTGGTTTGTGAATGTAATCTGGAAACCCATGCTGTCAGCGGTGCCTTGTCCCATAATCCCGCCTGGGCTAGCAATTTCCTGGAAAGAGCCATCCGGATGGTGCTGACCCATAAAAACCATCCCTCCATTTATTCCTGGTCCTTGGGCAATGAGAGCGGAGTGGGCGCTAATCACGCAGCCATGGCAGGCTGGATAAAGGAATACGACCCCGACAGGATTTGCCAATATGAAGCAGGCAATCCCGGCAAAAATATATCTGATATCAGAGCCAATATGTATGCACCGGTCCATGAGATTATGCAAATGCTTACTGATCCGGAGGATAACCGGCCTATTGTACTGGCTGAATATCTCTATCAGATTCGTAACAGTGGCGGCGGCATGAGCAAGTTTTATGAGCTGGTTGAAAAATATAAGCGTTTCCAGGGCGGTTATATCTGGGACTGGATGGATAAGGCTTTGATTAATAAAACTGACGGTATGGAAGAGTATTATGCTTATGGCGGCGATTTTAATGAAAGCTATGTGGATGAGGTTCATCCCGGCTTTATGACAAATAACGGCATAATTATGCCGGATTTGACTCCCAAGCCTGTCGCCTTAGAGGTTAAGCATTATTATTGCCCTCTTATAATCGAAGAGCTAAAATATAACAGCGCCTGGGTGTTGGATCCCGGCCCGGGCCATCTTTTAATAAAAAACAGAAATCTGGTATTGGATTCAAGCCATTATAAGTTAATATATACCGTCAGAGAAAACGGCTATCCTATTAAAACAGATGAATTGAAAATACCCCTAATAAAAGCCGGGGAAGAAGCAAGAGTAAGTCTCGATATACCATTTGATAAAAAGCCGGATAAAAAATACCTGCTGGACATATCCGTCAGATATGCCAGGTCAAACCGCTTTGCACCGGAAGGATATGAGCTGGCCTGTTTCCAGTTTTCACTTGACGGTGGGAGAGGTCTGGCCATTTCCGGCTTATCAGGTATGTCAGGTATGCTAAGTACTGAAACAAGTATAAGAAAAAATGTCAAAGATTCTGATAAAGCAGATGATGATTATAATTTTAATGAAAAAGCTTCAAATGCAGATTATCAGGATTGCTTATGGGAGCTTGAATACCAAAGTGACAGGATTGTAATTAAAACCAAGAATTATGACTTCTCAGTTGCATTTGACAAAAGCAGCGGACTAATATGCTCCTTAATCAAGGACGGCACAGAATATTTGATAAGCGGCCCCAGGGAATGCTTTACCAGACCCTATTCAGGAATTGATGCTCACGATGGCTGGGGCAGATTCCCCCTCTGGAAGGCCTTTGATGAGAGCAGGACTTCTGCCAAACTGGAAAGCATAACAGTTAGACCCGCAGGAGCCGATATGCTTGTTGAAACGGTAAGAAGCGTACGTTTTTCCGATTATCCATGCATCAACAGTGTAAATGCCTTATATATCATTCGGCCTGATGGTAATTTATCTGTCTCCTTCCGCTTTATACTTGATTCTGCTTTACCAGATTTACCAAGGATAGGGGTGGAATTAATTATCCCTGAGAATTTTGAAAGCCTGAAATACTTTGGCCGCGGCCCCCATGAAAATTACAGGGACAGAAAAGGCTCGGCCATACTGGCTGTACATCATAGTACTGTTGAAATGGAGCACTTTCCCTATAATCCGCCTTCCGAAAACGGCGGACATGAGGACTGTCTCTGGCTTTCCTTATCGAATAATTTTGGTAAAGCTATTGTTATATCCTCCGAATCGAAATTTCATTTTGATGTTCACCATAACAGCATAGCTGATTATAAAAAAGCAGGGCATGAGCACGAGTTAATCAGAAGGAAGGAAAGCTATCTCCATATTGATGCAGCCCACAGCGGAATTGGCGGTGATATGGGCTGGAGCAGTTATCTGTCGGAGGAAAATAAAATATTAGCGGGAAGCTATTACTTGGAATTTTGGATCAGGCTGAAATAAGCCAGAATGAATGTCAGAATAATATTATGATCTATTAGGAGGAAAAGACTATGAACTATACGGATAAAAGCCGAATTCTAATTTACACACGCAAGCCACAGAAGGATTATACCGAAT
Source organism: Clostridiales bacterium (assembly GCA_012512855.1). Taxonomy (GTDB): domain Bacteria; phylum Bacillota; class Clostridia; order Lachnospirales; family Lachnospiraceae; genus Mobilitalea. The sequence goes on from JAAZDK010000080.1 coordinate 11,279, forward strand.
CCTTGGCAAACAGTATCCATCTGGCTTATGCTGAAGGAGATTCTGATTTTAGTCCTTTGAACAATAATTATGGAATTTTGTTCGCAGCAGCTACAATAGATGAAAGAAATGTGATTGTGGAAAAAGGGCTGAAAAACCCTTATCTTTTCCGCATGAATGATGGTTCCTTCGGTATTATTGCTGTCAGAATCGACAAAAACGGTAACGATGACCCTGAAAGCAAAGGTCATATCATGCTGTGGACATCTGCTGATTTGATCAACTTTAATTACTGTGGCCTGCTAAAGATCCATGATGATTTGCATGTAGAGAAAGCCATATGCGAATACCGGACGGACAGAGGTGAATATGAAATATGCTGGCATGATAAAAGCGGCAGATATTATATTAACACTATAAAAAACCTGTCTGATAAAGAAAGCGTCTCCCCTCCGGCAGAGTCGGAGCCATATGCCGGAAAGCTGCCGGCCACAAAACTGGCTGATATCAATCCCGGCAATATCCTGGAGCTGGATGACGAAAGCGGCAAGGCTGTATATGATTATTGGACTCCGGTATACAATACCGGGATTGAGCTGCCCAAAAATGTTTGTATAAGCTCGCAAGAAGAGCTAAAAGCCATAAAGGCAACAGCCAGGTATTCCGATGGTTCAGCTGCCCTCAAGGAGGTTGACTGGGACTTATCCGGCATAGATTTTTCAAAGTCCGGCATTTATAAGGTAAAGGGGCACATCAGGCAAAAGCATTATCCTTTTCCCCTGGCAAAAGGCTATGCAGATCCTGTAATATTGCCCTGGAACGGCAAATATTATTATCTGGCAACCAATGATAATGTCAATGATATCGGTATTTATGTACGCGAAGGCAATACGATAATGGAGCTGTTTAATCCGGGATATAAGGAAAGCATTATTCTGGATACCAATGAGGAAAGAAACCTTATCCAGACCTTCTGGGCTCCTGAGTTTCATATAATAGGCGGTGAGCTTTATATTCTGTTTGCAGTCAGCGGCAAACAGTGGGGACCACAGTGCCATATTATGAAGCTTAAAAAAGGCGGTGATATCATGAGAGCTGAGGACTGGGAATGCCCTGTGCCTGTAAGACGCCAGGACGGCAGTGCCTTAGCTCCTGACGGCATCAGTCTTGATATGACTTATTTTAAGGCGGATGGTGCTTCTTATGTTGTCTGGTCTTACCGTAAAGGCATAGGGACTCCCCTCGATACCGGCTCAATGCTTTATATTGCATCTATCGATGAAAATAATCCGGCAAGACTTACCAGTGAGCCGGTATTGCTTAGCAGACCCTTATATGGTTGGGAAAATATACAGGGTACCATTAATAATGAAGGTCCATACGCTCTTGTTACCGATGATAAGGTATATATTACATATTCCGGCGGAGCTGCATGCGGTTACACCTATGCGGTGGGCCTGCTGGAGATCCCCAAAGGCAGCAACTATCTGGATGCATCTGCATGGAAAAAGTCTACAACTCCTGTATTGTCCTATTATTTCACAGACGGTATATACGGCCCGGGACATAATTCCTTCTTCATCGATAATGACGGCGATCTTATGATAATGTATCACGGTGAGCTTGTTCTTGCCGGCTTTGACACCAGATGCACAGCCATGCACAGGGTACATATCGGTAAAAATAATCGTCCGATTTTTAACATGTCAAAGAAACGTGACCTAAATCCTGCCCTGGCTGATGTTACGCTTACTGTTACGGTAAAATGAGCATAAGGGCAAAGGCCTCTTATTCCTTTATATACTTAAGAGTTTCCATGCCTTCCTTAATCATTTTTTCTATGCTTTGGTTGTGGGACCTGCAGATTCTTTTCAAATCATACAGCTTCTCAGGATCCTTTGTTATCAGATTCACACCAAATTTGACGGACAAGGTTGCCTTAAAGCCCAGCTTTCTTACGATGGCATCCGTATTTTCGTTATATCTTCCGTAAGGATATGTAAAGGTATTCGGTTCGAAATTAATAACCTCCTTAACCTTTTCCTGAAGGGTAAGAAGGTCCCTGGAAAGAAACTCCTCGTATAAAATAAAGGATTCATTTTTTTTCTGATAACAGCCATAACGGCCATTGCTGATTTTATGCAGATTATAGCTGTGATTTTGAATTTCTACCAGGCCCGAATCAACCATTTCCTTAATTTCGTCCCAGGATACATGGGCATAACTGACATTTTTATCATTTACCCTGGAAAAATCGTCAACACTCTTTCCTATTATGGACATAACTATTTTTTTATTATATTTTTTCAATAAAGGAAAGACATTTTTATAGGTATTATATAAGCCGTCATCAAAGGTCAGGATTATGGGATTTTCAGGCAGCTCCACGTCGTAATAGACATAATTTATCAAATCCGTCATGGTTATTGTATTATAATTATTTTCGGTCAGGTAAATCAAATCGCTTTCAAATTCATATGGACTTATTACATCCTTGCCCAGGCCGGTATTTTTTACATGATGGTACATTATTATTGGTACACAGACTCCCCTTTGTACCGACATAACCTGATAGATATCAATAACATCTGTAATAATAGAAGCAGAGAGCAATGCAAAAATGAAGAGCAGCACAAGTACCCTTGCAATACGCTTATGCCTGGATACGTTTTCCATCTGCTATCACCTTTTGTTCATGATATATAATATCTTATGTAACAGAGCTGTTAAGCAGAATATATTAGGGGATAATTCTTGTGCTGTTGCCTGGTCCCAAAATCATAAGGACAAATGCAATCAACTTGTATTAAAAATATCATAGAATGAAGCTGCCCTGCATATCTTTAACTATAACCATAAGGAGGTTTGGCATTATGCTAGGGCAGTTTGATGTTTATAATGATATTCAGGCTAGGACAGGCGGTGAAATATACATAGGCGTGGTTGGGCCGGTCAGAGCAGGCAAGTCAACCTTTATCAGAAGATTTATGGATCTTTTGGTAATACCAAATATTGAGGATGTCCATAGCAGAGAAAGGGCAATCGACGAATTGCCGCAGGCTGCGGCCGGTCGCACTATTATGACGACCGAACCGAAATTCATACCCAAGGAGGCTGCTGAAATTACGATTGGTGAAAACAGCAAGGTAAAAATACGGCTGATAGACTGTGTTGGCTATATGGTAGACGGGGCTACAGGACATATTGAGGATGGACATGAAAGAATGGTGAAGACTCCCTGGTTTGAGGAGGATATTCCCTTCACCCAGGCTGCTGAAATCGGAACTAAAAAGGTTATCAATGATCATTCGACCATTGGCATAGTCGTAACTACCGACGGAAGCTTCGGAGAACTGCCAAGACTCAGCTATATGGCTCCGGAGGAAAAAACTATCACTGAGCTTAAGCAGCTTGGCAAGCCCTTCATAGTATTGCTGAACACTATTAAGCCCTACTCAACCGAGACCATAAAGCTGGCAGAGGATATGTCCCAATATTACGATGTACCTGTTATGCCTGTAAATGCCGAACAGCTTAAAAAGGACGACATCACCAGGATAATGGAAACCATCCTGTCGGTATTTCCTGTAACCCAGCTGGATTTTTATCTGCCTAAATGGGTTGAAACTTTACCTGCCGATCACTGGCTCAAGCAGGATCTGATTGAAAGCGTCAGAAGCGTATTCTCTAACATTTCAGAGATTAAGGACGCAAAAATTCAGAACTTCAACACCGACAGCAAGTATGTAAAGAGATTCAAGATTGACAATGTGAATATGCAGGACGGCACCGTAAGCGTTACTGTTGATTTTGATGACGTCTATTACTATCAAATCCTAAGTGACATGATAGGAGTACCGATCAGTGACGAATATCAGCTGATATCAACCCTTAGGGAGCTTGCCGCCAAGAAGGCCGAGTTTGAGAGGGTATCTTATGCTGCAAATCAGGTCCGCACCAAAGGCTACGGTATTGTATCGCCTCAGAAGGAGGAAATACGCATCTATGAACCTGAAATAATGAAGCATGGCAGCAAATACGGTGTAAAAATTAAAGCCAGCGGCCCTTCAATACATATGATTAAGGCTGATATTATTACAGAGGTAGCTCCGATTGTCGGAAGCGAGGAGCAGGCCAAGGATCTGATCAACTACATCAACAGCAATGCTATGGAAAATCCAGACGGCATCTGGGAAACCAACATATTCGGAAAAACCGTACGGCAGCTTGTTGAAGACGGCATAGCAAGCAAAATGAGCAAGCTGACTGATGAGAGCCAGATGAAGCTGCAGGAGACAATGCAAAAGATTATCAACGACAGCAATGGTGGCTTAATTTGCATTATCATCTAACTGTAATTAAAAGTTGCCCAAATTACGTAAACGGCGTAATATGGCAGCTTTTATTTTTGTGTCGACAGTATACAAGCTACCAATAATATAAAATAATCTTTTTACAGTTTTGAATTATATCTTTTGATTTTCGCGGATTTTAAATTATTACAAAAATAATACAGCACCGGTTTTCTGCTGAAATTAAGCTGCTTTGCTCAGTTACCAGAAGACCGGTGCTTCTTTTATATAATAAGTATAAAAGCTTTATCATTTATCATAATAATTTGGATAATATGCTGCAATTGTGAACAGAAGCTAGGCTTAGACTGGGAACTTTATTTTGGTAATTAATTCAGATATTATTTGTTTGACATATAGTTGACAAATTTATTATTACTTGTTATAATGTTCTCGTAATATATTTAACAATTATGTAATATATTTTAACATTTCATTGCTTTAGAATTTGCATTCTGATTACATATGGGATGGACCTGTTTGAAGCGTGATTGGATCAAAACAATGGAGGACATACTATATGAACAGGAAACTGTTAAAGCTTTCTTTGGTTTGTGTAGCAGGATTGGTAATAGTCACAGCGAATCCCAAGACAACTAAAGCCTTTGAAGATGGAATAGCTGGTTTTACATATGATAAAAGCGGATATATTTGTAATGTACCGATTCCGGGATTTAAAAATATCGGTCTGGCTAATGTAGATACTAATTTGCTAATCAGATCCGGCCCGGGGGAGAATAATAAGATAATCGGAAAGCTTCCGAAAAACGCTTGCTGCAACATATTGGAGGAGCGTTCAGACGGATGGACCCATATCTCTGCAGTAACAGCCTCAGGCGAAGCAATAACCGGGTATGTTAAAAGTGAATATCTTATAACAGGCGATTTGGCTACTGAAAGAGCGAAGGAAAGCGGTTCCTATGTGGCAATATCAATGACCAACGGTCTGAATGTCAGAAAGGGCCCGTCCACAAGTTCAACTGTAATAGACCAGATAGCAAAGGGCGAGGAGTTGCTGATTCTGGATTTAAATGACTGTATTGTTACTACCGATGAGCCTGAATATAATGTCTGGGTTAAGGTTGCTCTGGACAGTGATGATGAGGAGGGTTCGGAGGGCTCCTTCGGATATGTGGCAAAGCAGTTTGTTGAGCTGGATTTTAAGCTGCCTTATGCCTTATCAATTAATGAAATTCAATATGGTTCAGGCGTAAGCCAGAAGCGTGTTAACCTTGTTAATTTTGCCAAGGAATATCTGGGCGGCAGATATGTATGGGGCGGCACAAGCCTGAAATCCGGTGTTGACTGCTCAGGCTTCGTTCTCAGAGTATATGAAAAGTTCGGCTACAAGCTTGGCCGTACCTCAAGAGATCAGGCCAGAGGAGGCAAGAGAATTTCCGCATCTGAGCTTAAGCCGGGTGATTTGGTATTCTACGGAAGCTCAAGCTATATCAACCATGTTGCAATATATATCGGCAACGGCAAGATAATACATGCCAGCAACAGAAGAGACGGTATCAAGATTTCCAATATGAGATACAGAAATCCTGTAGCATATGTAAGATACATTAACGATTAGAAAGCAATTTCTTATTAAAATCAATCTACTAAAAGAGAGCTGTTGAATTAGCGCTTGGGTCGCTAATTGCAGCTCTTTAATTTTTTTGCTCTTTAGCTTTGGCAGGATTTTTATGCTTTCCAATCCTGCCAATTCTTCATTGACATGCCTTTGCTAAAACTCTATAATAACCGTAAAAGTCCATATAAATGGATATAATTTAAATGTCATATATTTTCCTTTTACGGGATAACCGTTTCGCAATTCTTATTAAAGTAAATTATTAAAGACAAAGTAATCATAGAGCAAGATACATCATTAGACAGAACAGGAGACAGGCAAATTGATAATTTTATTATATATTCTGGCAGCGATTTTTATTATTGTTATATGGAGCATAATTGAGCAAAGAAACAATAAAAGGAATTTGATCAGCAATCTGCGGGAGCAATGGGGACAGATACCGGAAAGAGAATACAGCTCCGAAAAAATGGAGTATATGCTGGCCTATTACAATTCAATAAAGGATGAGCTCCGCGATGTTGATAAAATAACATGGAATGACCTTGACATGGATGAAATATATGCCCTTATGAACAATACCCAGTGCTCGATAGGGGAGGAATACCTTTATGCCCTGCTGCGCAAGCCCTGCTTTGATCCGGAGGAGCTGGCGGAACGTAACCGGCTTATCAAATATTTTTCCGAGCATGAGGAAGAACGCCTGAAGCTTCAGACCTGTCTTTATAATATCGGTCGTGCGACCCGAATATCTGTTTATGAATATATCAACCGGCTTGGGGAGCAAAAAAGCGGCAGCAACATCTCGCATTACTTAATGAATCTTTCTGTAGTTGTATCCATATGTATGATTTTTGTTATGCCCGCCCTGGGAGGAATAATAACCACAGCAGCAGTGGTGCACAATATTTACCGCTATTACAGGATAAAACCTCTGATAGAAAATTACCTGACAATTATTTCATATATTATAAGACTTCTTGACAACATAAAAAGCATCAGCAGGCTAAATATTCCTGAGTTGGAGAAATATACTGCCGGCCTGAAGCAGGACCATGACCGTTTTAAAAAATTCAGGCGTGGCTCAGCCATACTTGCACCCAGCAAGCCCAGCGGCAGTATTGGTGACATTGACATGATACTGGATTATGTCAGAATGATATTTCATATCGATCTTATAAAATATAATAAAATGCTTGACTTCTTTAAAGACAACCGGCATGTGCTTAACAGGATGTATGAAGGTATAGGTTTTCTTGACAGTATGATAGCAGTGGCCTCCTTCAGGCAGATGCTGCCTCTTTTTTGTGAGCCTGAACTGGAAAAATCAAACAAGCCCTTCATTAAGGTTTGTGATTTATACCATCCATTAATAGCGCAGGCCGTCGCAAATTCAATAAGCGAAAACCGCTCCGTGCTTATAACAGGCTCAAATGCTTCCGGTAAATCTACCTTTATTAAAACCCTGGCAATTAATGCGCTTCTGTCACAGACCATATATACCTCGGTAAGCAGGAATTATAATGCAAGCTATTTTATGATATTTACGTCCATGGCCCTCAAGGACAACCTACTGGGCAATGAAAGCTATTATATTGTAGAAATCAAATCCCTCAGGCGGATAATAAGCCGCATTAATGACGATGTTCCTATGCTTTGCTGTATAGATGAGGTATTAAGGGGCACCAATACCCTTGAAAGAATAGCTGCTTCATCAAGGATATTGTCTTATCTGGCAAAAGGTAATACTCTTGTATTTGCAGCTACCCATGACATTGAGCTGACTCATATTCTTGAAAATGAATTTTCAAATTATCATTTTCAGGAACGCATCGCAGGAAAGGAAATTATCTTTGACTATAAGCTTTATGAAGGCAGAGCCGTATCCAAAAATGCCATCAAGCTTCTTGATATGATGAATTTTCCGAATGAGATTACTGCTGATGCGGAGCAGGCTGCGGAGGCGTTTTTAAGAGATGGCGAATGGAGTATTTTAATATAGATTTCGGAGGAACAGGCATGATGGATGTAACCATTTATACCGACGGCAGCGCAAGAGGCAACCCTGACGGCCCCGGAGGATATGGAACCATAATTGTATATGTTGATACAAAAGGCAATGTTCATGAAAGAGAATACAGCGCAGGCTTTAAAAAAACAACCAACAACCGTATGGAGCTTATGGCTGCTATTGTTGGTCTGGAGGCACTTACAAAGCCCTGCAATGTTCTGATATATTCCGACTCCCAGTATCTTGTCAAGGCCTTTAATGAAAACTGGCTGGAGGGGTGGATAAAAAGAGGCTGGAAGACCAGCTCAAAGGAGCCGGTTAAGAACATAGATCTATGGAAGAGGCTGCTTAAAGCAATGGAGCCTCATAGGGTCAGATTTGAATGGGTGCGGGGCCATAACGGCCATCCCATGAATGAGCGTTGTGACAGGCTGGCTACAGCGGCGGCGGACGGAGATAATCTGGCTGATGATATCATAGCCGAACAGGCTTAAAATCATTGCATTCATTTCTTTCTGCATGATATAATTATGCAGGTATCAGAAAAAATCATGCAGGCATTATAAAACATTATAAATTAAAGATATAAGTATTATATACAAATGAAAGGAAGGGCTCAATGGACCAGTTAACCCCACTGATGCAGCAATATATGCAAATTAAAGCCCAGTATAAGGACTGCATTCTTTTTTACCGACTTGGTGATTTCTATGAAATGTTCTATGAAGATGCCGAAATATGCTCAAAGGAGCTGGAAATAGTATTAACAGGTAAAAATGTGGGTCAGGAAGTCAGGGCGCCCATGTGTGGCGTTCCTTATCATGCTGTCGACAATTATCTGAGCAAGCTGGTGAGCCGGGGCTACCGGGTCGCTATATGTGAGCAGGTTGAGGACCCCAAGACCGCTAAAGGTATAGTAAAAAGAGAGGTTATCCGTATAGTTACCCCCGGTACTATTAACACCCAGGCTCTTGATGAAAGCAGAAATAATTACCTGATGGCCATTATACATACAGCAAATGCATTCGGTATTTCCATAGTTGATGTATCCACCGGCGATTACTATGTGACAGAGGTTGACTCTGAAAGGAAGCTGATGGACGAAATATACAAGTGGTCACCATCTGAAATCATTTGCAATGATTCTTTTTTTGTTTCCGGAGTCAATATTGATGTTATAAAAAATATAAGCGGGTTGACCTTATCTCCCTTAGAGCCCTGGTATTTTGATGATGAATTGTGCATACGGGCCCTGAAGGAGCATTTTAATGTAAGTTCACTGGACGGGTTGGGGCTTAAGGATTATACCATCGGCACCATAGCCGCCGGCTGCATCATGCAGTACCTTAACGAGACCCAGAAGAATTCACTGTCCCATATAGTTAAGCTTACACCCTATACCTATGACAAATACATGCTCCTGGACAGTTCAACAATCCGCAATCTTGAACTGACACAGACAATCAGGGAAAAAAGCAAAAAAGGCTCGCTTCTTTGGGTGCTGGATAAGACCAGAACCGCCATGGGAGCAAGACTGCTTCGCAGTTATATTGAACAGCCGCTGATTGATTTGGATATGATTAATTTAAGGCTGGATGCTGTCAGTCAGTTTAAGGAGAATATGATAACCCGTGAGGAGATCAGGGAGTATCTTAATTCAATATATGATCTTGAGCGCCTGCTGAGCAAAATCAGCTACAAAAGCGCTAATCCAAGGGATTTGATTGCTTTCAGCAGCTCCCTTTCCATGCTTCCGCATGTTAAGTTTTTATTGAAGGAATTTGACTGCGGTCTGCTAAGGGAAATATATGAAGAGCTTGACACCCTTGATGATATATGTCAGCTTATTAATTCTGCCATTAATGAGGATCCCCCTCTTAATGTAAAGGAGGGCGGTATTATTAAGGAAGGCTACAATGAAGAGGTGGACCGGCTCAGGAGGGCAAAAACCGAAGGCAAGGACTGGCTCATGGAGCTGGAGGCAAAGGAACGGGATGCCACCGGAATTAAGAATCTTCGTGTAAAGTTCAACAGGGTGTTCGGCTATTATTTCGAGGTTACGAATTCATATAAAAATCTGGTGCCTGCCGACTGGATTCGCAAGCAGACTCTGGCAAATGCAGAGCGTTACACCACACCCAGGCTGAAGGAGCTGGAGGATATCATACTGGGTGCGGAGGACAAGCTCTTTTCCCTTGAGTACGATCTCTTCTGTGAGGTCAGGGACCGGATTGCCCTGGAGGTAAAGCGGATTCAGCAGACAGCCAAGGCTGTTGCAAAAATTGATGTTTTTACCACTTTGGCACTGGTAGCCGAGCAGAATAACTATACAAGGCCGAACATGAACACCGGTGGAGTTATCAGTATAAAAAACGGCCGTCATCCGGTTGTAGAACGGATGATCCCTCACGATATGTTTGTAGCCAATGACACCCATCTTGACAATAAGGCCAACAGGCTGGCTATTATAACCGGCCCCAATATGGCGGGCAAATCCACCTATATGAGACAGACCGCCCTGATTGTGCTGATGGCCCAGATAGGAAGCTTTGTTCCGGCAGACAGTGCCAGCATCAGCGTTGTGGACAGGATTTTTACCAGGGTAGGAGCCAGTGATGATCTGGCCAGCGGCCAGAGTACCTTTATGGTGGAAATGACCGAGGTGGCCAATATACTTCGCAATGCCACAAAAAACAGCCTCCTTATACTGGATGAAATAGGACGAGGCACCTCAACCTTTGACGGCTTAAGCATAGCCTGGGCGGTTATAGAGCATATCAGCAATCCCCAGCTGCTGGGGGCAAAAACCCTGTTTGCCACCCACTATCATGAGCTTACTGAGCTGGAAGGCAGGCTGGACGGGGTTAACAACTACTGTATAGCCGTTAAGGAGCAGGGGGATGATATTGTTTTCCTGCGTAAAATTGTAAAAGGCGGTGCGGATAAAAGCTACGGCATACAGGTGGCCAAGCTGGCCGGAGTACCGGCGTCGGTTTTAAAGCGGGCTTCTGAGATTGCCGCCCAGCTGTCCGGCAATGACCTTGCTAAAAAAACCAAAAAGCTGGCTGAGGCTGAAGCAGCCGAAGCTGATGCAAGCGGCCTGAAATATGTCCAGGAAAAGCTGGAGCTTGAGCCGCAGCAGGAAATTGGCAAGGCTGACAACGAGAAAGAAAAGCAGGCAAAAGAAAGCAGGCAGAAAATCCAGGCTATGCAGCTGTCCTTGTTTGCGCTGACCGGTGTGGAGGATATTATAGCAGAGCTGAGGGATCTTGAAATTGAAAGACTGACACCAATTGATGCAATGAACAAGCTTTATCAAATCCAAAAAATGATAAAGGACAGGATTTAAGAGAGGAATTTTACGGAGGATTATTATGTCGTCTATTCATCTGCTTGATGAAAATACAATAAACCAGATAGCAGCCGGTGAGGTGGTGGAGCGGCCGAGCGCCGTTGTCAAGGAGCTGGTGGAAAATGCCATGGACGCAAAGGCAACAGCAATAACTGTTGAAATAAAGGATGGAGGCTTAAGCTTTATACGTGTCACCGACAACGGTACAGGTATAGCCAGGGATGATATCCCACTGGCCTTTATGCGTCACGCCACCAGCAAGATATACATGGCGGAGGATCTGCTATGCATAAAAAGCCTGGGCTTCAGGGGCGAGGCACTTTCCAGCATTGCTGCGGTAGCCCAGGTTGAGCTGATAACAAAGACTTCGTCAGCGCTGAACGGCTACCGTTATATAATAGAGGGCGGTGTAGAAAAGAGTATTGAGGAAATAGGCTGCCCATCAGGCACAACCATATTAGTCCGCAATCTGTTCTACAACACACCGGCCCGCAGGAAGTTTCTGAAATCAGCCACTACTGAGGCAGGTTATATAGGGGATCTTATGGAAAAGATCCTGGTGGCCCATCCTGAGGTATCATTTAAGTATATTGTCAATAACCAGATTAAGCTTCAGTCCTCCGGCAATAATAACACTAAGGATATCCTTTACAGCATTTTTGGCAGAGACATTGCCAGCCAGCTGCTCATTTTAGGACATGAAGGCGACAAGGTAAAAATAAACGGCTATATCGCTAAGCCTGGCATCAGCCGCAGCAACAGAGCTTTTGAAAATTATTTCATAAACGGAAGGTACATCAAAAATCATATAATTACCAAAGCCATTGAAGATGCATACAAGCCCTTTCTGATGCAGCATAAATATCCTTTTACATCAATATATCTTGAGATCGAGCCTTCTCTTATAGATGTCAATGTCCATCCTCAAAAGATGGAGCTAAGACTTAGAAACGGTGAAGAAATTTATCAGCTGCTTTACAATCTTATCCGAAATACGCTGTCAAACAATGAACTGATTCCAAGGGTAAGCCTGTCTGAGCCGGGTGGAGGCAAAGCAGACAGAACTGATGATATGCAAGCCGTCAGTATGCCTGAACCATTTGAGACAAACAGGCGAACCTACATGCAGGAGCAGGCGGCAGGGCGGTATGAATATGAACACAGCAAAGGCCGGAATATGTATCAAAGGCTGGCTGATAAAAATGCTGACTATCTATCAGCCACCCGGCCCTTGATACAGGCTGATATAGAAATCCCAGGCTTACTTAAGCCCAACAATGATCAATCAATCGATACAGCTAACCCGGCTGAAAGGGAAGCTGCGGGAAATCAAGAGCTTGTATCCGGCAAAGGAAATTTCAAAGACGCAGCCGGTACGGAAAGTTCCGACCCGGAAGCTGTGAATAGATACTCAGATGCTTCGGCTGATACAGAAAACCCTAATCCCGGCACAGAAGGCCCGGAAGCTGTGACCACCACGGGAAATACAGATGCTGTTGTCACTGCTGGAAATGCCTCTTCAGGAAATACAGAGGCAACAACTGTTGAAGAAAATATTAAAGAGGCTGCTGGCTTATCTGAAGCTGCAGCTGATGCCGGCAGTAGAAGACTGGTTGCCGAGCAGATGACCCTGTTTGATTCTGCGGCTAGCGATGATCAGACTCCATTTATATCCGGTAAAGCTATGGAGGAGCACAAGATTATAGGTCAGCTTTTTAACACCTATTGGCTGGTGGAATACAAAAGGGAGCTCTATATAATAGATCAGCATGCAGCCCATGAAAAGGTTCTTTATGAAAGGCTTATGGCTGCGGCAAAAAATAAAGCCTTCCATTCCCAGCAGCTTATGCCGCCTCTTGTGCTGACCCTTACCCTAAAGGAGCAGGAGGTAATAAATAAGCATGAGGATGTGCTTAGACAGCTGGGCTATGAATTTGAGCATTTTGGCGGCAACGAATATTCCATCAGGGCGGTACCGGCTGATTTATACAGCCTTTCGGAAAAAGTCCTGCTTTTGGAGTTTATTGATGAGCTGGCCGAAGAAGCCATGAGTAATATAGGAAGCAGCACATCCATACTTGAAAAAATCGCCTCCATATCCTGCAAGGCGGCAGTAAAAGCCAACCATGCCATGTCATATGATGAGGCACTGACATTAATTAAAGAGCTTCTTACCCTTGAAAATCCTTATAATTGCCCGCACGGAAGGCCGGTAATTATATCAATGAGCCAGTATGAGCTGGAGAGGAAATTCAAAAGAATAATTTAGATTCGGCCGTTCCTATAATATACAGCCGGAGATTAGCAGGATTTAGCTGATGAAGAGCCATAATAAAGAGGTAGACTATGGACAAGAAACCGTTGATTATACTGACAGGCCCTACTGCAGTAGGCAAAAGCTCCCTATCAATATCCCTGGCAAAAAGGATAAACGCTGAAATTATTTCTGCTGATTCCATGCAAGTATACAAGGGCATGGATATCGGAACAGCCAAGATTAAGCCTGAGGAAATGGAAGGAGTTGCCCATTATCTTATAGATGAGCTGGAGCCGGATGAAGAATTCAATGTAGTCAAATTCAAGCAAATGGCAAGGATTTTTATGGAGCAGATATATGCCAAAGACAAAATTCCTGTTCTCGTGGGGGGAACAGCCTTTTACATTCAGGCCCTTTTATACGACATTGATTTTGGTGAAAGTGAAACCGACAGCACCTACAGAGATTATCTTACAGAGCTAGCCAGGCAGAAGGGAAATGAGTATCTCCATAATTTACTTTTAGAGCTTGACCCTGAAAGCGCAGCAGCCATCCATCCCAATAACCTTAAGCGTGTTATACGGGCTTTGGAATATCACAGGCAAACCGGCAAAAAAATCTCCGAGCACAACAGGGAGCAAAAGGCAAAGGCATCACCATATAACTTTTGCTACTTTGTCCTGAACAGGGACAGAGCCGCCCTTTATGACAGCATAAATAAAAGAGTCGATCAGATGATGGAGGAGGGGCTCCTAGATGAGGTAAAGGCTCTGAAGGAAGCCGGCTATGGCAGAGAGCTTGTAAGCATGCAGGGCCTGGGATATAAGGAGCTTCTTGCCTATCTTAACGGTGAATGCAGCCTGGAGGAGGCAATCGAAATCCTCAAAAGAGACACCAGGCATTTTGCCAAAAGGCAGCTTACCTGGTTCAAGCATGAAAGGGACGTTATATGGGTTAATAAGGATAATTTTTCATCAGAGGAAGAAATCCTGGATTATATGACCGATATCTTGAAAGCAAAATCAATTATATAGAGTAGGAACTGTATTCTCACAGCAGGCACTCCTGCCACAAAAACTATTTAACTGTTATACTGCGTTTATTTACTTGAAGTATTGACAAGGCAACTTGTTTTTTTTACATTATATTACAGGAGGAAAGTGTTTTGGATAAATCCAATTTAAATAAAATATATGAGGAGTTGGGCCTTAGTGACAAGGTGATCGCCTATTGCTCCGAAATAGAGGACAAGCTTTCACAGCGCTTTATATCAATTGATAAGGTGGCCGAATTCAATCAGCTGAAAATCCTTAAGGCCATGCAGGACAACCGCTTAAGCGATGTGCATTTCGCAGCCACTACAGGCTATGGCTACAATGATATGGGCAGGGATACGCTTGAGAGAGTTTATGCGGATGTATTCAGAGCTGAGGATGCCCTGGTAAGGCCCCAGCTTATTAGCGGTACTCATGCGCTGACGGTTGCCCTGGCCGGCAATCTGCGCCCGCATGATGAAATTATTTCACCTGTGGGAAAGCCCTATGACACTCTTGAAGGAGTAATAGGAATAAAACCACGTAAAGGCTCCCTGGCCGAATATGGCATCAGCTACCGCCAGGTGGAGCTGTTGCCTGACGGCAGCTTTGACTGGGATGGTATCCGTGCGGCAATTAATGATAATACAAGGCTTGCCACCATACAGCGTTCCAAAGGATATGCCAGCCGTCCCACCTTGTCCGTTGAAAAAATAGGAGAGCTGATCCGTTTCATAAAAAGCATTAAACCTGATGTAATATGCATGGTTGACAACTGCTATGGTGAATTTGTCGATGCAATCGAGCCTACAGAAGTAGGAGCTGATTTGTGCGTGGGTTCACTGATAAAAAATCCCGGAGGCGGTCTGGCACCAATAGGCGGCTATATCGTCGGTAAAGCCGAATATGTTGAAAATGCAGCTTATCGGCTTACAGCCCCTGGACTGGGCAAGGAGGTTGGTGCCAGCCTGGGAGTATTGCCTTCTCTTTATCAGGGCTTGTTTTTGTCACCTCAGGTGGTGGCAGCCGCCTTAAAGGGCGCCATTTATGCCGCCAATATATATGAAAGCCTGGGCTTTGACGTATTGCCCAACGGAGCTGAGGAAAGGCATGATATTATACAGGCCGTAACACTTAATTCGGCGGAGGCTGTAATAGCATTTTGCAAAGGCATACAGGCGGCAGCCCCTGTTGACAGCCATGTTACCCCCGAACCCTGGGATATGCCGGGCTATGACTGTGATGTTATAATGGCGGCAGGAGCCTTTGTTCAGGGTTCATCTATAGAGCTGTCGGCCGACGCACCTATAAGGCCTCCTTTCACAGTATTTTTCCAGGGAGGACTTACCTGGCATCATGCAAAATTCGGAATTATGATGTCACTTCAGAAGCTTTTTGAGAATGGAATAATAAAGCTATAGTTCAAAGTTTTTCATATACAAAACAGGACAGTTATGATACAATTAATTTTGATTATGAGTTGCTATATCGGCTGTTTAACGCATATATTGCGATAAGCCGCCTGATAAGCGCAATCGGAAGGAGGCACTGATTGGCGTGGCCAGATCATCCAGAACCATAGGCAAAAATCAATGGGCACTTTTTCTTTTGCTTCTGTTGGGAATAGTAGCAGGAAGCTTTTTGGGATATTTGACCCGAGGCATTAAATTTCTTGAATGGCTGGATAAGGGAATTTACTTTTCTATAGGAGACAGTGATACTACAAGTGTAGTAACTCTTAATCTTGGGGCCCTGATAATCAATTTTGGCTTAAAGCTTAAGATTACAATGGGAAGTGTAATCGGTGCCATCGCTTCAGTCATCATATATCGCAAGCTATAAATAACATTTAATATCGAAAGCTATAGAATTACATATATAATATATAATTGTATAGGAATTCAGACGGATTTCTATACGTGCTTTGCCCCTGATTTCCTGGAGAGAGAGGAAAAACAGGAGGGAAAAATGAAAAGCAATTATCTTACCGTTAAGGAATTACCCATGTCCGAGCGCCCATATGAAAAATGTGAGAATTATGGGGCAGCCGCCTTATCCGATGCCGAGCTTTTGGCTGTAATTTTAAGGACAGGCACGAAGGAGCAGAGAGTTATTGATCTTGCGGTGAATATTTTGAATTATTCCACTAGCTGCCCCGGCTTGCTGGGATTAAATTATCTTACTATGAAGGACCTGATGAGCATTAAGGGAGTAGGACGGGTAAAAGCAATTGAGCTGCTTTGTCTTACAGAGCTGACCAAGCGCATGTCCAAGCAAATGCGCCGTGAAAGCATTAAGCTGCTTACACCGGAAAGTGTAGCGGGTTATTATATGCAGGATATGAGGCATCTAACCAATGAGCAGGTTCTGCTGGTAATGCTGGACTCCAAAAACAGAATTATAAAGGATATGATTATCTCCGAGGGTACGGTCAATGCCTCAATAATGCCTACAAGGGAAGTTTATGTGCATGCTCTGAAATATGAAGCTGTCAATATAATCCTGATCCATAACCATCCGAGCGGAGACCCTACCCCAAGCGCAGAGGATATCCGGGTTACAAAGCGCCTGGTGGAGGCCGGCAATTTAATAGGAATATCGCTTATGGATCATATAATAATTGGCGATAATAGATATGTCAGCTTAAAAGAGCAGGGTATTTTTTAATAGTCGAGTTAAATTTTGGGAGGTTATATCAGTATGACATCTAGGGTTTATGGAATAGATTTCGGGACAAGCACAATCAAGATATACCGCAAGGGACATGGCGTTGTCCTTGACGAACGCAATATTATAGCCATATCCGACAATAAAAGGATAATTGCCGGCGGCAATGATGCATTTGACATGTATGAAAAAGCACCGGCAAACATTAAGATTTCTTACCCTGTACGGAATGGTGTAATCGCAGATGTTGCTGATATGACCGCTCTGCTAAACTTTTTCATGAAGCGTCTTAGCACAGGCAAGCGACCCGGCGCCGCTGATTTTATAGTAGCCACTCCTACGGATATTACCGAGGTTGAGCGCCGGGCCTTCTATGACCTGATAGCCAGCTCAGGCTTGAAGGTCGGCCGTATAAAAATTGTTGAAAAGCCAATCGCAGATGCGGTTGGAGCAGGCCTGAATGTTACAACCGCCCATGGGGTAATGATAGTGGATATAGGAGCGGATACAACCGAGCTGTCAATCCTTTCTCTGGGCGGAATTGTGCTCAGCAAGCTTATTCCTGTAGGCGGCAATAAATTTGATGAAGCCATCAAAAGCATGGTAAAGCGCAAGTATAATCTTTATATAGGTGACAAGACGGCGGAATATATCAAGAAAAAGTTGGCTGGAGCCATGCCCACAGTCAGGGGCAGTGTCAAAATATTTGGCCGTGATGTCGTATCAGGTCTTCCTGCTGAAATGGAGATTGATGCCACCGATGTATATGAAGCTATATCAGAGCATCTTTATACAATAGTCGATGCAAGCAAAATAATCCTTGAGAGAACACCTCCGGAGATTACTTCGGATATCATCGACAGCGGAGTATATATAACAGGGGGATCGGCACAGATAATTGCCATTGATGAGCTTTTCAACAAGGAAACCGACTTAAAGATTAATATATGTCGTGATCCGGCCAACACCGTGGTCAACGGACTTGGCAGAATCATGGAGGAAGCTAAGCTGACCTCGCTGGCAAATTCATTGCGGACCAGAGCCCTGAATTAAGTAATCATTAGCGGCATTTTTGCTGCTGATACCGATTAATGCAGTATGGAGAGTATTATGAAACGAAGAACTAAAATAAATATAAACCCAAAGCATGTTCTCATGTTTTGCGTTTTTATATCTGCCCTGCTTATAATTATTTCACTGCGCTTCGGTGAAAAGCTCAAGCCTGTGAAGGAAGCGGTGGGTTCAGCAATTACTCCGATGCAGCGGGGAATTAATGTTGTGGGTATGTTTATATCCGACAAGCTGGATAATTTCAAAAAAATAAATGAGCTGCTGGAGGAAAATGAAAGGCTAAAGGAACAGGTTAATGTCCTTTCATATGAGAACAAGCTTCTGCTTCAGGATAAAAGAGAGCTTGATGAGCTTAGAAGACTTTTCAAGCTTGATCAGAAATATCTTGATTATCCGAAGGTGGCGGCACATGTAATAAGCAAGGATTCGGACAACTGGTATAATGTTTTTACAATAGACAAAGGTACCAGAGACGGTCTGGCCAAAAATATGAATGTTTTGGCCGGCAATGGTCTTGCAGGTATTATAATTGAGGCTCACTATAATTATTCAATAGTCAGATCCATTATAGATGACAACAGCAGCGTCAGCGGTATGATTCTGGACAGCTCTGATCTTTGTATAGTCAAAGGTGATCTGCAGCTGATGGATGAAGGAAAAATCCGTGTTGAGCATATTGATATAGCCACTGATGTAAAGGAAGGGGCTGAAGTGGTAACATCCCATATCAGCGACTATTTCTTTGAAGGAATATCCATCGGTTATATCACAGAGGTTAAGGTTGATGCCAGCAAGATGACCAAGACTGCCTACCTGAAGCCTGTGGTTGACTTTGAAAGATTAGAGGAGGTCCTTATTATAACCGAGTTGAAGGAACCCTTGATAGATTAAGAAAAGTAGGTATTATAAGTGAAACGGCTGATTGTGTATTTTTTGGAAATTATTATATGCTTTGTAATTCAAACCTCTTGCTTCAGATATTTTGCACTGGCTGATATAATGCCAAACCTTCTTCTTATACTGATAGTTTCTTCAGCTTACATGCGAGGACGCATGGCAGGGCTTATAATTGGCTTTTTTTCCGGCCTGCTGGTGGATCTTATCTACGGCAGCTTTGTTATCGGCCAGTATTCCCAGTCGGGTGAATATATAAGCTATTCAATAATAGGTGTTCATGCCTTACTTTACCTTTTAATCGGATACTTTTTCGGATATACCCATCGCTTTTATTCATACGACGATTACACCCTGCCTCTAATAATTGTAGCGATCAGTAATTTTATATATAAATTTATCTATTATATTATTGAATTCCTGCTAAGGGGCAGGCTTAATTTTGTCTACTATCTGAGAAGGTTTATTATACCTGAGGTTATTTATACGGTTGCGGCTTCGGTTTTGGTGTATAAGCTCCTACATATGATTAATCATCACCTAAACCGTAAAAATGAAGACCAGGTATAGGAGGAGGTAGTGCCTTGCTTGACATTATACTGGATTATATTAAAAATTTGCTGAAGTCAAGACTTTTTCCTATAGCATTAATCTTTATAGCTCTTTTCACTATTATTGTAAACAGATTATTTATACTGCAAATTGTAAACGGACCGGAGACAGCCATTAAAAATGAAACAAAATATAACAAGCCAAGAGAGATAAAAAGCACCAGAGGCAATATATACGACCGTAACGGCAAGCTGCTTGCCTCCAATGTCTTATCCTATACCATTGTAATGGATGACAGCACACAAATAGAAAACAACAGGCATAGAAATGAAATCATCCATAAGCTGGTCAAAATCATTGAAAAAAATAATGATGAGCTTGATACCGAATTTTATATCAGGCAAACGGATAATGGTGAATTGGAGTTTACAGTAGAAGGGTCGGCTCTCACCCGCTTTCTGAAGAATGTGTATGTTTATATACTTGACGATAAAAGCAAGCTGTCCCAGGAGCAGATGAAGGCATATATGAAAAGTGCCTATTCCTATCTTGTTCTGGGGGAAACAGAACTGACCGACAGCCAGAAGAGAACACTTGCCCAGGATACCTATGAATTCCTCCGAAAGGGTACGGGGGACAATTATACCCATATGTTTGATATTGAAGATTCCTATTCTGTGGAGGACACCCTGAAAATAATGAGTGTCCGTTATGCTTTGTTTATTAACTACCCCAAATACAAGCAAATAACAATTGCCTCCAATGTAAGCGATATGACTGTAGCGGCAGTTGAAGAAAACAAAGCTGATCTGCCGGGGGTAAAGGTGGAGCAGCTGACACAGCGGGTATATCATGATGCCTTATATATGGCTCATATAATTGGTTATACAGGCCTGATCAGCTCAGAGGAACTGGAGCGGGCGGAGCTTGAGGGTCTTGATTATAATTCCACAGACTATATAGGTAAAACCGGTGTAGAAAAGGAATTTGAGCGGGAGCTTGCCGGCATCAAGGGTAGTGAGAATGTTGTTGTCAATAATGCCGGCAAGGTGGTAATGGTTACCGACCGTAAGGATCCGGTAGCAGGAAATGACATATATCTTACCATAGACAGCGACCTGCAGCGTAATGCCTATCTTATACTTGAACGCAAGATAGCCCAGATACTGCTGAAGAACATCGTTCCAACCATGAATTACGGCAGTAAGGGCGAAAGCGCAGCAGATATCAAGATACCTATTTATGAGATATATTATGCTCTTATAAATAATAATGTAATCGACATCAAAGCCTTTGATGATCCGGATGCTACCGAGCTGGAACAAAAAGTATACAATAAATATCTTGAGGAAAGGGACAAGATTTTCTCAAAATACAGGGAGCTCCTAGCCACTGACAGCAAAACCACCAACAAACAGGCCGGAGATATGGAGGAATTCCTGGACTACTATTACGATGTACTGGTGAAGCAGGATATACTGATGAAAAGCAGCATACCGTCAGATGACAGTATTTACAAGAGCTATCAGAATGACACCACCAGTCTCAGCCGCTTTTTACAGCATGCAATTGCAAACAACTGGATAGATCTGTCCAAGCTGGGGATCGGCTCAGATTTTTATATTGCCGACGAAATATATAATAAGCTGTTGGATTATGTCGAAGAACTACTAAAAAAAGATGACAGCTTCCAGAAAAAAATATACCGTAAGCTTATTTTTTCATATAAGCTGTCAGGTACTGAAATTTGTCTTTTATTATTTGATCAAGGTGTGTTAGAATATAATAGCAGTGAAATTAACAACCTAAAGAATGGCAGAACTTCTGCCTATACCTTCCTGACCGACAAGATTAAATCGCTTGATATAACGCCTGCAATGCTTGCCCTTGAGCCCTGCAGCGGTTCTCTGGTTATTACAGATATCAATACAGGCGAGGTATTGGCATTGGTGACATATCCGAGCTATGACAATAATTTGTTTGCCAATAAAATTGATTACCAATACTATAGCAAGCTGAGTAATGACAAATCACTCCCTCTGCGTAATCGTCCGATTATGCAAAGGACGGCACCCGGCTCAACCTTCAAAATGGTGACATCCTTTGCCGCCCTGGAGGAGGGTGTGGTAACCCCCTATGAAAGAATCAGGGATTTGGGTGAGTTTGAAAAACTGACGCTTGCTCCCAAATGTCATATTTATCCGGGTTCACACGGTTCTGTTAATTTGACCGACGCCCTGAAGGTATCCTGCAACTATTTCTTCTATGAAATGGGATGGCGGCTTGGCACCACAAGCAGCGGTGAGTATGATTCCAATCTTGGTCTGTCAAAAATCCAGAAATATGCCACGCTTTTTGGCCTGAACGAGCCATCCGGTATCGAGCTTGATGAAGCCTTGCCTCAGATTTCAAACATAGACGCTGTAAGATCTGCAATAGGACAAGGCTCCAATGATTATACACCTGCTCAGCTGGCCCGTTATGTAACAACTTTGGCCAATCGCGGTAAATGCTTTAGTCTTACCATACTGGACAAGATAGTAGACAGTGATGGCAGGGTAATCATGGATAATCAGGCCAGCATATTGCATGATCTGACGGACTTTTCGGAAACCAGCTGGGAAAGTGTCCTGCAGGGCATGAAGGATGTTGTCAACAATCCCAACGGCGGTTCCGTATACAAGATATTCAAGGATTTTCCTGTAACCGTGGCCGGAAAAACAGGTACCTCACAGATAAGCAAGGTACACCCCAACAATGCGCTATTCGTATCATTTGCTCCTTATGAAAAACCTGAGATAGCCGTAGTGGCAGTTATACCGAATGGCTATACCTCCCATAATGCGGCTGAACTCGCTAAGGATATATATTCACTTTACTTCGGCCTTCAGGACGCCAAGAGCCTGATTGAAGGAAATATTGAGTTAGAAGATGTTCACGCCGGTGGTATTCTTGAATAGGCCCAAACAGGCTATGAGTCTGTTTGTGTAAAACGACAGGAATTAACGATATGGTTAGCCTGTCCAGCTATTTGTTTGACAGGAGGAATGGAGGTTTATATGAATAATTCCGTCATTATAAAAGGAAATAAATACGGTATCGTTGTTGTATTAAATCCGGATTTGACATTTGACGAATTAAAGCAGCAGATAAAGCAAAAATTCCAGGAATCCAGCAAATTTTTTGAAAATGCCAAAATGGCAATAAGCTTTGAAGGCCGGAAGCTGACAACGGATGAACAGCGTGAGATTCTGGATATAATACATGAGAATACCGATATGCACATTATATGTGTAATTGAAAATGATCCGGAGGTGGAAAAACGCTTCCAAAAGCCCCTGGAGCAGAAGCTTATGGAGCTGTCCAACAATACAGGCCAGTTTTATAAGGGAATACTTCGTTCGGGAACCTCACTGGAATTTGAAACCAGCGTTGTTATAATAGGGGACGTAAACCATGGTGCAAGGGTAGTGTCCAAGGGCAATATAATCGTTCTTGGTTCCCTTAAGGGAACAGCATATGCCGGAGCCTGCGGCAATACCAATTCCTTTGTTGTTGCCCTTAATATGGAACCCACCCAAATCAGGATAGCGGATGTTATAGCCAGGTCACCGGACAAGCCTGTAAAGGACGAGGTAAAGGAAGCAAAGATAGCATTTCTTGAGGACGGCAATATTTATATAGAGCCTCTGACCAAAAATATTTTGCAGGATATCAGATTATAAACAGGGATTTTCAAAATGTTAAATATATGTTATATTTTATAATAGTAATACTTAGCATAAGATTATAGTTTCAAATAATATAATTAAAATCAAAACAGAAGAAAATCTCCCGTTCTGGTGGGAGCCTATTTTCTAGTATTGCTTGGAGGATTGAGTATGGGAGAAGTAATAGTTGTTACATCCGGAAAGGGTGGCGTTGGCAAAACAACGACTACTGCAAATGTTGGTACAGGCCTGGCCATGCTGGGCAAAAAGGTAGTACTGATTGATACCGATATAGGATTGAGAAATCTGGATGTTGTTATGGGTTTGGAAAACCGTATAGTTTACAATCTCGTCGATGTTATTGAGGGGGCCTGCAGAATTCGCAATGCACTGATAAAGGACAAGCGTTTCCCTAACCTTTACCTTTTGCCTTCGGCGCAGACAAGAGACAAAAATGCGGTAACACCCGAACAGATGAAAAAACTGGCGGATGAGCTCCGTGACGAATTTGATTACATAATACTTGACTGTCCCGCCGGAATAGAGCAGGGCTTTAAGAATGCTATAGCCGGAGCGGACAGAGCCTTGGTTGTTACCACACCTGAGGTCAGCGCAGTAAGAGATGCCGACAGAATAATCGGTCTTCTTGAGGCAAATGAAATGAAGCAGGTACACTTGATTGTAAACAGAATCCGCATGGATATGGTAAAACGCGGAGATATGATGTCAAGTGATGATGTTTGTGAAATTCTAGCAATAGACTTGATTGGTATAGTGCCTGATGACGAGAACATAGTTATATCCACCAATCAGGGTGAGCCTTTGGTAGGTTCTGATTCACTTGCCGGAAGAGCCTTTATGAATATCTGCCAGCGAATTATGGGCGAAGATGTGCCATTTATGGAATTAGATGAAAAACGCAGCATATTCAGTAGGCTATTTGGAAAACATAAGAAAAACTAAGGAGGTACATTATGGGCTTTTCCGATTTCTTTAGGAAAAAAGGAACCAGCAGCATTGCAAAGGACAGATTGAAGCTGGTTTTGGTGTCTGATCGTGCAGGTTGCTCTCCGGAGATAATGGAACAGATAAAGAATGATATTATCGCCGTTATATCAAAATACATTGAAATTGACCTGGACGGCCTGGATATCAAGATTACACAGACGGAATCTGAAAGCAATAACGGTACGGTTCCTGCGTTGTTTGCCAATATACCAATCAAGGACTTAAAGGCTTCAAAAAGGTAAAGGATGTAGACCGGATGTTTAATATATTAAAGCAATATCAATATAAAAAATACAGCATAACACTCGTTGCTGCTGTTTTACTGCTTGGCTTGACGGGGGCATATTTAATCAGACAGGTGCAGACTCCGGAGGACGGTAATCTGTTCTTAAGACACCTGGTAGGATTAGTAGGTGGTCTGTTTGTGGCATTGGTGGTTTCCCTGTTTGATTATCATTTTATATGCGCCTTCTATATTTTGATGTATTTGTTCAATCTCCTGTTACTAATACTCGTTAAGGTAAATGGAAAAACCCTTAATTATGCCAAGCGCTGGGTGGAAATTGCAGGTATTCAGTTTCAACCCTCGGAATTGTCTAAGGTATTATTGATATTGTTTTTTTCCATGCTGTTTACCAAATTCAGACATAAAATTAATAATTTCTTTGTTATAATGCTGTCACTGGTTTTGATAGGCATACCGGTTTATTTTATTCTGGAACAACCAAACCTTTCAACCAGCCTGCTTATAATGTTTATCTTTTGTGCTATTATCTTTGCGGCGGGACTGAGCTGGAAGATAATATTGCCGGTATTATTTATCGGAATCCCTGCATTTCTTGGCCTATTATGGTATGTCCAGCAGGATTACCAGATACTTTTGGAGCCATATCAGCGTAACAGAGTCATGTCCATACTGCACCCTGAGGAGCATCCTGAAACTATGTTTCAGCAGGATAATTCAGTTACTGCTATAGGTTCCGGACAGCTATACGGAAAGGCCTTTACTGATAATACTGATATCCGCAATTATAAATATGTACCTATATCCGAAAGTGATTTTATTTTTTCAGTGGCAGGTGAAGAATTCGGTTTTATTGGCAGTTGCTTTATATTATTTATTTATGCTGTAATAATATATATCTGCCTGGCAACAGCCAAAAGGGCGCCTGATTATCTTGGAATG
The DNA here is from genome assembly GCA_012512855.1 of Clostridiales bacterium. GTDB lineage: Bacteria > Bacillota > Clostridia > Lachnospirales > Lachnospiraceae > Mobilitalea. The sequence goes on from JAAZDK010000080.1 coordinate 36,931, forward strand.
CTGATTGCAGTCGGAGTAGCTTCAATGTTTATGTTCCAGGTTTTTATCAACATTGGCGTAGCTTCATCACTTCTGCCCAATACTGGTATACCGCTTCCCTTTATGAGCTACGGCTTAAGCTCAATGATTAGCGGAATGATAGCAGTAGGCCTCATTCTAAACATACGGATACAGCCACCTCAAAAGATCAGGGGTTATTATTCAAGAAATTAATTTATGATTTAGTGCAATTATTTTTATTATTATCAAAATGCTTCTGTAAGAAGCTCTGAAAGAAATCCTGAAGGAAATCTTATAGAAAAGGCAAGAATATAATTCGGATGAATTTCGTTGATAGTAAGAAGGGAGTTATCCATGAATATAGCAATGATTGCTCATGATGCAAAGAAAAAGCTTATGCAAAATTTCTGCATAGCATATCGTGGTATCTTAAATAAGCATACCTTGTATGCAACCGGTACAACCGGACGCCTGATTGAAGAGGTTACAAATCTCAACGTGCATAAATTCCTGGCAGGGCATCTTGGAGGAGAGCAGCAGCTGGGAGCACAGATAGAGCATAACCAAATAGATTTGGTTATTTTCCTGAGAGACCCTCTTACTCCTAAATCCCATGAGCCGGATGTAAACAATATATTCAGATTATGTGATACACATAATATTCCACTTGCAACCAATCTGGCTACTGCCGAATTGCTGATTAAAGCCCTGGACAGAGGAGATCTTGACTGGAGGGAGCTCTTTAAAACCTGATTATAAAATATTAGGCTGGAGATGGTATACTTATGAAAAAGGCATTTTTGCTTGTGCTTTTAATGGTGTCTGTCTATTTTGCAGGATGCAAAAGGATCTCTGACACCTTTCTCGCCTTCACAGAAGCCGATAATATGAAAAAAGCAATAGCGCATAATATTACTGAACTTGATTTCTATGCCAAAGACATAGTAGTGGTTACGGAAGAGCAAAATTCCGGCAACGACAGTAATCTTGATGCGGGTGCCGTATTGCTGGTTGACATAAGCGACAATGAAACACTCTATGCAAGCAATGCCTATAAGAGTATGTATCCGGCCAGTCTGGTAAAGCTCCTTACCTCGCTTATTGTCCTTGAAGACGGAGAATTAACCGATACTGTCAGTATCAGCAGGAATGCAGTCAAAATTGCAGAAAGCCGTGCCAGGGTATGCGGTTTTAAGGAAGGGGACAGCGTCAGCCTTGAAACTCTGCTCAATTGCCTCCTGGTGTATTCCGGCAATGATGCCGCTGTGGCTATCGCCGAGCATATTGCAGGAAACGAGGAGGAGTTTGTAAAACTGATGAATAGCAAAGCTCTCCAGACAGGAGCAACCGCATCCAGATTTGCAAATCCGCATGGCCTGCATGATGATATGCAGTATATTACGGCCTATGATATATATCTTATATTCAATAAGCTGTTGAAATACGATACATTTCGCTCAATAATAAATAAAGCCGATTTCGAAGCCGAATATCTTGAAAGCAGCGGTAATATAAAGAAGAAAAGCTTTAAATCAACCAACCAGTATTTAACCGGTGATGTGCAGGCTCCTGAGGGTATAGATGTAATAGGCGGCATATCCGGCACTACAAGGAAATCCGGAAGCTGCATGATTCTGCTGTGCAGGGATGATAAAGGCAGCGAATATATTGCCATAATACTTGATACAAAGGATAACAATACCCTATATACGCAAATGTCTTATTTGCTTTCCCTTACCGCCACCAGATAATTTAATAATCTTTTCCTGTAATAATGATTTTTGTAGTTGTTTTTATGTGACAATTGTACTATAATTGAATTATAAGTAATGGCTATTAAGGCATTATATACAAAAAATATGGCACCGTATTGCGCCCACCAAAAGGAGGAGATTTCAATGATATCGATAATTTCAGGTGAGAAGGGTAAGGGCAAGACAAAGATCCTTATCGATAAGGCAAACACCGAAGTTTCTACCGCAAAGGGAAGCATTGTTTATCTTGACAAGAGCAATAAGCATATGTATGAGCTCAGCAACAGAATAAGATTAATTAATGTCCGCGAATACTTCATTGAAAATCATAATGAGTTTATCGGTTTTGTCTGTGGAATAATTTCTGGTGATCATGATTTGCAAACCATCTATCTTGACAGTTTCCTCAAAAATGCCTTTGTAGATGATAACAATTTTGAACAGATAATAGCAAAGCTTGAGAAGATTTCTGAAGCTTTTAAGGTTGACTTTGTCCTTAGTATTTCTATGGACTATGATAAATTACCGGAAAGTGTGAAAAAGTTTGTAATAGTATCATTATAAAATACTATGCATTCATATATAGCTGTGAATATAAAGGAGCGTTAAATTCCAACGCTCCTATTATTATTGCCTCTTTGCTTTTTTGATCTTTTCATTATTTAATTAACATTACACATTATTCATTTCTTAATCTGCCAAAGAAGCTCAGTGCATATAATCCAGATACACCAACAAGAGCATATATTATTCTGGATACAAGGGTCATATTACCGAATATTGCCTTCACAAGATCGAAATTAAAAAAACCGATTAGGCCCCAGTTGATCGCACCAATTACTACAAGTATAAGTGCTATATAATCCAGTGTTTTCATGACAAACCTCCTTTTTGTGCATAATATTTCAAAAGGCTCTTGTTTCTTATATTAAAAGAGATTTTTCTCTTTTAATAGAATAACCAATTTCGTTTGCTTTATACATTTTCCAGTATTAAATATTTTTGCTTAATAAAGCAGCCTCCGGTTTCCTCGGCTTTTTTGGCATTTACCTCTATTTGCATTAAAAAAGGGTTTAAATTTTATTATAGAATCAGTATAATATCATAAGTGGAATATAATTGGCACGACGGGAGGTGTAAGCTTGAGCGACAGCGGAAGGGTTGTTAAATTTAAAAGGCGCAGAACCATAAATATCGGAATTGTGGTGTTTTTAATCCTGTTTTTATATATAGCCATTTACATATATATTTATTTAACCAAGGACAAGCTGTCTATCTATGAGGTCCACAGGGGAACTACAGCAATTGATAATCATGTCACTGGAATTATCCTTCGAGATGAAAAGCTTGTATATTCAGATAAAGCGGGCTATATAACATATCATCAGAAGGAAGGGGCACGCGTAGCTAAGAATTCCGCCATATTTTCGGTAAATGAAAGTGGCCAGCTGGGTAACATAGTTGCCGTAAACGATATTCCGATAAGCTTATCCGGAAAAAATTATGACAAGATCAAGCATAATATAAAGAACTTCCAAAAGACATTTTCCAGCAACAGCTTTCATACAGTGTACAGATTCAAGGAAAATATTCAAAACACTGTTCTTGATATTATTAACGAGACAATAATAAGCCAGGGTAATAGCATTCTGGCAAATGCGAATATATCCTATTGTGATGAAAGCGGAGTTGTCACCTACTATATGGATTCATACGAAAGCCTAACACCTGAGTCTGTGACCCTTGAGCATTTCAATCAGGAAAATTATCAGCGTATCAATCTGCGGAATGCAAAGACTATAGAGCAGAGTAAACCGGTATATAAGCTGATCACATCGGAGAACTGGAACATAATTCTTTCCCTGTCAAAGCTGCAATTTGAAAAGCTTGTGGGGAAGGAAAGCGTGACATTTACAGTCCTGAATGATAATTTTAATATGACTGCTGATCTGGAGCTACTGCAGCCTAAGGGTGATGCTTTTTTTGCCCGGCTGATACTGAACAAATATATGTCAAATTATCTTGAGGAACGCTTTATTGAAATAGAGCTAAATTTTGATTCGGTCTATGGACTGAAAATACCTGCTTCGGCCGTGGTGGAAAAGGAATTTTACCTGGTTCCGCTAAACTATTTTGCACAGGGCTCCGACAGCAAGGAGCTGGGCCTGACGAAAAAAACAATATCGGAAAAGGGCGATATTATATACAGCCATGTTCCTACTGATATATATTATCAGGACGAAAATGTGGCTTACATAGACAAGGACCTGTTCCCTCCCGGCACAATGATCCAGTCGCCGCTTGGTTCCGATGTATATATCCTTGCCGAAACAGGCAGATTAACAGGCGTATACAACGTTAACCAGGGCTATGCGGTATTTAGACGGATAGAGGTTTTATATCAGAACGATGAATATTATATTATCAAGGAAAACACACCAAAAGGTGTTGCTGTGTATGATCATATTGCCCTGGATGGTTCGACTGCTGTAGACAATGCGATTATATATTGATTATATTTGATTTTATTTAATAATATTGATACTATCTCAGGAATGGTAGGAAAGGCGTGATCGTTATGATGAAGGATAATCTTGAAGTAATAGAGCAAAAAATTGCAGAAGCCTGCATCAGGTCAGGAAGAAGAAGAGATGAGGTTACTCTGATAGCAGTCAGCAAGACAAAGCCTAATGAAATGCTTCAGGAAGCCTATAACCTTGGAATACGCAACTTTGGCGAGAACAAGGTCCAGGAGCTGGTAGGCAAATACGAGGCACTGGATGCCGGCTTTGAAGAAAAGGTCAACTGGCATATGATTGGACATCTTCAAAGAAACAAGGTTAAATATATAATAGACAAGGTTGCCCTAATCCATTCGGTTGATTCAGTCAAACTGGCGGAACAGATAGAAAAGGAAGCTGCAAAAAAGAATATAATTGCCGATATATTAATTGAGGTTAATATTGCTCAGGAAGAAACCAAATTCGGCATATCTGCCGACGAGCTTCTTCCTCTGATATTAAATATCGCCTCATTTGAGCATATTCGGATAAGAGGCCTTATGACAATAGCGCCTTATGTTGAAAATCCTGAAAAAAACAGTGACTATTTCAAAAAAATGCGTCAATTATATGTTGACATAAAATCAAAAACCATTGATAATATTTATAATAAAAGCATATTGGAAGATAATGCACTCAATTGGGATAAAATATTGGACAAGTTTAACATTCTTTCAATGGGAATGACAGGCGATTATGAAGTAGCAATTGAGGAAGGAGCTACAATGGTTCGAATAGGAACCGGAATATTTGGAGAACGCGACTATAGCTTAACCTGAAACAGACATATTATGTCAGGTGTTCATGCGTTGGCATGGAGTTTAATTTAAAGTTTTAATA
>JAAZDK010000081.1 GCA_012512855.1 Clostridiales bacterium
AAGTGGCTTCTATGATTTAGCCACGGCATATCAGTCAGTGCACGTCAACTATTGAAAGCGCCGTATACCGAACGGTACGTACGGTGCTGTGAGAGGACGGCGGTTAGTCACCGCCTCCTACTCGATTACAGGATATTCCTTTTAAATATTACATTGATATTACATCGAATGAACAGTCATGGAAGAAGGGTCATGAAAGGGTTCATTGGATTGAAGCTTTCTATTGCGAAAAACTTATTGCGAAACTATGAAATGATAGCTAAATCAAGAAATACAGATATATATTTTTCATCCCGGGTGCTATAATACTAGTATAAGGATTCAACAAAATAAAGCTTATACACGGAGGAGGTATATTTAATGGCGGTTTTTGAAGCGAGCTTTGAGTCGCTTAGGAATTATAGCTGTCCTGACTGGTTCAGAGATGCCAAGTTTGGTATATGGAGCCATTGGGGACCGCAAAGCGTACCAATGTGTGGGGATTGGTATGCAAGAAATATGTACATACAGGGGACTGAACAATACAATTACCATATAAGACATTACGGACATCCTTCGAAATTCGGATATAAGGATATCTGTAAGCTGTGGAAGGCGGAGAATTTTGACCCCTTTGAGCTTATGGCCTTGTATCACAAGGCCGGCGCCAGGTATTTTGTAGCCCAGGCTATGCATCATGATAATTTTTTCAATTATGATTCAAAGGTGAATTCCTTCAACTCTGTTAATGTCGGCCCCGGCAAAGATATATGCAGCATGTGGAAGGAGGCTGCTGACGAATTCAAGATGCCCTTTGGCCTGACGGAGCATCTGGGAGCATCCTTCTCCTGGTGGGCACCCAACAAGGGAGCCGACAGCTATGGCCCTTACAAGGGAATACCCTATGATGGTAATGATCCGGAGTATGCAGCATTTTATCATGCAAATCATGAACATTACAATCCAGGGGATCCGGGCAAGATAACGAAATGGCTGACCGGTAATAAAAAATATCATCAGTATTGGTTGGCTACCATGAAGGAGCTAATAGACAAATTCCATCCGATGCTTTTGTACTCAGACAGCGGTTTGCCCTTTGAGGAGGAAGGCTATGAGCCGGGACTGGAGATTGCATCTTATTTTTATAATGATTCAATAGCCAGATATGGCTCCAATCAGGCAGTATATACACAAAAATGCAAGGATGAAGCCATCTACCGGATAGGAGTACTTGATATTGAAAAGAGCCAGCTGCCCGGAATACAGGAAAGGCCCTGGCAGACAGACACCTGCATCGGAAACTGGTTTTATGATGCGAAGCAAACCTATAAGAGGCCTGATCATATTATTGAAATGCTGGTGGATATTGTATCCAAGAATGGCACTATGCTGTTGAATATATTGCAGCGTCCTGACGGAAGCATTGATGATGAAGCCAGATATATTCTTGAGGAGCTGGCAAAATGGTTTGCTATTTGCGGAGAGGCTATATATGGCACAAGGCCCTTCAGGGTATTTGGTGAAGGAGATACAAGGGTTCTTATTCAGGGCTTCCGTGAGGACAGGACAGACTGGAATTCCTCAGATTATCGCTTTACCAGCAAGAATGGGGTTTTATATGCATTTATCATGAGAACGCCTGAAAGCAGGGTGGCGGTTGTGAAATCCTTGTTGCCTGATGAGCAGGTTGGAAAGGTATCGCTTCTTGGCTATGGTCCGGTAGAGTTTGCGCAGAATTACGGAGTTTTGACTATAAAGCTGCCGGAGCAGATGCCCACCGAATATACCAACTGCCTGAAAATAGAATTTTAGCCGGAAGCAATAATATGGCCTACATAATAAAGACATAATAAGAAATTACAGTATCAGTTTTCTTTGCATGAATACAGTAAAAGTAAGATTGCACAGAATTTCTGATACTGTTTTTTATTGACTAAAACCCGCCGAATATGACGGTTCGACAATAGGTAAAGAATATATATAATTATTTATAGCATATATTCAAAAAGCTTAAAGTATTATAATTGTTTATACATCTGTGACAAATCCTAGCTATATGCCCCAGCTAATTACTGACAGGAGATTTAAAAGCAACTACTGATAGGAGAATAAGCACAGCACCAAATTAATATCAATTAGAGCACAGCATCAATAAATATGAGAGAGGTAAATATTTATGCGTTATGAATTTAGCTATTACAGGGATGAGGATTTTGATGAAATAGAGCAGCTGATCCTGGCTTCATATCAATGGGAATACCCGGTATGGGGACTTGCCAGACATGAATTTTCCAGGGGGTTACATCCGGCTTTCACAGGTCACTATCATGCATGGCATCATACTGTTGGCACCTACAGGGATAATGGGAAAGTTGCAGCCTGTGTCATCAATGAGGGACATTATAATGGCGAAGCATTCTTTTTATTTGACTCAAAAGAGCGGGGAGAAGACAGAGAGCTTCTTAAGGAAATGATAAGGTTTGCTAAGACACATGCCTCCCGTGTTGAAGCAGACGGACGAACCAAGGTCTTGGATCTTTACATACCGGCCTGGAACACAGTATTAAAGGAACTGATTCTAGAATCCGGATTTAGTGAAACTGATTGGGGTGAAGAGCTGTATATACTACCCTTTGGTAATGAAGAGTTTGACGTAAAGCTGCCTGAGGGCTACAGCTTTGCAGGCGGCAATACTGTTCCGGACTTTTATCTTTCCAATACGCATCGGTTTTCCTTAAGCTACGGAGGTGAAACCCATGCCTGTGAACATGGCGAGCAGGCCTTCCATGACTTGCGAAAAATGAAGCATTATAGGAAGGAGCTGGACCTGTGTGTTTTGGATGAATACAAGAGACCAGTAGCAATGGCCATTATATGGTATAATGAAGAGATGCCCTATTGTGAGCTTGAACCGTTAGGGGTAGTTTGGTGGGAAAGAAGAAAGGGAATAGCAACTGCAATTTTGCATGAGGCAGCCAATAGGGTCAAAAAAATGTTCCCTAATTGCAACGGCATGTTAGGCGGAAATCAGGAATTCTATAGAAGAATCGGCTATGAAAAGAAAGCATATATTCCTAAATACCACTGGGGGCTGGAGGTCTTTATTTCATGGGAAAAGGAATCCTATGATAAGGATTATGCAAAAGAGGTATAAGGACAAAATAGCTACGAATCAGGTATACTTAAAAATATATTTAACCTGGTTTAAGCAGTATTAAAGAAAATTACTATGGCAATTATCAATAAGAATTTCAGAAGAAAGGCTTATCTGTGGATAAAGCTAATAAAAAACAGAGTATATGTTAATAAAAAGTGGCGCATCAGTTAAAGATACGCCACTTAATATTTTATCAGCATTGCTTTCTAAAATCCTTTTCATGCTTGTGGTATGAGCTTAAAGGACGGAAATCTTGTAACAGAAGCTGATTTATTATTTAGAGGCTGACTGCTATTTTGGATTCTTTGCTTCATATTCAGCGATATGCTCTTTGATGGCTGCAAGCAAATCATTGGATTGGAGCTTTTCTGCCGGAAAATCAAATAAATGCAGGGCATTTCCTCCGACAGCAGCCTTATCGCCTTCCGGTGAAGCTTCTTCGATAACAAGAGAATATAAACTGATGGGTATATTGCTGTCCTGCATCAGATTGCTCAATTCCAGCAGGCGAGCAGCAAGTGCCTCATAGCTTATCTCATCAGTTAAGATATAGACTGTCAGGTATGCGTCAAATGGTGGATTTGCAATATCCAAAGGCATATCCAGGCTAAGCATGGAAAAGTCGTCATTCCTGACGATAAAATCGGCAATAACTATTTCGCTTTTATGCTTGAAGGATGATTTGATTATATCCTCCACTTTGCTGTCGAACTCGGAGGCTAATCTGCAGTATGTCATGTAGCCTCCGGTGACATCATGCTCAAAGCTGTCGTTAAATTTACCTTTCTTGTAGTAAACGTAAAAACGCATATCCTTGATGGTCTTTGATTGAATGACCGAGTAATAGCTGCCGGATTTAAAATTGTATTCTGGGTTTGATACATTCAAATCTTTATCA
>JAAZDK010000082.1 GCA_012512855.1 Clostridiales bacterium
TGTGCTGGTGACACAATATCAATAATGGGATGTCATTTTCCTTTCTGTTTTTATGGACATTATACTCGTCATTTCACGGACAGGCAAGTACGGTAGCTTTTGGAATAATTGACCCGGTAAAAACACAATGTAATAAGGCATTCTCCATTTTGCCACTTTTGAATAAAGAAAGGAGGTATTTGGGTGGCACGGATACTGATTATAGAGGATGAGGCAAAAATAGCAAGATTTCTGGAGCTGGAGCTTAAGCATGAGGGATACGAGGTTCTTATTGCAGGAGACGGAAGAGTCGGTCTGGAAAAGGCATTAAAGGAAAATGTTGATCTAATCATACTGGATATTATGCTTCCTGGCTTAAGCGGCATAGAGGTATGCAGAAGGGTTCGCCAGGAATCAAATGTACCGATAATAATGCTTACCGCCAAGGATGATGTGACGGATAAGGTGGCAGGCCTTGATATGGGTGCTGATGATTACATGACCAAGCCCTTTGCTATTGAGGAGCTGCTGGCCCGTATCAGAGTAGCTCTAAACAGGGTCAGGAATATGACCAGGGAGGTAAACAGCGATATTTTGCAGGTTGGGGATTTAAAGCTCAATCTGGCAAGCCGCAGCGCTTACTATAAGGATGACGAGCTGGTTCTGACAAAAAAGGAATTTGAGCTTCTGGAATGCCTTATGAAGAATAAGAATATTGCCCTTACCAGGGAACAGCTTTTGAATAAGGTATGGGATTATGAATATTTTGGCGATACCAATGTGGTGGATGTATATATCAGATACCTCAGACAGAAGATTGATGAGAAGTATGGCGTACAGCTGATTTCCACCGTACGAGGTGTCGGATATATTATTAAGGATCAATAATATTAGTTCGCTTTTTAGTTTTTAAAAGCGGTTCTTTAGCTAATGCTGAGATAAATGTAATATAGAAGCTGAATCGCGAAAATTGTATAACAGAAGCAGTATAACATAAGCTATATAGCAGAAGCTTGTATAGAAAAAGGGTTTATCTCTAATGAAGATACTATTTAAGGATTAAACCACCGGAAAGGAGGGGAGGAAACTGACATCGGACAAGCATTCCAGGGAAAAGAATAATATTGTATTGGAGGCTGTGCGCAGCATACTAAGAAAAATAATCCTCCCTATCAGGAAAAGGCGGGAGGAATGGCTTAGCAGCTTCAGGCTGTCGATAACCTTCCGTATTTCGATTGGATATCTAAAATTGCTGCTTACACACGGAGTGATATTTTTAGCGGGATTTACAATAATTTATATGTATTCTGAGAAAGCTGACTATGACAAAATGGCGTTGGCTTTAACAGAAAGTATACGAATAGAAGGCCCTTCTGAATTTTCAAATCCATATGCGGAGCAGGGACTGTTTGTGAGAATTTCGGAAGATAATGGAGATAGTCTGCTTTATAATGATATTCCATCACAAACGGATATGGGCAGGGGCTTCTTTGGAGTATATCTGAACCTTGCAGATAAAAGCCTGTTTATTGAAGGCAGCAGAAAAATAGCTGCAGACGGCCTTCAATATAAATCTTTTTTCAGATACGATTTGAGCCAGCAATTTCGTGAGTGCCTTAATTTGATCTGGAAGATAGCTTTGCTTTATCTTCTTATTGTATTTATGATAATCCGAAAAGGAAAGAAAAGCGATATCAAGCTTTTTGAACCCTTGCGAATTATGTCAGCCCAGGCAAACAGGCTATCAGCCAACAACCTTCACAGTGAAAGGCTCAATGTGGAGGGTACAAAAAATGAGCTTAAGGATCTGGCTAATGTAATTAATGCAATGCTTGATCGTATAGAATCTGCATATGAGAGCCAGAAGCAGTTTGTATCCAATGCCTCACATGAGCTTCGAACCCCTATAGCTGTCATCCAGGGCTATGCAAATTTGCTAAATCGCTGGGGAAGCAGCAATCCTGAGGTTTTACAGGAATCAATAGAGGCAATCCAAAATGAGTCAAGGGCAATGCAGGATTTGGTTGAAAAGCTTTTGCTCCTGTCGCGTCATGACAGAAAGACATTAAAGCTAAATAAGAAGAATTTTAATATGAGACGTGTAGTGGAGGATATGGTGAAGGAAACAAGGCTGGTGGCGCAAAATCGTGTCATAAATAGCCCGATTATGGAGGATGTGTTTGTGTACGGGGATAAGCAGGCCCTGAAGCAGGCTATTCGGATTTTTATTGATAATGCGGTCAAATATACAAACGACGGAGACGAGATTACCATAAGCTGTGAGAATGTAAACGGAGACTGCGTAATAACCGTAACTGATACAGGTATTGGTATGACCAGGGAGGATGTAGAACATATTTTTGATCGTTTTTACAGATCAGAGTACGTAAGAAATAAAAATATCAGCGGTCATGGCCTGGGATTGTCACTGGCGAAGATGATTATAATTGCCCATACTGGACGAATTAAGGTGCGTTCCCAGTTCAAAAAGGGAAGTAGCTTTATTGTTACATTACCCAGAAGAAAATTTATCAGGTTGTAGTTCGATTATTAGAACAATTAATTCAGTACAATATATCTCAATATAGATTAGGATATAATTATTAGTATGGGATAACAAGCTGTGAACCAGCAATTTTACGGGGTATATTATGGATATTATACAGGTTAGTGGCTATATTTATCGGCCTTTCGGCTATTCTGCAAAGAAAGCGCAATGTGGTGGCTAGGTAATGACAAGTCTTATAAAATGGCTGCAAAAAGACAGAGTAATTCAAAAAAGAGCAGGAAAATAAAGTAGTCTCATTATAGAATATAATCTAAGGCAGAACAAAGAGATATACTGCAGGGCACAGCCTATACAGCATATCTCTTTTGTTCTACATGGATTTCTCCACATGTCCTGTAGAATATTAAATTAATATTACACTTGAAGTATAGACAAAGCAATTAATACAGGTCAGCTCCAAGATTACAGGTTCTTAAACTGGGCCATGTAGAGATTGTAATACATGCCTCTTTTGGCAAGCAGCTGCTCATGGTTGCCCTCCTCCTTGATTTGCCCGTCATCTATGACAAAGATGCGGTCTGCCTTGCGGATAGTGGACAAACGGTGGGCGATTACAAATGAGGTTCTGCCTCGAAGCAGGGCTTCAATACCTTGCTGCACCAGCAGCTCTGTGTGGGTATCGATACTGGATGTTGCCTCATCCAGTATCAGTATTTTAGGCATTGAAACCATGGTTCTGGCAAAGGCTATTAACTGACGCTGGCCAATTGACAGGCCGGCCCCGCGTTCCTTAAGCTCGGTCTGATAGCCATTATCAAGCTTCATTATAAAATCATGGGCATTTACAGCCTTGGCTGCCGCAACTATCTCATCGTCTGTTGCATCAAGCTTTCCATAACGGATATTGTCGGCCACCGTGCCGGAAAAGAGGAAATTGTCCTGCGTCATAATGCCCATTTGTCTTCTTAAGCTTTCTATCGACACATCTTTGACATTATATCCGTCGATATAGATATTGCCCTCCTGTACATCATAGAAACGGCTGATCAGGTTCACTATGGTGGTCTTGCCTGCGCCTGTCGTCCCGACAAGGGCTATGGTTTCACCGGGCTTTATCCTGAAGCTTACGTCATTTAACACCCTGCTGTCCTTATCATAGGAGAAGGATACATGATCAAAGCATACCTCTCCCTTTATCTCTGGCAGTTCAATTACACCCGGGCCATCCTCTATTTCAGGCTTTGTATCAAGAATATCAAAGATACGCTCAGCTCCGCTGATATTGGTGATGAGCTGATTGTAAAAATTACTAAGGTTCATAATCGGCCGCCAGAACATCGTAATATACATGGCAAATGCCATCAGGGTGCCTACACTGCCGGAATCTATACTAAGTATTTTTACCGCAACATAATACATACAGATGCTTCCTACTCCCCAGCTGATGTCAATAACAGAGCCAAAGGCATCATTCAGCAGTATAGCGCTTACAAAGGAATCCCTGTGCTCCTTTAGGAGAATATCAAAGTCTGCTTCGGTTTCCTTTTCTGCCGTAAAGCTTTGAATAATCCTCATACCTGACAAATCCTCATGAATAAAGGCGTTCAGGTTGGAGCTTTTTTTACGGTGAAGCTGCCATCTTTTATGGGAAAAGGTCTGTATAAACCAGAGCCCGAACATCATAAAGGGCAGGGTTACAAGCGAGGCAAGAGCCAGCTGCCAGTTAATTATTATCATAATGGCTACAACCGCGCTTATGGTCACAAAATCAGGTATCAGGGTGGTTACACTGTTGGAGAGGACATCCTTTAGGGAATTAACATCACCTATGATACGGGCAAGAATTTTTCCCGTGGGCCTGCTGTCAAAAAAGGAAAAGCTAAGCCTTTGTATGTGAGTATACAGCTCCTGCCTAATTGTCAGTAGTACCTGGTTGGAAATCCTGGCCATCATATACATGCGAAGCTTTACCAAAAGTACAAAAGCTATATTTAGGGCCAGTGCTATGCCGCCAGTTGTCAATAAGCCCCGAAGGTCATTGTTTGCTATATTTGTATCAATAGCATGCCGGATAATCAGTGGATTTACAATAGAAATCGCAACCGTCACCAGCATAATTATTATAACTGCCGCAATAGGAAGCTTATATGCAAGCATATAGCGGAATAATCTTAAAAGAGTCGTTTTTTTGCTGACGGAATGTAATTGTTCGTCTTCTTTAATGGCATTTACAGACATATCTCTGCCTCCTTTTTGTTAAGCTGCTTTTGCTCATTTTGGAGCTCTTTAAAATCTCCGTACTGAGCCATAAATGTCTTGTAGTAATAGCCCTTCTGCTGCAGCAGGCTCTCATGTGTTCCACGTTCAGTTATTCTGCCGTCTTCAAGTATTATTATTTCATCGGCATAACGTACGGCAGAGATTCGGTGGGCGATAATGATTTTGGTGGAAGCTATGTCGGCAAGGGCCTTCTGGATCAAATGCTCTGTTTCCATATCAAGGGCAGATGTAGAATCATCCAGCACCAGAACAGGAGCCTTTTTTGCCAGTGCTCTGGCAATGCTTATTCTTTGCTTTTGGCCTCCAGACAGACCTACACCACGTTCACCAACTATGGTTTCATAGCCGTCATTCATTCTGTCGATAAATTCATGGGCCTGGGCATATTTAGCCGCTTGGGTGACCTCATCATGCTTAACAAGGTGCTTTTTGCCCATTTTAATATTTTCATTGATAGTATCTGAGAATAAAAATACGTCCTGTGTTACGGGTGAAATGCTTTCCCTAAGCTGTTTCAGGGATAGATTTTTTATATTTACCCCATCCAGATAAATCTCGCCCTCACTGGTATCGTAGAAGCGTTGCAGGAGATTGATTATTGAACTTTTGCCTGCTCCTGTCGCACCCATAATTCCGATTGTTTTTCCAGCCTCCAGGTTAAAGCTTATATCTGAAAGAATGCTTTTTCCATCCAGATTGAAGCAAACTTTGTCAAAACGGATATTGCCCTCAACCTTATCCAGAACAACCGGATTTGCAGGATCAGTTATTTCCGGCTTCTGCTCATATATCTTCTTTATCCTTTTGCTTGAAGCGACGGCTGCTGCAAACTCATTGGAGAGCCAGCCTAACATTTCCATAGGCCATACAATATTTGATGAGTATTCTGTAAAAGCAGCAAGAGAGCCAAGGGACATCTTCCCGTCTATAACCTGCAGGCCGCCTATTACGATAGTGACCAAAGGCAGAAGCTTTGTTACAAACTGAAAATACGGATAGTATTTTATAAATACCTTGGACTGCTTCATGTTAAGCTCGTAATATTTCTTGTTATGAGACAAGAATTTATTAATCTCGTATTTTTCTCTGGCAAAGGCCTTGACAGTCCTTACACCTGAAAGGTTTTCCTGGGCTACAAGGTTAAGCTGGGCGCTTTCTTCGCTTACTGCTTCATAGACCTTGCCAAGCTTATTTTCCATAAAAATCGCAAGAGCACCCATGATGGGCAGCACAACGCTGGGTATTATTGCAAGGCGAGGGCTAATATTGTACATGCAGTAGAGTGCAATGCCGGTATGTATAGTTACCTCAATTATAAGCATGCTGATATAGTTGCTGCCTGCCCATATACGGTCAACGTCATCCTTTACACGTGACATTAATTCACCTGTATTGTTTTTGTCAAAGAAGCTCAAAGATAAGGACTGGATATGAACAAAAAGATCCTTTCGTATTTTTACTGAAATCTTTGAGCTAACCAAATCAAAAATCAATTCCTTAAGGTACTGGAAGATGAATCTTCCGATGCCGATTATAAATATCAGCAATAGCAATTTTGGCAACAGCTCTATATCCCTGTCAATTATGACATCATCGATAACCCTTTTAGTTACCTGGGGTGAAAGCATATCCAGGGAAACGGCTGTAATTATGCATATCAATGCCAATAAATAGGCATACCAATATTTCAAAATGTATCTAGACAATTTCATAGTAAACAGTTCCTTTCATTAAGCTAGTTTTTGGGTCAAATCAGGACATATTCCTCTTACCGTGTATTTATTCTCCAGGGTCAGTATGCGATGCCGACATCTAAATTATTCTCTGGTGCAAGCCTGCTCGAAGCTTTGCCTGATTGCTTCATTCTGAATTATAGGCCCGCTGATCATAGGCCCGGGCTTTTGCAGAACCGGATTGACTGCAGAA
>JAAZDK010000083.1 GCA_012512855.1 Clostridiales bacterium
CCCAAATCCGGCTTGTATTGAGTTCTGACACCGCTTCCTGTAGAATTTCTCAAAAATTCCGGTGTCTTAACCAGCTCCTTCTGATGGTTGTCCAAACCGGTTGCTATAACTGTGATAGTCGCGGTATCCGGAGTAGTGTCATCATATACGGCACCGAAGATGATGGTGGCATTCTCTCCTGCCAGCTCCTGTACCAGTGTTGCCGCTTCATTGGCTTCAATGAGGCTGATATCACCTGAAATATTTATAATAACATGTGTTGCACCCTGAATGGTTGTCTCAAGCAGCGGACTTGTTATTGCCTGCTTGACGGCATCAATACACTTGTCATCTCCTGTTCCGACACCAATACCGATATGGGCGATACCCTTGTCCTTCATAACAGTCTGCACATCTGCAAAATCCAGATTGATCAGACCGGGTACATTAATAAGATCAGTTATACCCTGAACACCCTGCTGGAGGACTTCATCAGCCTTGCGTAAGGCTTCCGGCATGGTTGTTCTGCGATCTACAATCTCAAGCAGCTTGTCATTCGGGATTACTATAAGTGTATCTACATGCTGCTTAAGACGCTCAATACCGTTAAGCGCATTCATCATTCTTGTCTTTGCTTCAAACTTGAAGGGCTTTGTCACAATACCTACTGTGAGAATTCCCATATCCTTGGCTAACTGGGCAATCACAGGTGCTGCACCTGTCCCGGTACCGCCACCCATTCCACAGGTGACAAAGACCATATCTGCACCTCTGATAACCTCCGTAAGCTGCTCCTTGCTTTCCTCCGCAGCCTTCTGGCCAATCTCAGGCTGTGCCCCCGCACCCAGCCCCTTGGTCAGCTTTTCACCAATCTGTATGCACAGCGGTGCCTTGCAGTTTTTAAGATGCTGCTTGTCCGTATTTACACAAACGAACTCAACACCGACAATATTTTCTTCTATCATTCGATTAACGGCGTTATTACCCGCTCCCCCTACTCCGATTACGAGTATTTTCGCTGTGGTGTCCGCCTCATTGTTCCTGATTTCAAGCAAGGCCTTTTCCTCCTTTTATCCTATTTCTATTTCTTTTATGCATATATAAAAATACGAAGTGTAAATTAATGTAAAGTCCGATTCCAAATTTTCCTGAACCACATTATAATGGGATTTTTTTGTGACCTTATACAATTTGTGGTGTTGCTATTCTATCTATATGATATCTTTAAACCTATAAATAATCAAGCAAAATTTTTTAAAATTTATATATATTTCAACTCTTTATTCATTTTAATGTCATTTTTTCGGTTTTGCAATAATCCCCCCGGTCTCCTTCAGCCTGTTATCCATATCAATGGTTATTTCCATGCCTTCAACTTCCTTCATTATATTCCCCAGCTCGGAAAGAGTTTCATCATATGTACTTTTCTTTCCAAGAAGCACCGTTACTGTTCCACACTCCAGGGTAATTTCATAATTGCTGTTGAAGATTACCGTATCTACATTAATGTTATATTTGTCAATCAGCTGTGTCAGCTTAATTATCGTGTCGAATATATAATCATTTACCGTACTTTCCTGGCTGTCACTCTGCTTATTTCCGGCTGATGAAGCCTCTGCCTCATCACCATCTGCCTCCATGGCTGAAAGCTCCTCATAGGGGATATAAAGCCTTTCCTTTTTAATGCTTAGCTTTTCATAAAGGATGATTTCATTGAATTTCAGCCCCTTTATCAGTGGTACCTTATCCAGCTTAACAGGTGAACTCTCGACTACAATCCCATCCTTGTCAAAGTAAAAATACTCACCCATCATCTCCACACAGCCGGCCACCATTTTTTCATATACATTCAGTTTAACATAGCCCGGCTTTTGCAGCCTTATGTCTATCCTTTCTATAAAAGGATGCTTCGGCTGCGGAAGGTAATTGTACTTCAGATAAAGGTACAGGGAATTGGAGTCAAGACTTGTGTTAAACACCATTTTCTTAATCTGCTCCGGATCATAATGCTGCGCTCCTGCCACCTCAACCTGCCTGATACTAAAGCCAAACCATAGCAAGCAGAAGGGCAGCACAAAAAAAGTCAGGAACAAAATCAGTTTTTTTAAAATTCTGAATAGTACACTATTGTTTCTCAGCCTTCGATAAGTACCCACTTCAACCTCCGAAATTATTGTACTGCATCTATAGCATGCCGCTTCATCATGTATTGTTCATTGTCACTGCAGTATCTCAATTTTGCCCCCAATACGCCAAAATCCCTGCAGATATCCTCATAGCCACGTTCTATGCTGTCGGCCTCGGTAACAACTGTTGTACCTTCAGCTGCAAGACCGGCAATCACCAGGCCTGCTCCACCTCTTAGATCATGAGCCTTGACCAGGGCACCGTGCAGACTTTTGACTCCGTATATAGTCGCCTTGTTGCTTTCATTATCCAGCTCAATCCTTGCACCCATTTTCCTAAGCTCATTCACATTGTGGAAGCGGTATTCAAAAATCTGCTCATGTATAGCGCTTACACCATCGGCCTTGCACAATACGCTCATAAGCTGGGACTGCATGTCTGTGGGAAATCCCGGATAGGGCTGTGTCCTGATAAGCTCGATTGGATTGGGCCTTCGTCTGGCCACCACCCTGACCCTGCTGCCATCTATATCTATCAGACAGCCAGTTTTTCTAAGAATTCTTATGGTTGATTCCATATGCCCCACGGGTACATCATTAAATACCACATTTCCCCCTGCAGTCACAACTGCAGCCATATATGTTCCGGCCACGATACGGTCGCTGGGAAGACTGTACTCAACATCATGAAGCCTTTTAACGCCCTCAATCTCAATAAACGCCGTACCCTTGCCGCATATTCTGGCCCCTGCCTCTATCAGATAGTTGCACAGCTCGACAACCTCCGGCTCTCTGGCCGCATTGTAAATCCTTGTAGTACCTTCGGCATAAACCGCTGTCAGTATAATATTTTGCGTGGCCCCTACACTGGGAAATTCAAGAAAAATGTCATTACCTCTAATCCTGTCTGTGTGGCAGTGGATAATTTTTTCATCCTCATCTAGAAATTCCTGGGTCACATTCAGCTTTTTAAGGGCGTTCAGGTGATAATTTATGGGTCTGGCTCCAATGGAGCAGCCACCTGGATAAGCAATCGTCACCTCATGGAATCTGCCCAAAACCGCCCCGAGATATAATATGGAGCTGCGCATTTTTCGTACCGATTCCTCGGATACATGCGTAACGCTCGCCTGCCTGCTGTCTACGATAAGTGTATTGTCATCCCAGCTGACAGCACACCCCAAGTCCTCCAGTATTTGAACCATATGAAAAACATCAAGTATCTTAGGGCAATTTTTCAGAACAGATATTCCTTTGTTTAAAATGGTTGCGGCTATCACTGGCAGCGCTGCATTTTTGGAACCCTGTATTTTTAGTTCACCCTTTAACTGTTCGCCGCCGATGACCTCTATACTCGACATAGCACACCTCAGACATTGTAGCAAATATAGTATACTATATGAAAAGAGGCTTGCCCGCGTGAATGGGCGGCATGACAGGGCATAATGCAGCTTTAGCCGGATTCGCAAAATGCTTGTCCTTTGCCGCAAGGAGCTTATTTTTCTCCTTTGATCTGGTTTGAAATGCTGAGCACTATCCCCATTTCAAAAAGGATTACCATGACCGAGCTTCCACCGTAGCTAATGAACGGAAGCGGAATACCTGTTGAAGGTATTGAATTGGTTACTACCGCTATATTAATCAGTACCTGGGTAGCTATATGCGCCAGTACGCCGGTTGCCACCAGGCCTCCGAACAAATCCACGGAGTTGATGGCGATTATGAAAATTCTCCATATCAGCAGCAAAAAGAGCAATATCAGGGCTATCGCTCCAAAAAGGCCAAGCTCCTCGCAGATTACGGAGAAAATCATATCATTGTGGGATTCGGGAATAAAGCCCAGCTTTTGCATACTCTGCCCCAGTCCCTTGCCGAAAAAACCGCCTGAGGCTATGGCATATAAGCCCTGCAGAATCTGGTAGCCCTTGGGCTCCGTTTCAACATTCATCCATATTCTGATTCGCTCCGAGCGATAAGGGAACAGTATTATGAACAAGGCGGCAATTCCTACAAATATCAGAGCGGATATGATGAAATATCCCTTCTTTTTGCTGGCAACAAAGCATATGGCAACCATAATAACGCCAACAATAAGGGCTGTGGAGAAGTTCTCCACCACTATCAAACCCAGCAACGGAGCTATAAATATAACCACTCTCAAAAAGCCGCGGAATTTGTCAAGTCTTCTTGGGGCAAGATTGACTATGTATGCTGTAAACAATATAACTGCAATCTTTGTAAGCTCCGACGGCTGGAACCTTCCCAGCGGCCCCATGTCAATCCAGCGCTTTGAACCGTTGATCTCAACCCCGAAGATTAATACATATATTTGCAAAAACAGGCACAAAAGATACAGCAGGGTAATGGGCTTCAGTCTGATTACCGGCAAATTTCTGATATAAATCCTGTAATCTATTCTGGACACAAAAAGCATAATCAGTATTCCGGCTCCTGTAAAAAGTGCCTGTCTGGACAAAAAATGCATGGCATCCCCATAGATTCTCTGGGCATTATAGGAGCTGGTGCTGTAGATCATAACCAGACCGAAGCAAACCAGGAACAGTATTATAAATAACAGGCTATAATCGTAATAGCTGTGCAGTTTTTTTGATTTTACCCCCGCTGCTGTTCTGCTCATAACACATTCCATACCTTTCATTGCTTCTGATTAATCTGCTGTTTCGCTGCTGCCTTTTTGCTTATCCAATAATTCCTTTACATATTCCTTGAAGAGATTGCCTCTCTGCTCAAAATTGTCAAACATATCCCAGCTGGCACAGGCAGGAGATAACAGCACCGCATCACCCGGCTGTGCATATAAGGAGCTTATATAAACAGCCTCCTTTAGATCGTCGGCAAATATTACATTTGTAAAGCCCACTCTCCTGGCTGCTTTTGCTATCTTGTTCCTGGTCTGACCCAGAAGGATTAGCAGCTTTATTTTCCCTTCAAAGGCCCTGACCCATCCGTCAAAGGATAAATGCTTGTCATAGCCTCCCGCTATAAGTACGGTGGGGGCCTTCATGGCCTGTATAGCCTTAATGCTGGCCTCGGGATTGGTTCCCTTAGAATCATTGAAATAATCAACACCCTGTATGTTTGCCACATATTCTATCCGGTGGGGAACCCCTTTAAAGTTCAGCACCGTTTTTCTGACCAGATCAATTGGCACCCCCAGTGCCAGTCCTATAGCTGCCGCCGCCATGATATTTTCATGGTTATGCCGTCCAATGACATGCAGCATGTTTATATTGCACAGCTGCTGCAGCCTTCCTTCAGATGACTTGCATATTTCCTCATCCTCCAAAAATAAGCCGTCCTCCAGCTCTCTTTTGGCTGAAAAGAACATAATCCTGGTTCTTTGCCTGATCCTGTCTGCCATTTCTCTTAATATCGGATCCTCATAATTCAGAATGCATAAATCATCCTTGCCCTGATTAAGGCTTATTCTTTCCTTCATTGCTATGTACTCTTCAAGTGTATGATGGCGATCCAGATGATCAGGTGTAATATTAAGTATCGTGCAAACATCAGGTTTAAATTTATGTATGGTTTCCAGCTGGAAGCTGGAAAGCTCCAGCACGATTACCGACTTTTCTGTTGTTTCAAGGGCAATATCTGAAAAGGAGGTCCCTATATTGCCCACCACATATACCTCCGGATAAAAGGATTTTAGTATTTTTCCGGTAAGGATTGT
The DNA here is from genome assembly GCA_012512855.1 of Clostridiales bacterium. Taxonomy (GTDB): domain Bacteria; phylum Bacillota; class Clostridia; order Lachnospirales; family Lachnospiraceae; genus Mobilitalea. Next base: position 5,803 of record JAAZDK010000083.1, read on the forward strand.
GGTTGTGGTTTTTCCGTTGGTTCCTGTAATAGCCGCTATCCTGCCCCGGCAATTACGAAAGGCAAGCTCAATTTCTCCCCATATAGGGATATCTGCGGCTTTGATCCTAAGCATGTCAGGACAATCCAGGCTGACACCGGGGCTTACAACCGCCAGCTGTGCCCATTGCAGCAAATCATCTGTCAATTGTCCCGTTATGAATCTGAAATTTAAGCTTTCACCCAATCTGTCAGTAATATCATCCTTGGTAAGTGCAGTATTATTATCAAACAAAATCACATCTGCACCTAATCTGCAGAGTAATCTTGTTGCTGAAACACCGCTGACTGCAGCACCATAAACCATTACCCGCTTACCTGCAAACTGCATAGCTCCCCTCCAAAGCTCAGAATAAACACTGTTCTTTTGTAATGGTTCTCTTTTGTCTACAATCAGTCCTATACTTTAGCCAAGTAGTATCAGTTATAAGTGCGCTTTCTGTATCAGCCCAGTCCCATCAGGGATATCAGGCAAAGTAAAGCTGTAATAACCGAAAATACAGCTACAACCCTTGTCTCCGACCAGCCCATCAGCTCAAAATGATGGTGAATCGGCGCCATCTTGAAAATCCTTTTTCCACCTGTAAGCTTGAAATAGCTTACCTGCAGTATTACAGACATAACCTCCACCAGATATATCAGAGCCACCAGAAGGATAAACAGAGGCATCTGCAGCATGTATGCCGACATGGCCACAAAGCCCCCCAGAGCAAGAGAGCCTGTATCACCCATGAAAACCTTAGCCGGATAAACATTGTACAGTAAAAATGCCAGCAGGCTTCCTGCCACCGCACCTGTTATCGGTGATATGTTGCTGCCCATACCGATTGAAACCACTGTAAAAAATGTAGCTATCAATATGGTTACGCTGGCCTCCAGCCCGTCAAGTCCGTCTGTGAAATTGGAGCCGTTGACGGTACCCAGTACCACTATAAAAAATGACGGTATAAACAGGAATGACAAATCCAGATATTTGCCTCCCGAAAACGGAATCAGCATTGCCGTGCCGATATCGGTAAAATTCAGCAGGTAATAGCACAATATTGCAGTTACCAGAATCTGCCCGATTAGCTTCTGTACTACACTGAGTCCCTTGGAACGCTTCATCACCACCTTGATGTAGTCATCCATAAAGCCTATTATGCCAAAGCCTATGGTTGAAAAGAGTACGGGAATGATATCCCGGTATTCATTCCTCCAGATATATATCAAGGATGTGATGGCTATGCTTAAAACAATAACAATACCGCCCATTGTGGGGGTTCCCGACTTTTTAAGATGGGTCTGCGGCCCTTCCTCCCGCACGTGCTGGCCAACCTTCAGTCTCTTTAAAAATGGAATCAGAATCGGGCACAATATTGCGCATACCAGGAATGATATTATTACAGGCAAAACAAGTTTAAAATCAGCAAAATTCATACTATAACTCCATTCCGCCAGATGCAGGCTTATATTAATTTTTCATATGTTAATTTGCAATAGCCTTTGGTATATTGACCAAAGATTATTTAGCCTTATGGCTACCTTGTCAAAGGCTATTTAGCCAAAGGCTATTATACTGTAACAGGATATAATAATCAATATCAAATGAATTACCATATAATTCTTTTTCTGTTATTATTAACCTGAAGACCGGGTCTCATTCTGCCCGCCATAATACAGGATAATATCGCTTTTTTTATTGACCTTCTCACCCGGCAGGGGAAATTGCTCAATGACAATGTCGCCTTCTCCAATGGTGTAAGCTTCCCCGAATTCATATATTTTCATAAGCTTTTTAACTTCATCCCTGCTTTTGCCTACAAAATCCGGCACCTCGATACTGCCGGCATTGAATTGCTTCATCTCTTCCTCGGTATATCTCTCCTCTATTCCCAGATAAGGAAGAATGTTATCAAACAGTTCTCCTATAACCGGGGCTGCAATGGCTCCCCCGTAATAGATACCGGTGGGCTCATCGATCAGAACTATTGCAAGCACCTGAGGATCATCTGCAGGTGCAAAGCCGACAAAGGAGGAGATATATTTGCCGTTGCCTCTCGGCAGCTTTTCAGAGGTAGCTGTCTTTCCACCGATGCGAAAGCCGGGCAGATATGCCCTTTTGCCTGTTCCGTCATAAACAACCGCCTCCAGCAGCTCCTTCATTGTTTCTGAGCTTTCCTTTGATATGGCGTTTTCTATTACCGGATAATCCAGCTCTTTTATATAGCTTCCATCTGCAGAGCGGATGGATACGCCAAAATGAGGTGTTATTAATTTGCCTCCGTTTATAATTGCGCTTACCGCCCTCAAAAGCTGCAGGGGTGTTATCTGGAAGGACTGGCCAAAGCTCATTGTAGCAAGCTCAACAGGCTTTATATCCTCCAGCTTATGCATTATGGAGCCTGCTTCTCCGGGCAGGTCGATGCCCGTTTTGTCAAAAAGTCCAAATTTATCATAATAATAATAGGTTTTTTCAGGCCCCAGCCTGGCTCCTATTTCCATAAATACAGGATTGCAGGAATTTTTAATACCATCAATGAAGTTCTGGCTGCCATGGCCTCCCTTTTTATGGCAGCGAATAATCCGATCCTCCACCTTTTTATAGCCCGGGCAAAAAAAAGAATCCGTCAGCTTTACCAGATTTGCCTCAAGAGCTGCTGCCGCTGTAATTATCTTGAAGGCCGAGCCGGGTTCATATGTATCGGATATACAGGAATTTCTCCACATTCCGTTAAGCAGCTCGTTCAGCTTATTAGGACTTAAGGTCTGACCCTCATAATCATCTGCTATCTCATCCAGCAGGGTGTAAGGATCATTGAGGTTAAATTCAGGTACATTTACCATGGCATAAATCTCACCATTTTGAGGATTCATGACAATCAGCTTAACGCTTTTTGCATTCTTTTGCTCTCTTACCTTAAGGGCCGCCTGCTCTGCATATTTCTGAATATTTATATCCAGGCTAAGATGCAAATCATTCCCTGCCTGCGGTTCGATTCTATCCTCTGCCGCATTTTTGATTTCAACTCCGTAGGCAGTTGTCAGAGTAAGGATTCTGCCGTCTATACCATTCAAGTATTTATCATATTTTACCTCAAGGCCTATTACGCCCTGGTTGTCGCTTCCTGTAAAGCCTAATACCTTAGAGGCAAGGCTGTCATATGGATAATAACGCTTATAGTCCTCATCCACCATGACGCCATCCAGGTCATATTCCCTGATCCGGTCTGCTATTTCCTTGTCAACGTTAGATTTTATGCGTTCAATGGAGGATACCTTTTCAACCCTTTTTCTTACTCTTTCCTCACTAAGTCCCAGCTCCTTCGACAAGACCTGTATAACTCTTTCCGGATCAGTTATCTGGGCATGTATGACGGATATGGTGCATACAGGCTTGTTGGTAGCCAGTAGAATGCCGTTGGCATCATAAATATTGCCGCGTTTTGCCTTGATTGCCCTTTCCCTTTCATGTAGAGCCTTTGCCCTGGCCGCATAATCCTCTGATTTGAAGATCATCAGATAGCCAAGCCTTACGGTAAGCGCTGCAGCAACCAGCATTACCACGACTGCAACTATAAAAATATTCCTCCTGTTGTAAGTCCTGCTTCGGCTCATTTACAGCAACCCTTTTAGTCTTGTCGTTTCATTTTATTAAAAAGAATGCTGCTTTATTCATAAATTACTCCAAAGCATCAGGATTAAACTCATCATCTATAAATAAATCACCATCTGATTGATCATTTCCATCATTAATTCCCTCACTCACTCCGGCCCCGTCCTGTCCGTCATCGGCTATAGGACTGCCATCCTGTTCGGCATCGCCGGCATTTGCATCCTGACTGCCGGCATTATTACCTGCTGTCGAATCAGTCCCCTGTGGATTAGTGCCCGTATTGCCGGCGGAAGCGTCTCTATCTGAGGTGTTACCGGTGCCTGTACTGTTGGTTGTGTTACCACTACCGGAGTTTGTACTACCGGAGGAGCTGCTGTCGGTACTTGTACTACCGGAGTCGTTTCCGGCATTACCGGCAGCATTCGGGCTCTGAGTATTTGAGCCGCCTGTCTGATTGCCCTGCCCTGCTTCATCATCCAGCAGATAATCAATATCACCTTCCGGATAGATGCCCAGTGCAGGAAGCAGCTCAGCCATTATCCTGCTGGCCAATGTTGTAGCTATAGAGCTATTGTCCTGCCTTTCAACATTCTGCGGTTCATCAATCATTACATATATAACAACCTCAGGATTAATAGCCGGTACATGTCCAATAAAGGATACTATGTAGGTCTTTGCGTCACGGGGCAGCTTCTGGGCTGTTCCTGTTTTTCCTCCTATCGAGTAGCCGCTGACCTTTGCATGCTTTGCCGTTCCCTCTTCAACAGTCAGATACAGATACTTCTGGAGCAGCTCACTTGTTGCCTCCGATACAGTCTGGCGAACCAGCAGCTTGTCAATTTTCTTTACGGTGGCTCCGTTTTCATTGATTATCTCTTTTACGATATGGGGTTGATAATAATAGCCTCCGTTTACTATTGATGAATAGGCAGCTGTCAGCTGGAGCATAGTTACGGTAACCGACTGGCCGAAGCTGCTGGTTGCCAGTTCAGACGCATTTAGTTTGTCTTTGGCTATTATAAGGCCTGACTGCTCACCCGGCAGATCAATACCTGTCTTTTGTCCGAAGCCAAAGCTTTTTTCATAATTATAGAAAATTTCCCTGCCCTCAAGGGCAGCAATCTGCATCATAGCATCATTACAGGAAAGCATAATCGACTGGGCCAGAGTTATATGCCCATGACCGCTTCTTTTATTGCAGTGAATGGGTTTTTCCAGTCCCGGAATTATTTCCTTGCCATCGCATAAATATGTGGAATTATCATTTGCCAGGCTTTCCTCAAGAGCCGTGGCAACGGTTATGGGCTTAAAGGTTGAGCCAGGTTCATAAATGATACTTATTGCGTCATTTTTCCATATGCTATTAAGAGCAGTCATCTTCTGCTCATCTGTCATTACCGCCAGCTCTTCCTCTGAATAAAAGGGGCTCAGGTTTCTGGGATCATTCAGGTCATACTCCTGATTGGATGCCATGGCCAGTATTTCACCGCTATTGGGATCCATCACCAGAACCCCTATGTTTTTACTGCCGAATTCCTCATTGAATTGACGGATATACTTCTGTATTATACGTTGAGCATTGATATCTATCGTACTGACAACCGAGTTGCCGTTTACTGCTTTTTTTACAATTCTTTCTATATTCAGCTCGGCATCATAATAGCCATACTCTCTTCCGTTAATGCCGTTCAACTCATCATTGTAGTATTCCTCTATGCCGTAGTAGCCTACATTGTCTGCGGAGGAAAAGCCTATAACATCACAGGCAATGGTGGCATAGGGATAGGATCTGACATACTCCTCCTCAAACCAGACGCCGAGAATCTTCTCCTGGCTCTTGCTGTTTTTATTTATTTGCTCAACGGCCTTTTTAAATTTATCCACATCCTCGTAATTCAGATTCTTCTGCAATACTATGTAATGGCTTTCGGCCCTTTCCGACAGCAAGGTTCGAGTGCTTTCAATGTCAATGCCAAAATACTTATTAAGGGCTGTCAGGGTCGGAGTAACACTGTCCTTATATTGAAGCAGAAGCTTGGCATCCAGAATAAGCCTGTACTGCAGCTCGCTTCTTGCCAGCACGGTTCCCTTCCTGTCAAGTATTTCCCCTCTCTTATACGGCAGTATGGCGCTGACATATGATTGTCTGGAGAGAACCTGCTTGGCGTATCTTTCCCCATCAACCTGCATGATATATATTAATCGGGCTATCAAAGCCGACATAAAAAGCGCAACAACACAAAATACAAGCAATAACCTTGCTTGCATTCGTGAACTGAATATTTTGGTTTTAGGCGGATTTACCCTACCGGCTGATTTCTCCATCGTACCTTTCGCCTTTCTAATTATTATGCTTGTTATTCCATATCCTCATACTGTCTTACATAATCCGTTCCGCTGCTCTTGTATGTGATAACCTTATTATCCTTGGGATATACCATGCCCAGCTCCTCAACAGCAACCCGGTAAACATAGTCAAGGTCAAAGGCTGTGTTGATAGCCTCATAGGCTGCATCATTTTCATTGGTTAAGGCTGTCAGCTTCTTTTCCATGGAAATAATGTTTTTATCCATTGCAGTTACCTCATATTGCAGCTTGAGATATTCTATGCACAGATAAACTGTGGCAATGCTGGCTGCAGCCAGTACCAGCAAGGATGTAAAGCTGATGCACTGCATACCTCTTGGTTGTCTGCGCACCTGTCTGTCCGGCCGCTGCTGTGGCCTGCTTTGCGGCTGTCTTTGCGGCCTTGTATGCGTCTTTGGTTTTTTAACTACTTCCTCATCAGGTATATCAGGGACTACGCTTAATTTACGAGCGGCATTGCCGTTAGTATAGCTTGTCCTTATATTACCGTTATTATTGTATTGACCTCTGTATGCCATGCATGCATCCCCTCTCTAAGCTTTCTCAAACACCCGCAATTTTGCACTCTTGGCTCTTTTATTTACTTTAATTTCAGCCTCCGATGGGCAAATCGGCTTTTTGGTTATAACCCTTCCTGAAGACCTCCTGCCGCAGACACATACAGGAAAATCAGGTGGACAAACGCATGGATTTTCATTTGTCCTAAAGCAGTTTTTAACAATTCTGTCCTCAAGAGAGTGGAAGGTTATTATGCATATTCTTCCACCGGGCTTTAATATATCAATCATATCCTGCAATGTATCCTTAAGTACCTCCAGCTCCCTGTTGAGCTCTATTCTTATCGCCTGAAAGGTTCTTTTAGCCGGGTGTCCTGCGCCAGCCCAAAGCTTCTTTGGTATTGCAGCCTTAATAATATCGGCAAGCTCCAGTGTTGTTTCGATTGGCTTAATTTCTCTTTGTCTTACAATATGCTTTGCAATGTTTTTGGCAAAATTATCTTCACCATAATCTCTTATAATTCTGTAAAGCTCGGCTTCGGAATAATTATTCACTATATCCCTTGCCGTACTTGTGGCCCTGGTATCCATTCTCATATCAAGCGGGGCGTCCTCCATATAGGAAAAGCCGCGCTCCGCTGTATCCAGCTGATATGAGGATACCCCCAGATCCAGTATTATTCCGTCCACTGAATCGATATTTAAGCCGTCAAGTATCTGCTTTATATTGCAGTAGTTGCTTCTTACTATCGTTACCCTATCCTCAAATTCTCTCAGCCGTTCTTTTGCCGCCATAATGGCAGCCTCATCCTGATCTATTCCTATCAGCCTTCCGGCTGTCAGGCGTTTTGCAATTTCATACGAATGGCCGCCTCCGCCCAGGGTTCCGTCAACATATATGCCATCCGGCTTTATCGACAGATTCTGTATTGTTTCCTCCAGCAATACTGATATATGCTCATAAGACATAAAAGTCGCCTTTCCTTTCAGCTTATGTAAAGCCGGCTAATGCCTGCAGGCTTAAGCTAAGCCCTAGAAGCTGATGCCGTACTGTGACATATGCTCTGCTATTTCATCCATATTCTTGTAATCATTATTGCTGTCCCAGCGCTCCTTGCTCCAGATTTCTATCTTGTTCAGAACACCGACAAAAACGATGTCCTTTTCCAATCCGGCGCTTTCCCGTAGCTTGACGGGTATTAATATTCTTCCCTGCTTGTCCGGCTCACATTCAGCAGCCATTGCGAAAAACAAACGCTGAAGCTGTCTGGCTTCTTTTGTTCCAGGGAGCTTGGCCAGTCCTTCGGAAAAGGTGCGCCACTCCTCCAAAGGGTACACGAAGAGACAGCCGTCAAGACCCAGGGTTATTACAAACTTGTCCCCCAGCTCATCACGGAATTTGGAAGGTATTATTATTCTGCCCTTGGAGTCTATCGAATGATTGTACTCCCCCATGAACATACGGCTGCACCTTCTTCATCCAAACTAACTAACGCCTCACCACTTTTGTGGTTTTTTGCACCACTTCAAACCACTTTGCTCCACTTATAGCTACATTTTATATTAATTATGGGAATTAATCAAGTATCAAATCAAAAAATAAAGCACGTAAAAGCCTTATGAAAACAGGCTTTCCATGCTATCCTGACAGGAAGCAACAATATATTGTGTAAATAAAAAAATTCGAACAAAATGTGTCAATATCTAGTCATTAAAAAAAGACATAGGAAATTATTCCTATGCCTAAAATTTTCTTAAGCTTATTTGAGTTTCCTTATACAATACACTTATACTTATATCTTTTACTTATACCTCTATATTTATGTGCTTATACCTTTCTTCCCTTTTCCTCTTAGAATACCTGGAGGGTAGTTCTACGTCTGCTTAAGTCTTGCTTTTGCGAGCCCTTCCTCCCATCCAGATAATTATCACAGTGGAAACCAGAAGCAATATTCCTGACAGCAGCTGGGAAACAGCCAAATCCGTCCCCCATAAAAACAGCTGATCCGTTCTCAGCCCTTCGATCCACATACGGCCCAGACTATAACCGGCAAAATACAAAAGGGCTATCTCACCATCAAATCTTTTGCGCTTGGTATATAAAATCAGGAAAATGAGCAGACACAAATTCCAGACCGATTCATACAAAAAGGTGGGATGAACCTGTATATATTCAACACCGTCAACCAATACCAGATTGCTTCGTATCTCCAGGATTCTCTGCAGGGCCTCCTGGCGGCCTGCATAGATTTGCTTAAGCCCTTGGACCGATACCCGATCAGTAAACACATAATCGACACTTCTTCTGTCCAATTGCATAGCAAACAAGGAGTTTGTATACCTGCCGAAGGCTTCCCGGTTGAAGAAATTACCCCATCGGCCTACTATCTGGCCGGTCACCAGGCCAATGCAGGCGGTATCCGCCAGCAGCCAGAATGAATATTTTTTAATCCTGCAATATATAATTGCCGTCAGTACTGCTGCAATTATACCTCCGAATATGGCAAGGCCGCCTGTTCTCAGGTTAAGGATGCTTAACGGTTCGTCTTTGAACTTATCCCATTCAAAAATCACATAATATATTCTGGCTCCAATAACCGAAAAGACTATTGCATATAAGGCAAAATCCAGATAAAGCTCCTTATTTTGCCCGGTTCTTTTTGCCATCCATTCGGTTATAAAATACCCCAAAAGCATCCCGACGGCAATAACCAGACCATACAAGGCAATCGGGTAACCAAAAAGATTGAAGGAATCCGGTACATTCCTCAGCTCTATTCCTAAATTGGGGAAATTAATATTTGTACTTATCGAAAGCAGATTTCATCACCACTTTCTGCAATGAAGCAAATCCTATACATTGAAACGGAATAATACAACATCTCCGTCCTGAATTACATAATCCTTGCCCTCAGATCTGACCAAGCCCTTTTCCTTGGCTGCATTAAAGCTGCCACATTCCACCAGTTGATC
>JAAZDK010000084.1 GCA_012512855.1 Clostridiales bacterium
AAATGATTGATAAGATCAAGCCTTTTTGTGACTTCATTAAGCTCCTCCTCAGGATTTTCCATATCCTGAAGATACTGAGCCAGATCCCTGTTCAAATCATTTACCAGAGCATCAATATCCGTCAGCTGATTTAAATAAGCTTCTATCGAGGAATCAAATTCCGCAAGCTTCATCAGCTGCCTTAAAGCCCTGCCTATCAGATCACCTGCCGCCTGCGGTTCATACGCCATATATCTGTATACAGTCTGCAGCCCCTCGCTAATAGTATTGGCATTGGCCAGCCTTTTATATCGTGTCGCCAGCTCCTCATCCTCACCCGGCTGTAATGCCGCTGATGTTATTTCATTAAGCTCATACTCAAGGAATGATACTTCTCTTGCTCTTTTATCCTCATCAATACCTGCCTCATCATACTCCTGCTTAATTTTTATATATTCCTTGTAGCACTGCTCCAGCTCCTGCTTTATCTCATATATCTCATCTCTTGCATAACGGTCCACCAGCTCCAGATGCTTTGACTTATGCAGCAGGGACTGATGCTCATGCTGACCATGGATGTCAATAAGGCGTCCTGCTATCTCCGACAAAACCGATGCTGTTACACTTTCGCCGTTTATTCTGCAAATACTTCTGCCCGCCATGATTTTTCTTGATATAATAATCTGCTTGCCCTCTATCGGTATATCCTGCCGGCGCATGATATCAAATACCTGCTCATCCTCAGTTTCAAAAAGCAGTTCGATCAGGGCATAATCGGCACCGCTTCTGATAATATCCTTACTGATCTTGCCGCCAAGTGCGGCATTGATAGAGCCTATTATTATTGATTTTCCGGCACCTGTTTCACCGGTCAAGATATTAAGCTTGTCCCCGAAAATAACCTCAACCTCATTTATCAAGGCAAAATTTTTGACATGCAGGCTGATTAGCAACAGATATCCCTCTTTTCGTATAAACGTATGTTCTTAAAAAATTCTATCATAACCACTATCCATATTCAATCCCAACATATATTTATCGTTGATACCGCCAAAAAAGGGAACTTTGCTTGAACAATTTTACCAATCGAGCTTGCCTTTACCTGTTCTCCCTGACACTATAAAACTGCCAGGTTACAAGGCCGGTAAATTACCGCTTCAGCCCTACAACCTGGCAGTTTCAATGGAGAATATATATAAAAGGAAGATTGTTGATCAAAGCTATTTAATCTTAGTAACTGTTACCTTACATTGCAGCTTTCGCCCATTGACAGTAGCAGTAATTGTTGCCGTACCTAAGCCTTTGCTTGTGATATTGCCATATCTGTCCACCTCAGCCACATAGGTATTGTCAACACTCCATTTCACAGCGGAAGCATCGACTCCTTCCACCCTGAGATAGTTATATCTTTCGTATTGACTCAATGTAAGCTCATAATCGCTTAAGCCGATTACTACTACCTCTACGGTAGCTGCCTTGCCTGATTCGGTCATGGCTGTAAGATATGCTGTTCCCGTATTCTTAGCCGTTATCTTACCAGATTTATTATCGGAGGCTACCACAACGGTTGCTACCGAATTGTTATCGGAGCTCCAGGTTACCTTATCGGTGGAATTGTTGGGAGTCAGCACAACGTGCATCATCCTGCTCTCACCCTTAACCAGGGTAATCTTCTTGTCCTGCAGAGTGATGCCTGTTGCCGGAACTCTTTCATATACAACAACCTCGCATATAGCCATAATACCGGTGTTGTCCTGGGCCTTGGCGGTTATCGTAGCCGAACCCTTTTTCTTTGCAGTAACGACGCCATCCGCATCAACAATCGCCACATCGGAATCCGATGTTGTCCACATAACTTCCTTTATTGTGGCTTCCTTCGGCCTTATAGTAGCCTTTAATGAGAAGGTTTCACCAACAAAGAGGGTTACATAGGTCTTGTTTAATGTTATGCCTTCAACAGGAGTTACAACCCTGACCTCACAGCTGGCTTCCGCTCCACTACCGTCAGCTGCAACAGCAGTTATGGTTGCTGTACCGACCTTCTTGCCGGTAACCTTTCCTCTGTCATTTACAACGGCCACATCCTCATTGCTGGATACCCAGTATACCTTCTTGTTGGATGCTGTTTCGGGTGTAATTGTAGCAACCAGGTTGAAAGATTTGCCCTTACCTAAAATATAGCTCTCATAATTCAGCTTGATATCATATGTCTCCTCGGTAACCGTAACAACACAATGGGCTGTATAGCCGCCATCCAC
>JAAZDK010000085.1 GCA_012512855.1 Clostridiales bacterium
GCCCTCCATAACGCAGTTGATGAGATGGGCAAGAAGGAAAGCTTTAAGGGCTATTCTCCCGACCTGGGATATGAATTCCTAAGACAGGCAATAGCGGATAATGATTACAGAGCCCGCGGTGTTGACATAGCTCTTGATGAGATATTTATAAGCGACGGAGCCAAGAGTGATTCAGGCAATATTCAGGAGATATTTGATCTGGATAATAAAATAGCTGTATGTGATCCGATGTATCCAGTATATGTTGATTCCAATGCAATGGCAGGCAGATGCGGAGATTATCAGCCCCAGCAGGGCAGATGGAGCAATGTGATATATATGCCCTGCACCAAGGAAAATAACTTTTCACCCCAGCTGCCAAAGGAAGCTCCGGACATAATATACCTGTGCTTCCCCAACAATCCCACCGGCGCCACCATCAGCAGGAGCGAGCTCCAGCAGTGGGTTGATTATGCTAACAGGGTGGGAGCGGTTATAATATATGATGCTGCTTATGAGGCATATATCACCGAGGAAGGCTTGCCCCATACAATATATGAATGTGAAGGAGCAAAAAGCTGTGCAATTGAGATAAGAAGCTTTTCCAAGAATGCCGGCTTTACCGGAACAAGACTTGGCTTTACGGTAATCCCCAAGGAGCTTAAATGCGGTGACGTTTCACTGAACAGCCTGTGGGCCCGCAGACATGGAACCAAGTTCAACGGCGCTCCTTATATCATACAGGCTGCCGGTGCTGCAATTTATACTGAAGAGGGCAAGCGCCAGACCAGGGAGCAGATTAATTACTATATGAATAATGCAAAAATTATCAGGGAAGCCCTTGTTAAGGTCGGTTACACCGTATCAGGCGGTATCAATGCGCCCTATATCTGGATGGAGACGCCAAACAGGATGACATCCTGGGAGTTTTTCGACCTGCTGCTGACTAAGGCAAATGTGGTAGGAACACCGGGATCGGGCTTTGGACCCAGCGGAGAAGGCTATTTCAGGCTGACTGCCTTTGGAAGCTATGAAAACACCCTGGAAGCTGTTGACAGAATAACCAGGCTTAATCTGTAAATTCTAAATCTGATATGAATAATAATACAATAATAATGAAATATATATTCTGCATGCAGGTAAAAGCATGCAGATTTTTTTCGGAGTTTATTTTAATCCACTTTGGAATTAAAAATTTTTTAAAGATTAAAATTGATTCAAATAATATTATGCATTTTGTTCGACAAAAGTCCGCATATCTACTGTAATTTTGCTGATTTATTTGGATTGATATTATTTGTTAACAATGATATACTATGGAAGTGTCCCAAATTGGACATACAGCAGTTATTTGCGGGAGGAAGGGTATAAGGGTATGATATATCCAAAGAACCTGGAGAAAGGGTATTATATAGGTGTGACTGCTACATCGTCAGGCTTTACATCGGAGCCTGATTTAAGAAGACTTGACAACAGTATTGAAAATTTCAAAAAACATGGTTATCCTGTTATTATAACAGATAATGTTAAAACCGACTGCAAGGGCCGAAGCTCTGACGGAATAAGCAGAGCAAAACAGCTGATGCAGCTTTTTGATGATGACAGGGTGAGAGTAATAATTGCTGCAAGCGGCGGAGATTTCCTGGTTGAGATGCTGCCCCATATTGATTTTGAGCTTTTGGCTTCAAAGGCAAAATGGTTTCAGGGCTTTTCCGATAATACAGGATTGACCTTTACTATAACTACGAATCTGGATATTGCTACAGTTTACTCATATAATTTTGGCAGCTTCGGTATGGAGCCCTGGCACAGTTCCCTGGAGGATAATCTGAAGCTGCTGGAGGGACATGATATCCTGCTGCAGAGCCATGACCGTTATCAGAATGGCTACAGGGAGCGAATCACAGGACTTGAACCTATAATGCCGGATGCGGACGTAAAATGGATTAACATAAATCCAAAGGGAATAATAGAGGATGAGGCTATCATGCTTCATGGCAGAATAATTGGTGGCTGTCTTGATGTATTGCTTAATCTGATAGGAACCCGCTATGATAAGACAGCGGAATTCGTAGATAAATATAAGGATGAAAAAATAATATGGTATCTTGAAAGCTATAGTCTGGGGAGTGCCGCTTTGATAAGAGGCTTATGGCAGCTGAGGGAGGCCGGATGGTTTGAGCATGCAGCCGGCTTTATATTCGGCAGACCCGCCATGTATAATGAGGAGTATGACATAAACTATACAGAGGCAGTATTATCGGTTCTGGGAGATTTGGATAAGCCTATTATTCTGGAAGCGGATATTGGACATAAACCACCTCAGATTTCTATAATAAACGGTGCCATAGCCCATATATCAAGCTATGGCGGGAAAGGAAACATTTGCTTTGAAAGAAGGTAATTCGTTCCATGGATAACGATAGAGAAGTATTAAGGGAGAATGCAGAGGACGGCCTTAAAATGCCTGAAATACCTGCCGGAGCGGACCACCCAAGCAGTGAGGGCAAGGACAGGCCGGCTGAAAAAGCGCCGGATCTTCCAAGCGGTGAGGAGGATAAAATGCCTGCCGGAGCGGACCACCCGAGCAGTGAGGGCAAGGAAAAGGCGGCTGAGGAAGCTTTGGATCATGTGAGCAGCGAAGGCCTTGATATGGTAACTGGCGCAGCTGAAGAATTGGCTGCCGGTTCTGAAGAGGAGCTGCCGGATCTTATTAAGGATCACTTTACAGATACGGATCTGGAGGAGCAGCTTAAAAGAGAAATATCGGCAATTAATCTTGAAGAGGAAAAGGAAAGGCTTGCTTTATCATTGGAGCATGGTGGTCCAAATAAGGATATGATATCATCGTCAAAAATTATTGATGAATTAAACAATGACGGAAATATGCTCCGCCGTCTTGCCTATAAGCTTAAGAATGCGTGGAACAAGAGACTTAATATAAGCGGGAAAAATTTTATAATTCCTGCTGTGTTTATGATTGCTTCTTTGGTATACCTGGAGCTGGCGGCCCATTTTCTGATTTATCGGGGCTTTGATGCAAAGATACTGTATCCGGTTATGTTTGCAGTACCGCTGGGGCTGCTGATAGCCTTTATCTGCGGCTTGTTTAATAAAACAGTGAATAAAATTCTTCTTTCACTGATAACCGGAGTAATCTGTCTGATATTTAATGTGCAGCTTATATATCATTATGTTTTCAAGGTTTATTTCTCCTTCCAGACCCTGGGTATGGCGGGGGATGCATTAACGGAATTCAGCAAGGAGGTAATAGCCGCCATTAAAGCAAATATCGGTGGTGTACTTTTGCTCTTTTTGCCGTTAATCGTACTGCTTTTGTTTATTAACCGTCAGATTGATTTTGAAAGAAGGCAGCTGAAGGAGCAGCTGATAATGCTGGGAGCCGGTTTGGGCTTTCATCTGATTGCACTGCTGTCCCTGCTTATATATGGCAAGGATGATTTCAGCCCATATGATATATATCATAACTCAGCTGTTCCGGAAATCTGCGGAAAGCAGCTGGGTATTGTTACACTAACACGGCTGGATATCAGCAAGCTGCTGCTTAATAAGGATGAGGAGCTGGATTTGGTTGAGCTGCCGCCTGTTACAATTAAACCTACAAAAGCGCCGAGCAGCCCAGGCAATCAGACAACAGAGCCTGATCCAAGCGAAGAACCTACCCAGCCACTTACACCTACTCCAATTCCTATAGATACTTCACCTAATATTATGGATATAGATTTTGCAGCCCTTGCTGCCAATGAAAGCGACAGCAATATCAGGAAGCTGCATGAGTATTTTGCAACTGTGACGCCCACCAATAAAAATAAATATACAGGAATGTTCAAGGGCTATAATCTGATACAGATAACAGCGGAGGGCTTTTCACCCTATGCTGTTCATAAGGAAAAAACACCGACACTATACAAGCTGGTAAATGAGGGCTTCGTATTTAAGAATTTCTACACGGCCCTTTGGCAAACCAGTACCAGCGATGGTGAGTTTGTGGCCATGACAGGTATCATTCCTACCGGTTCAAGGAATATGTATAACGGAAGAAATAATCTCTGGCCCTTCGCCCTGGGACACCAGTTCAACCTGTTGGGAGTTACCAGCCGGGCATATCATAATCACACCTATACCTATTATGACAGGGACAAAACCCATCCCAATTTTGGTTATTTGTACAAGGGTATAGGCAACGGATTGGTTCTGGAGCATATGAATATATGGCCGGAATCTGATCTTGAGATGATACAGGCTACAGTTGACGAATTCGTTAAAGATGAGCAATTTCATGTATATTATTTGACAGTAAGCGGACATATGAACTACAGCTTTACCGGTAATATGATGTCCTACAAAAACAGGGAGGCTGTGGCCGATCTGCCCTATTCGAGTGATGTAAGAGCTTATATAGCCTGCCAGATAGAGCTTGATAAAGCTCTGGAGGAGCTGATAAGGAGACTTGAGGAAGCAGGAGTGGCTGACAGGACCGTGATTGCCTTAAGTGCAGATCATTATCCTTATGGCTGGGAAAAGGAAAAGTATGATGAGCTGGCAGGTCATGAGGTAGATCCGTATTTTGAGATTTACCGCAATAATTTTATCCTTTGGTCCAAGGGTATGACGGAAAATATTATTATCGAGGAGCCCTGCTCCAGCCTGGATATTATACCGACTCTCCTGAACCTCTTTGGCTTTAAATATGATTCAAGGCTTTTGATGGGACAGGATATTCTGTCGGATGCTCCTCCGCTTGTGATTCTTTCAAACAGAAGCTTTATAACCGACAAGATTATGTATAATACAGAGACAGGTGAGGTAACCTATCTGACAGATGAACCCTTGTCGGAGGATTATGTGGAAAACATGATAAAAACCGTAAGGAACAAGTTCACAGTGTCAAAGAATATATTAAAGCTGGATTATTACAAATATGTTTTCCCCAACTTCCCGGATGAATTTAAATAGCAGCGGAATAATAAGGGAAATAGTTAATCTAAGCCATTTATTTGATACAAAGCAATATAACTTGATGCAGGCCATATATTAACCGGTAGTAAATGCGGTAAAAGGTTTAAGCCGGGTACAGCCTGATGACAGGATTTTATGATATATATTGCAAAATAAATGCCAGTTAAAAATTTTTATTTTAATTAAATTTATACTTGCGCTAATAAAAATTATGTGTTAGTATAAATCAACAGCAAAGGCGTTGTTGTCACACAATTCCTTTGCTTTTTTATAAATTTAATAATATTTAAAATAATGTATATAACCCGCCGGGCAAGGATGGATTGTCATATAGAAGCTTTGCCTACGGTAAACTAATAGAAATTATGCTATCGGCGAAGAAGGAGACTTTATCCTGTTATGTAGCCTTTAGACAGGGATGGTGGGCCATAGACTGAGAGCCCGCCAGCGGTGATGAGCAGGATACGGAACACTCCGGAGCCCGTGGGTCGAAATAGCAGTAGGCTCATGCGTGTACACGCGTTAAGTGTGATAAAGCTGGGGAGTAAAGTTTATCTCCCAACTCGGGTGGCACCGCGGGATTTGGATCTCGTCCCGGAGACAGTCGTTTGTCATATTTACCGACAAATGAATGTCTCCGGGATTTTTGTATTTATATGATTATTCCGGTTTGCAGCCGGATGCCGGAAAAGACCCGGTTGCAATGGTTTTTATAAAGTTTAAAAATATACAGGAAAGCGAGGTAATGGTATGGAATTTATTAGCGGGATTAGGAAAAAGGATTGCTGTGAGCTGAAGGATTTACTGGAAAAAAGGAGCACAGAGCCTGTAAAGCTTAATGGCTGCATACATTCCATAAGAGATATGGGAGAGTTTGCATTTGTACTTGTAAGAAAACGTGACGGGCTTGTTCAGTGTGTATTGGAAAAGGCTAATCCAAATTGTACGATAAATAATCTTAAGGAAGGTATGGCAATAGAGCTGGAGGGAGTTCTTAATCAGGAAGAGCGGGCGCCCCATGGCTTTGAAATAAGAATAGACAGGGTAAAGGTGCTTTCCGCTCCCAAGGAAGGAGCCATATTCCCCCTTCCCATTTCGAAATGGAAGATGAACGCCAGCCTGGAGGCAAAGCTTGAATACAGGCCAATATCTTTGAGAAACATCAGGGAAAGGGCTGTATTTAAAATACAGGAGGGAATTGTACGGGCCTTCAGGGAATTTTTATATTCCCAGGGCTTTACGGAAATCAGGACTCCTAAAATAGTGGCCGGCAATGCCGAAGGCGGTGCTAATGTATTTAAGCTTGAATACTTTGGCAAGAAGGCATTTTTAGCCCAAAGCCCGCAGTTTTACAAGCAGACCATGGTAGGGATATATGACCGGGTATTTGAAACCGGTCCGGTGTTCAGAGCCGAGAAGCATAACACCTGCAGGCATCTGAACGAATATACCAGCCTGGACTTTGAAATGGGCTATATAGACGGCTTTGAAGATGTCATGGCAATGGAAACGGAAATGCTTCGTTTTATGTTTGATTTCCTCAGGGAGAAATATTCAAAGGAATTGAACCTGCTGGATGTAAAGTTGCCTGTGATAGAGGGGATTCCTCAGGTGCGTTTTGATGAAGCAAAGCAGCTGGTGGCTGAAAAATATAATTATAAGATACGTGATCCCTATGATCTGCAGCCGGAGGAGGAGCAGCTGATAGGCAGGTATTTTAAAGAGGAGTATGACAGTGACTTTGTATTTGTAACCCATTATCCCTCCAAGAAAAGGCCCTTTTATACTATGGATGATCCGCAGGATGGCAGATTTACCCTTAGCTTTGATTTGTTGTTTAAGGGTATGGAGATTACCACCGGGGGCCAGAGGATACATGACTATGATATGCAGCTTGCAAAGATGCTGGCCAGGGGTATGAATCCGGAGGACTTCGGCAATTTCCTTATGATACACAAGCATGGCATGCCGCCTCACGGCGGACTGGGTATCGGACTGGAGCGTTTTACAATGAAGCTTCTGGATGCTGCAAATGTGCGTGAGGCCACCATGTTCCCGAGGGATGTAACCCGGCTTGAACCGTAAGGCGGTGCAGTCTTGAGCGGTAAGGTGGTGCGGGCTGGAGCCGTATGGTGAAGGCAGGAGCCGTAAGGCAGTGCAGGCTGGAGCTGTAAAGTGGGTGAATGCAAAAAGCGTAAGGC
>JAAZDK010000009.1 GCA_012512855.1 Clostridiales bacterium
GTCATTATTCAGATGATTGCATGCCACCGGTAGATATTTTCTCAGCCTTAACAGTTTTACCTATGCCAGATAAGGATTTTCAACAGTCAACACTCCGCCGACACACCCGCCGGCACAGGCAATCAATTCAATAAACTCTAGATAGTCAAATTTCTGATCCTCCAAATCCTCCAAAACCTTTATGACATTTTCTATTCCATCTGCTGCCAGATAATTATCCGTCAGTAAGCTGGATGCTTCTCCGCCCGTACTGCCCCATCCGATTCCGATGCGGCCCGATTTGCTCAGCTCCTCAACGCTGTCAACAGATTTTTTCATATATGACAGCATGGTGGGATAGATATCCTTTATTGCCAGGACTCCGTTTATTTCACTATGCTCTATTCCAATAGGCACTCTTGAGGCAGATACCTTGGCCGGACATGGAGAGATAAAAATAATACCGATCTCCTCTCTTGACAGGCCGGTCTTTTGCATAGCCCTGTCTTTAGCCAATGAAGCGGCCAAATCAACCGGTGCGCAGATCGGTAGCAAATGCTCTATTAAGTTTGGAAAACGAATTTGAATAAGTCTTACAACC
This sequence comes from Clostridiales bacterium, assembly GCA_012512855.1. Taxonomy (GTDB): domain Bacteria; phylum Bacillota; class Clostridia; order Lachnospirales; family Lachnospiraceae; genus Mobilitalea. The sequence goes on from JAAZDK010000009.1 coordinate 581, forward strand.
GAAGGACAGGCCGTACTTATGATAGGCCATTTTTCCTTATGCTCAGCCACATATCTTCTGGAAATTTCCGATATCAGCTCTGCTGCGGCACTCACCTCATATACTTCGTCAAAGCCCATTTTCTTAAGGGCTGTAAGAACTATGTTTACGTCCTCCAGATGATTAAACTGTCCGTATAATGAAGGAGCCGGCAGGGCAACCGTATATTTGAAGCGCTTTAATATATCGGGCGTATCATAAGTAGCTTCCTTGGCATGGTGGGGACATATCCTTATGCATTCTCCGCAATCAATGCACCGCTCCTTGTTTATTACAGCCTTTTTGTTCCTGACACGTATTGCCTGAGTTGGACACCGCTTTATGCAGTTTGTGCAGCCCATGCATAATTCTTCCTTCAACCATACCGAATTGTAAAACCTATTCATTATGCATCCCCCAAATCAGCCGTATATAAGCTGTCTGTAAACAATGGGTTTACTTTGAGGTTATGTTGCTACCCTGGCAGCTTACTCTTTTACGGTCACTTTTTATTGTATTTTTACTTTCATCGTAACGGTGGTGCCTAGACCGACAGTGCTGTCTATTTTAAGCTCGTCAGTATATTTTTTCATATTGGGCAGTCCCATTCCTGCTCCAAAGCCCAAATTGCGGATATTGTCCGGCGCTGTTGAATAGCCGGCCTGCATAGCCAGCTCGATATCCTCAATCCCAGGTCCGTGATCCGTCAGCTTCATGTTTATTTCCTCGGGAGATATAACCACCTCTATTTCGCCGCCTCCTGCATGAATTACCATATTGATTTCACCTTCATACATGGCTATTGCGACTTTTCTCACGATCTCCGGCGGAATACCCATTTGCTTCAAATAGCTTTTCAGGTTGCTGGATGCCTCGCCTGCTCTGGTAAAGTCATCTCCCGGAACATCATATGTCAATACTATGGAATCCTTATTCATTTATAATCCGGGCCTCCCCGCAAACCCTTCTCATACAGCATGCCGCAGGCAGAGAACATTCTGTGGCCGGTAGAAAGAATGGTTATTCCCTTTTCCTTTGCCATTTGAATCATAGCCTCATCAGGCTGCTTGCCTCTTACCAAAACAACACAGATAATATCCATCATCTCACAGGTACGGATCACCTGCAGATTGCATAATCCGGTGAGCAGCACCGACTGGTCCTTCATAAAGGCAAGTACATCGCTCATCATGTCGGAACCGCATGCAGAATGGACCTCTCTGTGTCCCCATTCCTCTCCAACAATATATTTTGCTCCTAATGTTTGTCTGATTTCTTCTATCGTCATATATACCTCTCTCTATAATAAATTTTTATTTTAGATTATATGAATTAAATTTAAATCTTATATAAAAATCCAGGCATTCTTCTCAGGCTGGCCTTCCGCCTGTATCTGCCGTTTATTTAAACAGGCTTTACAATTGATCCGACAGATTGGCCTGACAGACTAAGGCTAAATTCCGGCGCTGAACACCTCAAAGGATGCGCTGGATACCTTCTTGGCCATTACCAGTGCCGTATTGGCATTTGCATACAGGGTCTGATACTGGACTTCACCTTTTGCAAAGGCTATTCCAATGCTGGCATACAGGCCGTTTCTGGTATGCCCATAGGGATAAAGGCCACTGATTTCAGCACACAGGCTGTCGGCTATTTCATAAGCAATTTTGTCAGAGGGCAGATCCTTTAGATATACTGCAAATTCGCTGACTCCCGTCCTTCCTATTATATCTGTCAGCCTGAATTTGTTGCGCAGCATTTTGCCTATCTGAGCAAGCAGATTTTCTCCGCTTATGGCCTTCATAATCTCATCAAGGCCCTTGTAATTCCTGATATCAATAAGAAGGAGGGCGCCAATGGCTTCCTTCTTTTGCTGGGCCAAAGCCTCTATAATCATTGCTTCAGCCGCTTCTTTGGTATACACCTGAGTAAGCGGATCCCGTACGGGCTCTACCTGCGATTTTAATTCTCTGGCTACCATCCGGCTGGTTGACAGCTTACCTACTACCTTGTAGGGATTTCTGTTTTCATCCAGAATAATTGAAGCGTAGCAGGTATACCAGCTGTAGCCTCCATCCTTGGTCAGGATCCTGACCTCAAAACGAACCTGCTTTCTGCCGCTCATCAGGCTGGTGTACATTTCAGCGACGGCGGAACGCTCATCAGCATGTATCTTGTTTGTTTTGCCCAGCTTATTACGAAACCCTGTGATTACAGGATTGCCTCCTGTTATTTCACGGAACTGCTCTGTAAATGTCAGAGTATCGGTTGCTATTTCATACTCAAAGAATAAATCCTTGGAAAGCTCCGCAATTACCCTCTGATAATCATTCTTTTGCTCCAGCTTCTTATATTCCACCATAAGAGCGGTAATGTCGGTTGCAATGCAGGCGTAAACAGGTACGCTTTTTGTTCCTGACTGATAGACCTCATCCGTCCTGTTTCCATTTATAAGAATCCATTTCATACTTCCATCCTGCTGAAGGCTTCTGAAATTGATACTCAGACCATTATCCTTACGACTCTTCTGTGTTGCTATCTGATGGGTCACATAAATAATATCAGCCGAATAAACCATGCGGAGCAAGCTTTCAGGCTTTTTGCCTCCCGATTTGTCAGCTACGGTTCTGATCATTTGAATGAAATTGTCCGTCGCATACAGTATGGTCATCACATCATCAAGTGCCAGCTTTGCTATACCTCCTGGCACGGTTTGCAGCAAATTATCCGGTACTAAACTGTTTAGCTCTGTCATACTATCACCCTTCTGTTGCAGCTTTATACTCATCTGTGAATAAACGAACCAAGCCTTTTAAACTTACCCCCAGCATCTGCTAAAACGTATACGATATTGCGTATTTTACATATTCAAGTCAAGGCATAGTCCTTCTTGTAATTATATGTAGTTATGCCAGGATTATAAGCAGGATATTGAGCTATACTTATTTATTTATTATTTATTTAATTATAATATATTGCTCCTTCAAATTCAATCTGCTATCTTGTCAGTCCATCAATCTTGTTGTTTTCTGTCGATTTTGGATACATTTCTATGAGGTTTTTCATATTGTCCACTGTTATCCATAATCTCCGGATATTAGTCACCCGGCGGCTTTTTCCGGCAAGCCGGCTGCCTCGGCAGGATCGAACCGTACTAATATTTGCATAAATTTGTTCTGCAATTTTGATGAAATATGTATATCATTTCCATTTCGGCGCTTGTAGGTTTTATAGAATTTTATTGGTGGTTTTGACGGTATTTATACATCTTGCATATAAGAAGCTTTTCTTTTACCTGCATTGTTGTATATAATTTTTGTAGATTTTTTAACATTCTCATGATATAATATGAGTGTTTATGGCGACACGATTTTATTCAAGGAGGTTTAATAATGGGATCGCAGAAAACTACTGTTCCCTTTAAAGGAACAAAAGAGCAGGAAGCAGCTCTTTTAAAGGTTATAGCCGATCATAAGAACGAGAAGGGTGCCCTGATGCCCATATTGCAGAAAGCACAGGAAATCTACGGCTATCTTCCAATAGAGGTTCAGACCATTATTTCTGATGAATTAAATATACCATTGGAAAAGATTTATGGTGTTGTAACCTTCTACTCACAGTTTGCTCTTAATCCCAAGGGCAAATACCGCATTTCAGTATGTCTGGGAACCGCCTGTTATGTTAAAGGTGCCGGAGATCTCTTCAATAAGCTGCAGGAGCTTCTGGGAATTGAGGATGGCGGATGCACTCCAGACGGCAAGTTCTCACTGGAATCCTGCCGTTGCATAGGTGCCTGCGGACTTGCACCTGTACTTACAATCAATGAAGATGTTTATGGCAAATTAACTGTTGACGAGCTTGAATCCATACTGGCGAAGTATTAATGCCATGCTGCAGGAATTATCTCTCAATGTACTGGATATTGTAAGCAATTCCATCCGTGCAGGAGCCAACCTGATTGAAATAACTGTTGAAGTAGACCGGGAAAGAGATAGCCTTACGATTGAGATAAATGATAATGGCTGCGGCATGACAAAGGAACAGCTGGCCATGGTGGAGGATCCGTTCTATACAACACGTACTACCAGAAAAATTGGTCTCGGTGTTCCATTCTTTAAAATGGCGGCACTGGGTACCGGCGGAAGCTTTCACATAAGCTCTGCTCCCAAAGCAGGTACTAAGGTAAGCGCATCATTTATACTTAGCCATATAGACCGGATGCCTCTTGGCGATATCAACAGTACCATCCACACACTGATAACAATGAACACGCAGATTGACTTTGTTTATACTTACAAATTTGACAATAAGCAATTTGTACTGGATACCAGACAGTTTAGAGAAATCCTGGGCGATATTCCGCTGGATAATCCGGAAGTATCTGCTTATATCAAGGAATATCTTGAAGAAAACAAGAACGGGACGGATGACGGCTATCAGATATGATTGACAGTTCAACTTATAGCTTGACATAAACATAGATAGCATTAATACCTAAAATATTCGATTTTTATATTAATAGGAGGATTTGGCATGAAATCTCTAGAAGAGCTTAAAGCAATCAGAGAAAAGATGCAGGGTCAGATTGGTTTGCGCAGCGAATCCAGTGAAAAGACCCGTGTAGTCGTAGGTATGGCAACCTGCGGAATTGCAAGCGGAGCAAGACCTGTTCTTAATGCTCTTTCCGATGCTGTACAATCAAAGGGACTCAGCAATGTCCAGGTGACCATGACCGGATGTATCGGCTTGTGCCAATACGAGCCAATCGTTGAGGTATTTGAGCCTGGTAAAGATAAAGTGACTTATGTAAAGATGACACCTGAGAAGGCGCTTGAAGTTGTTGACCAGCATTTAATCCGTGGTCAGGTAGTAAGCAAATATACGATTGCCGAAGTACTCGGCTAATCCAAAGGAGGACACAATATGTATCGTTCACATGTTTTAGTTTGCGGTGGTACCGGGTGTACTTCCTCTGGAAGTGCCAAGATTATAGAGACACTGCAGGCAGAAATCAAGAAGAATGGTCTTAAAGACGAAGTGGCTGTGGTACAGACAGGTTGTCACGGTCTCTGCGCATTGGGACCCATCATAGTGGTATATCCTGAAGCAACCTTCTATACCCTGATTAAGCCTGAGGATATTCCTGAAATAGTATCTGAGCATTTGGTAAAGGGACGCGTAGTTGAGCGTCTGGTATATAAAGAAGAGACTAAGGATAAGGGAACCATTTCCCTCAATGACACCGACTTCTATAAAAAACAGCACAGAATTGCCCTTCGCAACTGCGGTGTTATCAATCCTGAGAATATTGATGAGTATATCGCTACAGGCGGTTATGAGGCACTTGGCAAGGTGCTCACAGAGTATACACCTGAGCAGGTTATACAGATAGTTATGGACAGCGGACTCAGAGGCCGTGGAGGCGGCGGTTTCTCAACAGGCTTAAAGTGGAAGCTCGCCAGGGCAAATGAGGCTGATCAGAAATACGTATGCTGTAATGCAGACGAAGGTGACCCGGGTGCATTCATGGATCGTTCCATTCTGGAAGGCGATCCGCACGTTGTACTTGAGGCCATGGCTATCGCCGGTTATGCAATCGGCGCAAACCAGGGTTACATCTATGTTCGTGCCGAATATCCTATCGCAGTTGAGCGCTTGAAGATAGCTATAGCTCAGGCAAGGGAATACGGCTTGCTGGGCAAGAACATATTCAATACAGGATTTGATTTTGATATAGATTTAAGACTTGGTGCAGGTGCTTTCGTATGTGGTGAGGAAACAGCTCTTATGACCTCCATCGAAGGCAACCGTGGCGAACCTCGTCCACGTCCTCCGTTCCCTGCACAAAAGGGACTGTACCAGAAGCCAACCTTACTTAACAACGTTGAGACCTATGCAAACATACCTCAGATAATCCTCAACGGTCCTGAATGGTTCGCATCCATGGGTACTGAGAAATCAAAGGGAACCAAGGTATTTGCCCTTGGAGGTAAGGTAAGAAATACAGGTCTTGTTGAAATTCCTATGGGAACTACCCTTCGTGAGGTTATCGAGGATATCGGCGGCGGCATTCCTAACGGCAAGAAGTTCAAGGCAGCCCAGACAGGCGGTCCGTCCGGCGGATGCATTCCTGTAGAGCATTATGATGTTCCTATAGATTACGACAACTTAATCCAGATCGGGTCAATGATGGGCTCCGGCGGTCTTATAGTTATGGATGAAGACAACTGCATGGTTGATATCGCCAAGTTCTTCCTGGGCTTTACCGTTGATGAATCCTGCGGTAAATGTACACCATGCCGTATCGGTACCAAGCGTCTTTATGAATTGCTTGACAAGATTACAAACGGCCAGGGAACTATGGAAGATCTCGACAAGCTGGAGGAGCTTTGCTACTACATCAAGGAAAATGCTCTCTGCGGTCTCGGTCAGACTGCTCCTAACCCGGTATTGTCAACCCTGAATTACTTCAAGGATGAGTATAAAGCTCATGTTCTGGAAAGAAGATGTCCTGCAGGCGTATGTAAGGCCCTGTTGTCTTATGTAATTGATCCGGTATTATGTAAGGGCTGTACGATGTGTTCAAGAGTTTGTCCTAACGGAGCAATTTCGGGTAAGGTTAAGGAAGCTCATGTTATTGATCAAAGCAAATGTATCAAATGCGGCGCTTGTATGGAGAAATGTAAATTTGGTGCTATCTCCAAGAAGTAATGACTTGGCAGCGTAAACCTGTATCCACGCAAAAGAAGCTGTTAAGTACCCTTTCAAGTAAATTTTAAATGGAGGTTAAAAATGGAAACTGTTAATATAAAAATAAATGGCATGCCTGTTAAGGCACCTGTAGGTTCAACCATTTTAGAAGCCGCAAAGCTTGCCAACATTGATATCCCTACTCTTTGCTTCCTGAAGGATATCAATGAGATAGGTGCTTGCCGTATCTGTGTTGTTGAAGTCAAAGGTGCGAGAAGCTTAGTAGCTGCCTGCGTATACCCTGTATCCGAGGGTATGGAGATTACAACCAATTCTCCTAAGGTAATAGCTTCCCGTAAGAATACCCTTGAGCTTATATTATCAGATCATGACAGAAAGTGCTTATCCTGCGCACGTAGCACCAACTGTGAATTGCAGAAGCTTTGCAATGACTTAAAGGTTGATGACGAAAATGCATACGAGGGAGAGCGCAATCATTATGAAATAGATGATTCTGCGGCTCATATGATCCGTGACAATAATAAATGTATTCTTTGCAGACGCTGCGTAGCAGTCTGCGATAAGGTTCAGGGTATCGGCGTTATCGGTGCAAATGATCGTGGTTTTGACACCAATATCTCCTGCGCCTTCGATATGGGCCTTGCCGATACCAGCTGTGTATCCTGCGGACAGTGTATAGTTGTATGTCCCACAGGTGCATTGCAGGAGAAGGATTATACCGATGAAGTATTCAAGGCGCTTAATGATCCCGATAAGTATGTAATCGTTCAGACAGCTCCGGCTGTTCGTGCCGCCCTGGGTGAGGAGTTCGGTCTTCCTATCGGCACAAACGTAGAGGGCAAGATGGTTGCAGCTCTGCGTCGTCTGGGCTTCAAGAAGGTATTCGATACCGACTTTGCAGCCGATTTGACAATCATGGAGGAGGCAACAGAACTACTTGACCGTATTAAAAACGGTGGTACATTGCCTTTGATCACCTCCTGCTCACCTGGCTGGATTAAATATTGCGAGCATTACTATCCTGATATGCTGGATCATCTTTCCAGCTGCAAATCACCTCAGCAGATGTTCGGTGCAATAGCAAAAACCTATTTTGCACAGAAGAACAACATAGATCCTGAAAAGATTGTTATGGTCAGCGTAATGCCTTGTACTGCAAAGAAATTTGAGATAGGCAGAGACAATCAGAACGCTGCAGGTGTTCCTGATGTTGATATATCTATTACAACAAGAGAGCTGGCAAAAATGATTAACCGTGTTGGCATCAACTTCTTAGCACTTCCTGATGAGAGCTTTGATGATCCTTTGGGTGAATCAACCGGAGCAGCCGTTATCTTCGGTGCTACAGGCGGCGTTATGGAAGCAGCCTTAAGAACAGCTGTTGAGTTCCTGACCGGCGAGGAGCTTGAGAAGCTCGACTTCGTAGAGGTTAGAGGAACAAAGGGCATTAAGGAAGCAACCTATAATGTTGCGGGAATGGATATTAATGTAGCAGTAGCTTCCGGTCTGTCCAATGCCAGAAAGCTTCTTGATGATGTAAAAGCCGGAAAGGCCAACTATCATTTCATTGAAATCATGGCTTGCCCCGGCGGTTGTGTAAATGGCGGAGGTCAGCCTCATCAGCCGGCATCAGTAAGAAACTTTACAGATATAAGAGCTCTTCGTGCAAATGCTCTGTATCAGCAGGATGTTGAGATGAAGGTAAGGAAGTCCCATAAGAATCCTTCCATACAGAAGCTCTATGACGAATTCCTTGAGAAGCCCGGCAGCCATAAGGCACATCATCTGCTGCATACATCATATGTAAAGAGAACTGTAAATAAGCACTAATTTTAGCATATGATCCTATAATGAAAGAAACGCATCGTCGAATCAGCGGCGGTGCGTTTTTTATCCGTATGGATTGCCATCTGTATAGATTAGTAACTTAACTGCTAAGCAATACTTCATATTACTTCATTAATACTTCTTCAGACTTCGTTAATATATTTTCTATCTTTGTTAATACTTTTTCTATCTTTGTTAACGCTTTTACTAACCTTGTTAACTCTTATACAGTCTTTGTTAATAAAATTACTTTTGTTGACAAAACAAACCATCCCTCAATATACTTGAATTGAGGAGATAATTCAGTTTTCAATGCTTTTCAATTATTGCCTCCCTTATTACCCTTATATCCTAATAATTATACTCATCGAAAAGCTTATCATCAGGAAGGAGTGTATATTATGCCGGGAAAGAAAATCAACGGCCACCCGCTGCTGCTACTGGACAACAGCAATATGAACCTTCTGTTTAACGAGGGTGATTTCAAATGCACCAACATGACCTTTGAGGAAGCCAGAGAAATTGTCGGTATGTATGACAAGAATGATATCATCCTCTGCTTCTCCCATCCGGATACCTATGACATCATTTTTAACTACCTTAATATTCCCAAGAAAGACTACGAATACAGGGAGCTAAAAAACATGGAGGTTGGCCAGGACGGAATCATATTTAAGAAATATATCACACCTTCTGAATCCCAGCCAATTATACACGCCGATGGGGTAGAGGCCAAGAAAATACAGAATATATATGTCTATTGTGTACATGTGACAAGAATTAAGTAAAAACGGTATTAAATTAAGCAATAAAATAAACTCTAAAAAATAACGAAATAATAGATTTTCAAGTTATCTATTGCTTTAAATCAATCAGTTTTAAAAGCAATCAGTTTAAAGGCTAAAGCATAACAGCATATACCCTTAGCTGCTATATGAAATATACAGGTCAGCTAATAAGTACATACAGATAAGTTCATATAATGACCTTAACAAATAATCTTAAAACCAACTCTAAATCAAAGCTTGCATTGTAAACTATAAAAGCAGGCCTATTATCGCATAAAAAAGGCAGGTGACTGTTCACCCGCCTTATCTGTGTGTTACAAGACAGCCCTCACAGCCGCCAAGGCCTTTTCATAATCCGGATGCTCGGACATTTCCCTGACATATTCCACATAAACCAGTTTATTGTCCTTATCCAGCACAAATATTGATCTCATGTCCAATTGAAGCTCCTTTATCAGTACTCCATATGCCAGGCCAAAGGATCTGTTTTTATAATCGGATAAGGTTATTACCTTGTCCACACCTGCAGCGCCACACCAGCGGGCCTGTGCGAAGGGCAAATCAACCGATACTGTTAAAATAACCACATCCTCGCCCAGTGAAGCAGCTTCCTTGTTAAAACGACGGGTCTGGGCATCACATACACCTGTATCAAGTGAGGGTACTACCGATATCAGCTTTACCTTTCCTTCAAAATCAGCCAGGGTCACCTCAGTAAGCAAATCCTTATTCAATGTAAAATCAGGCGCTTTATCACCTGCTTTAAGCTCAGCTCCCAACAAAGTAAGCGGATTTCCCTGCAATGTTGCCACTCCTGTACGTTCCATCATACTATTACCTCCTTATCATTTATTGTGGATAGCTTCAAAAGAATACTACTATCTCCAGCCTGCAAATATTATAAGTATTAGAGCTGAATATTATCAGTTAAATAAGTGATCTTTTTCGATACACTATATAATGCTCCATATGTATATATTAATTCAAACCAGGTTCCTGATCTGCGAAATTTCTTGCAGCAGTAGTTTATAATTGAGCTACTTTATATTCATCAAACAGGATTTTTCACCTCATTTTATATATAATTAGATCTCAATTTTTATTTCTATAATATTCAATCTGATATAAGATAACTGCCCTTTTTCATCCATATGGGCAAATAAAATATAGTAAAAAAGCAGATGCGCCCCGGGGGGAGGCGCATCTTTGATTTTAATATGTATAGGATAATAGGGGATACTATTCAGCATTTTATCATCAATATTAACTGAAGTATCTTTCAAGCAAGCCCTTAAACGCCTTGCCATGTCTAGCTTCATCCTTAGCCATCTCATGAACCGTGTCATGTATGGCATCCAGATTGGCAGCCTTAGCTCTAGCGGCAAGATCCTTCTTGCCCATGCAGGCACCATTTTCAGCCTCTACTCTCATCTGAAGGTTTTTCTTAGTGCTGTTTGTTACTACCTCACCAAGGAGCTCAACAAATTTTGCTGCATGCTCGGCCTCTTCAAATGCGGCCTTCTCATAATACATACCAATCTCAGGATAACCTTCCCTGAATGCTACTCTTGCCATAGCAAGATACATACCTACCTCAGTGCACTCGCCCATAAAATTATCTCTCAGATCCTTGATAATATCCTCGCTGACACCCTGTGCAACTCCAACTACATGCTCGTCAGCCCAGAAGAGCTCCTCGCTCTTTTCAATAAATTTCTCCTTCACTGCCTTGCAAACCGGGCACTGATCGGGTGCTGTGTCACCTTCATGTACATAACCGCATACCTGGCAAACAAATTTCTTCATTTTGTCGTCTCCTCCTGTTAAATTAATAATAGTAATCATTTCTGTTATTAGTATAATATGCCATTATTAATATGTCAATACTTTTTTGCAATTTTCATATAACTATTTACTTGTTTTTACCAAAAAATTTGACAGTAGCTTTTTATTTATACGAATAAGCCCGCTATTATAATTTATTTTGTCATTTATAAGTATTGTATTAAAGCTTATGCTTACATTTTAATAGAAGCTAAAGCAATTTATTTTAAATATGAGATAAATTCGGGTTATTTTACTGCATAACCGGATTGCCTGCCTTCAGCAGTCAACCGTAAATAAAATGGCTGAGTATAAGACCCAGCCAGCGCTTTGTCTTCATAATATTAAATTATTCATCACCCATGCATTCAGGACACTTACCGTAAAAGAAGGTTACATGCCCTTCAATCTTGCCTTTAAAGCCCGCACCTGCAATTTTATTGATATGCTCTATGGACTCCATCTCAAGATCATGAACTCTTCTGCATCTGTTGCAAAGAAAATGATAATGAGGCCTTACATTACCATCAAAGCGTTCACTGCCGTCCTGACAATCTATCTTGATTATCTCGCCCTTCTGTACAAGTAAATTCAGGTTACGATATACCGTCCCCAGGCTGATATTCGGGTAGATTGTCCGTATTTTCATATATACCATATCGGCAGTGGGATGCTCTTTGGTTTGCATCAGATATTCTCTGATGGCTTCCCTCTGGCGGCTATATTTATTGACAATCAACTCATCATCTCCCATCAATAATGATTACTATTATTATATAATTCCGCCAGACTTTAGTCAATATAATTCGTCAATAGCTTACTATGATTTTCTGCTTCTTTACGATTTATGCAAGGTCACCTTTGCAAGGCTCCTTATTTTTTATTGGCAGGCTCAATATTTATGCTCTTGCCCTTTATTTTTGCTGTCTTCATCACCTGAATTACCTCGGAGGCATATTCCCTGGGGACCTCTACAAAGGTATATTTATCATACATGTCTATACTGCCTATCAGCTTGCCCGGCATTCCTGTCTCACCGGCAATTGCACCAAGAATATCACCTGGCTTTACCTTCTGGTTCTTTCCAAGATTAATAAAGAGCCTAACCATTCCTTCCTCGGCACCTGTATCTCCAAAGTCATCAATTACGCTCGTCTCATCCTCTTCTTTATAGCTGTCATTGCCAAGAGCCATTTTCAGGAAGGCTGCTGCCAGCTCAAGAGAGGTGTAATCCTCGTTGTTCACCCTTTCTTCAATGATGCTAATCATTCTGCCAAGATCCTCATCCTGAATCAGAACGGAAGCCTTGTCCAGAATTTTACCCGCCTTTACCGAGGTTACATCATTGATGGAAGGTATTTGCCTGGCTTTTATTTTGGTTTTGCAGTATCTCATAATATCCTTCAGCTTGTATATTTCCCTTCCGGTTACAAGCGTAAAGGCCTTTCCCTCACGCCCGGCCCTGCCTGTGCGGCCAATACGATGAACATAGTATTCATCATCCTGCGGAACATCATAATTAAATACCGCTTCAACATTGTCAACATCTATACCTCTGGCGGCCACATCGGTAGCAACCAGTATTTCAGTCTTGCCATTGCGGAATTTGTTCATTACCCGGTCTCTCTGCTGCTGCTTCATGTCGCCATGCAGACCCTCGGCAAAATATCCTCTTCCCTGCAATGCGCCAGTAAGCTCATCCACCTGCTTTTTAGTATTGCAAAAAACCAGCGCCAGCTTCGGATTATACATATCCAAAAGCCTTGAAAGAACCTCCTCCTTATTTTTCGGAGTGACCTCATAATAATACTGTTCAATTTTGGGAACCGTAAGCTCCTTTTTCACTACCCTGACCATTTGGGCATCCTTCTGATAGGTCTTTGCTATATCCAATATAGGCTGCGGCATCGTAGCTGAAAACAAAAGGGTCTGCCTTTGCTCCGGAACCTGCCCCAGAATTGTCTCAATATCATCCCTGAAGCCCATATTAAGCATTTCATCCGCCTCATCAAGAACCACCATTCTAATGTCATCCAGTCTGATAGTCTTCCTTCTCATATGATCCATTACCCGTCCGGGGGTCCCTATTATGATTTGGACTCCTGTCTTAAGTGATCTGATTTGCTTTGATATCTCCTGGCCTCCATAAACAGGAAGCACCTTTATACCATGCATAAATTTGGCCAGCTTCCTTAACTCCTCAGCCACCTGAATTGCAAGCTCCCTGGTAGGGCAAAGTACTATTGCCTGCAGAGATTTGTCCTTGGGATCGATCTTCATCAGCAGAGGAATACCAAAGGCAGCCGTTTTGCCGGTACCTGTCTGAGCCTGTCCTACCACATCCTTGCCCTCCAGTATCAGCGGAATAGCCTTGGCCTGTATGGGTGACATCTCTTCAAATCCCATTTCCTCAATAGCCTTAAGTATAGCCGGGTTTAAATCTAATTCTTCAAATTTCGTCAGTTGCATAAAAATTCCTTTCCTTTTCCTTATTTAAATTTTTGCTTGTCTTTTCATAATTCTCATTTATTAATTCATATATACTTGAATAAATGTCCTTCTGATCTCTTTTACTTTTCCACTGCTAATATTTATTATCAGCCTTCGTACTATTTATTCCCTTCTAATACGCAAAAAGGCTTCAAATTCGCAAAGAATAAAAATGCTCTTAGTCCATCCGGGCCAAGAGTCTAATCATTAACACCAATATATTATTAATTCATATCAATGCATTATGAAACAGATACTTTGCGTAGTATATCATTCATTGATAAATTCTGTCAAGGACTTTTCTTTAGCGGTAACCTAACACTTCCGGAATCACTTGTTTAATTCCTTAACGCTGCCTAGATTTCTTCTGCCTTACCACAGCCCTGCCTTTATCAGAGGTCCGTCCGCCAGTTCCGGCTCCTTTTGCTGTCCCGGCAGTCTTTTTTCTGTCGGGCCCTGCCGCCATTTTATTCCTTTTACTGCTGCCGGCCTTGTCAGATTGCCCCGCTGCCTTATTATGTTTTTTGCCGCCAGCACCCTCCTGCTTAAGGGGGCGGATTAGACATTTCCTGCCATATCCGATAAGATCCTCCCGTCCTGCTTTCTTCAGCGCCTCTGCCACCAGATGATAGTTTTTGGGATTGCGGTATTGTATCAGGGCTCTCTGCATAGCCTTCTCATGCGGGGACTTTGGTACATATACCTCCTGCATGGTTCTGGGATCAAGGCCTGTATAATACATGCAGGTGGATATCGTGGAGGGGGTCGGATAAAAATCCTGAACCTGCTCCGGCATATAGCCCATATCCCTGAGATATTCTGCCAGTGCTATCGCTTCCTTCAGGGTAGAGCCCGGGTGGGAGGATATCAGATAGGGCACAATATACTGCTCCTTGCCCAGCTTTTTATTAATCTTATTATACTTTTCCTTAAAGCCTTCATATACGGAATTGTCCGGCTTTCCCATAAGCTTAAGCACCGGATCGCATATATGCTCAGGAGCAACCTTAAGCTGACCGCTTACATGATACTGGCACAGCTCCGTTATGAAGGTATCGTCCTTTTCCAGCATCAGATAATCAAAACGAATGCCGGAGCGAATAAATACCTTTTTGACATTTGGCAGATTTCTTAGCTGGCGTAAAAGCTCAAGATAATCCCTGTGATCCACCTTAAGCATTTTACAGGGGATGGGGAACAGGCACTGTTTATTTATACAGGCTCCCTTGGTAAGCTGTTTTTCGCAGGCAGGATGCCTGAAATTTGCCGTAGGCCCGCCCACATCATGAATATAGCCCTTGAAATCCTTGTCCCAAACCAGCTGGCTTGCTTCAGCAAGAATCGAT
Source organism: Clostridiales bacterium (assembly GCA_012512855.1). Taxonomy (GTDB): domain Bacteria; phylum Bacillota; class Clostridia; order Lachnospirales; family Lachnospiraceae; genus Mobilitalea. The sequence goes on from JAAZDK010000009.1 coordinate 15,585, forward strand.
TCATGACTTCTGGTCTGGACAATCCTGCCCTGATGGAAGGTAAGGGCACAGTAGTTGCAGCTGCCAAAGCAGCCACGGTTGGAGGTAAGGCTGAATTTAACCTCCTCTATTGCCGGAATCCCTCCCGCCTCTTTATATGACGGATGATAATCCCTCATATAGGGCAGGGCATATATCCGATCCATGTCCGACTGGCTAAGAGGCTTCGCCGGCGGATTCTGGACAACGTACTCATTGTCCTTATATTTTTCTATCAATCTTTTCCCGCTAAAGGGGTCGGTATTACAATACTGTATATAAAAGCTTTCGGCAAATTTTCTCTTGCTGGCGCAAATTGAAGCAAAATCAGGCAGCTCTATTGCATCATAAACCCCATCCGTGCTTTTTGCTTTATATACCGTACCATCCACAAAGCATATGTCCCTGACATCGATTCCGCTGTTTAAGGCGTCCGCTATTTCAACGATGGAACGCTCGCCCATACCGTATGAGAGAATATCGGCCTGAGAATCCAGCAGGATTGACCTTCTGACCGAATCGCTCCAATAATCATAGTGGGCGAGCCTTCTTAAGCTTGCTTCTATTCCGCCAATAATAATCGGAATCCTTTTATATTCCTTGCGAATCAGGTTGCAATAAACAATAGTAGCCCGATCAGGCCTTTTGCCCATCACTCCTCCGGGAGAGTAGGCATCTGTCTGCCTTCTTTTCTTCGCGACGGTATAATGATTAACCATTGAATCCATGTTGCCGCCACTGACCAGAAAGCCCAGCCTGGGTTCGCCCAGTATGGTTATGCTGGAGCTGTCCTTCCAATCAGGCTGGGGAATGATACCTACCTTATATCCGTGGCTTTCCAATACCCTGCTTATAATGGCCGGACCAAATGAGGGATGATCAACATAAGCATCTCCTGTTACGAAGACAAAGTCGCATTGGATCCAGCCTCTTTTTTCCATGTCTTTTCTGCTTATCGGCAAAAAATCTCTTATCATATATAACTACTTTCTATAAATTTATAAATTGAAAGCATAAATACTGCAGCCTATAATGCCTGATTAATGCTTCCGGCTATTAACATCAGGCTTCATTGCTCATCCAATTACTCACCGGCGCATGATCTGAAGCTATGCTGTCACATTGTCCGGTATCAATTAGCAGAGCTGTCAACTGTTGTATCGTCAACAATATTTTCCTTAACAACAGCATTTTCTATAACAAGATCCAATGCTTTGACCCTTCTCATATTTTCTATGGTCTGCTCCTTCGTTTCATGATTGCGCAAACTTTCCTCACTTGAAACCCCGCGATCTGACAAATACTTGGGAAGCAGCTCCTTATAATCATCCTCGGAAATCTTGATCTTTTCAGCATCTGCAATTGCTCTCTCAACGAGCTCAGCCTTTGCCTGCCCCTCGGCAAAGCGGCTGACCACCTGTTCAAACTCCTCTTTGGTCATTTCTATATATGCCAGATAATCATCCAGAGACACACCATAGGTAATCTGAACCTGCTGCTCCATAAAGCTTCTGTAGGTATCTGCATGATAATCCAGCAGGCTCTGAGGTATTGTTGAAAATGTCGATGTTTCTATCAGCTTGTTTAAAACCGCATTCATCCGTTCGGTTTCAAAATTCTCATCGCTGATCTCCTGAAGCTGCTGTCTTACTGCATCCTTGTAAGCCTGAATAGAATCATACTCTGTGTTTTCCTTGACATACTCCTCCGTCAGCTCCGGTACCTTGCTCTCGGAAATAGAATTAATAGTTATCTTAAATACAACAGCCTGTCCCGCCAAATCAGGATTGTTTTGATATACCTCCGGAAAGGTTAAATCCAGCGATACGGTTTCACCTATGTTTGCTCCTATTAAGCCTTCTTCAAAGCCTGGAATAAACTGACCTGAACCAATTTTCAAATCTACTCCCTCAGCACTGCCTCCATCGAAAGCAACTCCATCCTTGAAGCCTTCAAAATCTATATTAACAATATCGCCATCCATTACAGCCCTGCCTGTAACCTCTTCAACAGTAGCATTGGATTCCAGCTGGTTCTGAATCATCTTGTCAACCAGGCTGTCGGTTATCCTAATCCTGTCTACCGTTACTTCAATACCCTTATATTCACTCAGCGTTACATAATCGCTTGCTTTAAACTTGTCAGCAGTGTCTTCCTTTTTACATCCCGCTGCAAGAGCCATTAAGCTAAAACATATAAGCATAAATAAACTTCTTTTCTTCATCGATTTAATCCTTTCTCCTTAATCGGCCTTTAACCATAATAAGCCGGGTATTATAAATGCTTATTCCTTTATATCATATTTCCGTTAAAAAATAAAGCAAAAAACTGTAATTCACAAATATTTCATTGTGTCCGACCAGGCTCCCATGCAACAAAAAAAACAGCATTCAACACATCAATGTCAAATGCTGCTTTCATTTTAATGTCTTAATATGAATATATATTATAAGCCGTTAAGTGACTTTGCTTTATTCTGTACAATTTTAGAATTAAATTTGCTTATATTTTTTCAAAGCGGTCTACATCCATTACAAAGATTGTGGCACCGCCCACATTAACAACTACATTCATGGAGGAGTATTCAGCTGTTCCCATGGGATTGGTTACTACCTGCTGCCTTGGCCCGCATTCCTTTTTAACTATGGATATTACCTGGTCAACCTTTTCCTCTTCGGTTCCTATCATCAGGGTAGTGTTGCCTTCCCTGAGAAAACCACCGGTAGAAGCCAGCTTGGTAACAAAAAATCCATTCTTGTTCAAAGCCTCTGTGACATAGCTTGCGTCGATGTTGCGAACAATTACATAGATTAATTTCATAAATAATTCCTCCTGTCTTTATAAAAGAAACTATACGGAACCAATCAGAGCATATGCTATAAAGGCTATAGAAAAATGCTTCTGAAAGCGTTAACACAAGTCATAAGCATATCGGTGGTAATTCTTATAGCCGAATCTCCATAGGAATTATTATGTTTATGATCAATGTTTTTCTAATCATATTATAGTTCAAATTATACAAAAAGTAAAGGAATAATGCCAATTCTTATTTACATATTTTTACATTCTGGAACATGTCCTACAAGTTTCAGTCTTTCTAATCTTATATATTTCAGTCCTTTTAATCTTATATATTTCTATTGTATTTATATTTCTATATATTTCTTAGCATTATCAGGCATGATAAATAATATCAGCGTATACATTAAGTCTTTAGAGTAAAATGAAAGTAATTGAAGAAAAAAGCACAACAAACCCGCCATAGACTTATTGTGCCTTTTCATTTAAGCTTTATTAATACTTTTTATTATTTTTTGCAAATTACAAATCAGTCATCATGCTTTAAGCCGTACCAGACGCTTACTGCATACAGGCAGTAAGCCTGCCATATCAGCTTAAATCTTTTCAACGCCCAGGGCTACATTCTCGCCATTAATATTCCATTCCTTGCTATAACCCTGCTGGCTGTCAAATATAAACTCTGTAGCCAACACCTGTGTCTTTATCTCTTCGGCATTCTGCTTCATTATACTTTGGATCCTGTCATTGCCGCTCTGATATACACGGATTTGATCCATAACCTCGAAGTCGGCTTCCTTTCTCATGGTCTGCAGCTTGCTGATGATCTCATTAACAAAGCCCTCCTCGATCAGCTTCTCTGTAAGATTTGTATCCAGTACAACAGTTATTCCGCGGTCGGAATCGGATACAAAGCCTTCCTTCTGGGAGGTTTCTATCAGTAAATCCTCCTTGTCAATGCTGACCTGGTTGCCCTCCAGCTCTATCGTCAGCTTTCCGCTTGCATTGATTTCCTCCATAGCCTTATTACCGTCAAGACCGGCCAGTAACGTGCGCAGTGCATTTATCTGCTTGCCGAATTTCGGGCCTAAGGTCTTAAGCTGCGGCTTAAAGCTGTAGGAGGTGAACTCGCTTACATCATCTGTGAAGATAATCTTCTTTATATTAAGCTCATCGGCAATTATTGAGGTATAGTATTCCGAAAGCTTTCCGTCAGCCCTAACATACATAGTGGCCAGAGGCTGACGGTTCTTGATGTTGACAGCATTTCTGCAGGCGCGGCCAAGAACGACTATCTCCAGTACCTCCTCCATGTCTGCCTCAAGCCTTTCATCAATCCAGGCTTCATTATATGAAGGATAATCGCACAGATGAACACTCTTTGGTGCGTTCTTATCCAGATTGCGGACCAGATTCTGATATATATCCTCCGTCATATAAGGTATGAAGGGGGCTGCCAGCTTCGCCAGGGTAACAAGTGTTGTGTAAAGGGTCATATAAGCATTTATCTTGTCCTGAGGCATTCCCTTGGTCCAGAAGCGCTCCCTGCTTCTTCTTACATACCAGTTGGACAGCTCATCCACAAAGTCCGCCAGCATTCTTGCCGATTCGGTTATGCGGTAATTTTCAAGATGGTCATCCACAGTCTTAACAAGGGTATTAAGCTTTGACAGGAGCCATTTATCCATAACCGATAATTTGTCATATTCCAGGCTGTACTTTGTTGCATCAAAATTATCAATATTGGCATACAGCACGTAGAAGGCATAGGTGTTCCACAAAGTACCCATGAACTTTCTCTGTCCCTCGGTTACCGCTGCATGATGGAAGCGGTTAGGCAGCCAGAGGGCTGAATTAATATAGAAATACCAGCGGATTGCATCAGCTCCGTGTCTTGCCAGCGCATCGAAGGGATCTACGGAATTGCCCTTGGATTTGGACATCTTCTGCCCGTTCTCATCCTGCACGTGCCCTAAAACAATACAGTTCTTGAAAGGAGCTACATCAAAAATCAGCGTTGATATTGCTAGCAGAGAATAGAACCAGCCTCTGGTCTGGTCTACTGCCTCACTGATAAAGTCTGCAGGGAAATGCTTTTCAAACAGCTCCTTGTTTTCAAATGGATAATGCCACTGTGCAAAGGGCATGGAGCCTGAGTCATACCAGCAGTCTATAACCGGCTTAACCCTGGTCATCTCCTTGCCGCATTGAGGACATTTAATCTTTACCTCATCAATAAAAGGCCTGTGCAGCTCTATATTGTCAGGGCAGTTGTCGGACATTGACCTCAGCTCTTCTATGCTGCCTATGCAATGCAGATGCCCGTCCTCACACTCCCAGATGGGAAGAGGCGTTCCCCAGTAACGGTCACGGGACAGTCCCCAGTCCTGTACATTCTTAAGCCAGTCGCCAAAGCGGCCCTGACCGATGCTCTCCGGGAACCAGTTGATGGTATTATTATTCTCTATCAGCTGATCTCTTACTGCCGTCATCTTGATGAACCATGACTCCCTTGCATAGTAAATAAGAGGAGTGTCACAGCGCCAGCAGAAGGGATAGCTGTGCTCAAACTTCAGTACCTTAAACAAAAGGCCTTTTCTTGCCAGCATTTTCATGATGGGCTCATCGGCTGCCTTGCAGAAAAGTCCTGCCAGCTCTCCTGCTTCGGGCTTGAATTCTCCCTTGCCGTCGATCAGCTGTACAAATGGCAGTTCGTATGCTTTGCCCACCCTGTTATCGTCTTCACCAAAGGCCGGCGCAATATGAACAACACCGGTGCCGTCTGTCAGTGTTACATAATGATCACAGGTTACATAATAAGCCTTCTTTTCTACCTGGGCATAATCAAACAAAGGCTCATATTCCAGGTATTCCAGCTCCTTGCCGCTATATCTGGCTTCTATCTCATAATCGCCGTCAATTACGCTGCCCAGCAGGGCTTCAGCCAGGATATAATGCTCGGTAGTGACTTTAGCCGGCTGCTCAGCCTGCTCATGCTTATGGTCATGGCCACAGCTGCAGCTACAATCCTTCTTTAATACATTGCCCTTTTCATCCACCAAAACCTTAACCTTAACATAGCTCTCATCCGGATTAACGCACAAAGCCACATTGGAGGGCAAGGTCCAGGGGGTTGTGGTCCAGGCCAGGATAAATTCGTCCTTGCTGCCCTTAAGCCGGAACTTGGCTATAACAGACTTTTCCTTAACATCCTTGTAGCCCTGGGCCACCTCATGGCTGGAAAGAGGAGTTCCGCATCTGGGACAATAGGGTACTATTTTAAAGCCCTTATAAAGCAGGCCCTTATCCCAGATTTGCTTCAGTGACCACCATACGGATTCAATATATTCATTATGATAGGTAACATAGGGATTATCCATGTCTGCCCAGAAGGCTACCGTCTGGGAAAAATCCTCCCACATGCCCTTATACTTCCATACGCTTTCCTTACATTTTTGAATAAAGGGTTCAAGGCCATAAGCTTCAATCTGCTCCTTGCCGTCTATACCCAAGAGCTTTTCCACCTCAAGCTCCACCGGAAGACCATGGGTGTCCCAGCCTGCCTTACGGAGAACATTGTAGCCCTTCATGGTCCTGTACCTGGGTATAATGTCTTTAATAACCCTTGTCAGCACGTGCCCGATATGAGGCTGGCCGTTGGCTGTCGGCGGACCGTCATAAAAGGTATAGGTCTGACAATCCTTCCGCTCTTCTATACTCGCTTCAAAAATGTTATTATCCTGCCAGAATTTCAAAATCTTTTTTTCTCTCTCGACAAAGTTCAGATCTGTCGTCACTTTATCGTACATTATTTACTCCTCCTTAATTTATATTAAATAGCTTTAATAATCCCAGATCACAAAAACCCGTATGCTAAAAAAGCTCCCATCCGAAAAAGGATGAGAGCATACGCTATCATTATACCACCTGTTTCACGTACTGGCAGCCGCAGCCGCCCTATACATTATCTATATAACGGTAGATACCGGCTCGACCTACTGGGTGCAAAAAAACACCTTTGGGTCTTGCAACTAGGGAGTGATTTTCAGTCAGCCTCTACTCATACCGGACTTTCACCAACCTCCGGCTCGCTGTGACTTTTGAAAACTGCCTACTCTCTCCGTCATCGTTTTTAGCGATATTTTTTGATTATTCTAGTATATAAAATGCCGATTGTCAATAGCTTAAATGCCTTTGAACACCAATAAATGCAACTTCCAGGCTCATGTTCAGATTCAACAGCAAAATGTACTTTTAAAAACAGTGAAAATTGCATCAAAAAATAAAATTAAAAAATTGAAAAAGGTGAGTTGAAAAAGTAAATTCCACTTTGCATGATTAAATTCCATACTGGGTAATCCTATCGTTAACAATCGTTAAATTTACACTATTTTGGGGCTGTACTTTCTTCGATTTAGCGGTATAATGGAACAATAACCAAGGTTTTGCGATTTTTGTGCATTCAAATAAGGAATCGAATTTACTGGTCTTTTTTCGGAAGTTGTAAATTCCATCCCTGGTGAGGTCCTATGATGGTTGCGCAATGTTCCTGACCTTGGTTTACTTTTTATATTTTTTATAGATTAATAGGGGTGTTTTATCCTAAAAGCTTTGGTGTGAGAATAATCTCATTTGCAGGTATCTTCTTTAGATTAAATAATTTTAAAAGCTCCTCACCATACTGAAATGCAAAAACTTCATAGGGGCTTTTATTTCCAAGAGATTTTCTTGCATATGAGTTTATATGACTCATCATTAAGTCTATATCTTGCTGTGTATATTTTCCGATATCTGTACCCTTTGGAATGATCCTGCGAATTATTTCATGATTATTTTCACAGTTAGGCTTTTCATATGGTGCATTAGGATTGCAGTAGAACATTTTGGTGCGTGGGTTCCCTTGCTTATCGTATTCAATGGCTTTAGGATTGGAAAACTCACTTCCGTTATCAGCCAACAATAGTGGAAAGATTTCAGTAAAGATATCAGGACGCATCTCATGATATAGCTTTTCAAAAATATCTATAACTGACTGTGAATCGTTAGACTGCCGCAAAAAAGCAAGCTGTAATTCCTGCTTTACAAAATATATCGTTAATAGTACCGCACCACCCTTAATGCCTTCTACTGTGTCCAGCTGACGTGCAGAGACATCAGGGTACTCTTGAATGTAATTCTTATAGTCATCATATGTACGACCTATCCGGCATTGCTTATCAACCTTCAGAGATTTGGGTTTTCCCTTACGAGGGCGCATACGCACAGTACGCGGCATATCTATGTTTCTGGCAGAAAAAAGGCCATTATTGATATAGGTATATAAGGTGCGTTCTGACTTCATTATTTTATCTGGATTAGAAATGGCTATGTGGTGCAAAGATTGACCATTAATAAGTAAAGGAGATATAACACTGTCAAGATGTTTTAATTCATTCTCTGTAAGTGCAAATCCGGATCGTGATTCAGAACGGACAAACTCGTATTCACGTTGAGCAGAAGATGCCTTATAGAAAGCTTTTTCAAGGTTACACCTGGTCCGTTTCTGACATGCATTGCAGACATATGGTGGCTTTGATAGAAGAGGACAAGGATATTTTTCATATGAAATACAGGATTCAATGCATTTGCCACAAGACCAACAAAGACGCTTTTTATTAGTACATCTGTGACAAACACAGCGAAGATAGCAGCTATGATTAAATGAGTTTATGCAATCATTAAAAGCCTTACCAAAGGCACCTGTTTTTTCAAACTTACGATGTAAACGAACTTCCCTTGAGATAGTTGTACAATCCTTACCTAATAATCGAGCAATACCTTTAAATGTATTTGCTTTGCTAAGCTCAAGCTCAATAGTGGTTCTTTCATCAAGAGTTAAATGCTTTTGTGAACTCATAATAAAATCCTCCATGTAAACCAAGGAGGTAAACAACCATGTTTTATATCATTATATCTTAAGAAAGAGTAAATTCCATATCCATTTCAAGGATATTATGCAGAACTAAATTCCATGCCAGAGTGGAATTTAACTTTGCAATCAACAAGCTGCTAATTTACCTCCTGTGATGTCTTGACTTATAATTGAATCTGGTATATGTTGTGTTATGAACATTTTATAAGCCTGAGATCCTTTATCAGGCCTCGTTAAGTCAGGCACTACAAAAGCTGTAGGTATACAGGTCCGGTCTTAAGCATAGACCGGCATATTGTGCGGAGGTATATATGAGCAAGCATAACTTAACCCTATTAACCGATTTCTATGAGTTAACAATGATGCAGGGCTATTTTAAGTACAAAAACAACGACAGGGTTATCTTTGATGTATTCTACCGCGAGAATCCGTCCGGCAGCGGATATGCCATATGTGCCGGTCTGGAACAGATAATCGAATATATCAACTCCCTCAGCTTCACAGAGGAGGATATCGAATATTTCCGCTCCCTCAAGATATTTGATGAGGACTTTCTTGAATATTTGCGAGGCTTCCGTTTTACCGGAGACATATATGCCGTTCCGGAAGGAACCGTGGTATTTCCTATGGAACCCCTGCTTAAGGTAATTGCCCCTATTATGGAAGCACAGCTGATAGAAACCGCCCTGCTTAATATAATCAATCATCAGAGTCTGATAGCTACCAAGGCCTCAAGAGTTGTATATGCGGCAGGAGGCCAGCCGGTAATGGAGTTTGGTCTCAGAAGGGCGCAGGGACCGGATGCGGGTACCCTGGGAGCAAGAGCCGCAATTATCGGTGGCTGTATAGGAACCAGCAATGTGCTCAGTGCAAAGCTGTATGATCTTCCTGCCCTGGGAACCCATGCCCACAGCTGGATTATGAGCTATGATGATGAGCTTACCGCCTTCCGCAAATATGCCGAATTGTACCCTCATAACACCACCCTGCTGGTGGACACCTATGATACGCTTCGCTCAGGCGTGCCCAATGCCATCAAGGTATTTAAAGAGCTGCGTGAGGCAGGCAGGCTGCCTGAGAAGTACGGCATTCGTCTTGACAGCGGAGATCTGGCCTATTTGTCCAAAAAAGCACGGAAGATGCTGGATGAAGCCGGTTTTAAGGATGCTACAATAACAGCCTCCAGTGATCTTGATGAATATATAATTGATTCCTTAAAGGCTCAGGGGGCCAAAATTGATTCCTGGGGAGTAGGTACAAAGCTGATTACCTCCAAGGACTGGCCGGCCTTCGGCGGTGTATATAAGCTGGCCGCCGTATGGAAGGGTGGTCGCTTTATTCCAAAAATTAAGCTTTCCGAAAATCAGTGGAAGATTACCAACCCGGGCAATAAAAAGATAATCCGTGTATACGAAAAGGAAAGCGGCAAGGTAAAGGCCGATCTTATAGCCCTGGCGGATGAAGTATTTTCTCCCGACAAGCCGCTTCTGCTGTTTGATCCTCATGCCACATGGAAGAAGACCCTTCTACAGCCGGGTACCTATACTCTAAGGGAGCTTATGGTGCCGGTATTTTTATCAGGAAAATGCGTTTACAGCTCTCCTTCGGTAATGGAGATACGTGAGTACTGCATGAAGGAGCAGGACTCTCTATGGGATGAATGCAGACGACTGGTTAACCCTCATATCGTGTATGTGGATCTTTCGCATAAGCTCTACAACATGAAAACCAGGCTCCTGAACAAGCTGACAGATAATGTTAAGGGCTTGTAATGAAAAATTTCCTTTATATTTTTTAATATTATTTTGTCCGGAATGGACAAATTATGCTATACTTAACTTATACAAGAAAGCTTGTATAAGTTAACTTTTTTACTTTAAATCGGACCCCTTCCCGGCCTGACTTGGTCCATTTTGCATCTAATTATACGGTTTTTATGTGCAGGTAAATGAACGGTTTTTGTGTTTGGTTGCAAAAGGAGAATATAATTGAATAACAGGAATAAAAATATAATTATTATAGCTGTACTTGGAGTAGTGCTGACTGTTGGTATAGTTTTCTTTACAATGTCCAAGCCGGACAATGTTTCAAGCTCATACCAGCAGGATAGTAGCGAAGTCATTAGCGTGACCGACAAAATAAACATAAGCAATGAAAGCAATGAACCAAACGATACATATGAGAATATAACAAATGCTCCCACAGAGGCGCCTGCTATAATCCCAACTCCGACAATGGAGCCTGAGGAGCCTTTTGTCCCTGCAACAGAGATAGATTTGGATCCCGGCAGTATAACCGTTTTTGTTAATCCCGAGCATAGCCTGCCCAAAAGCTATATTCCGGATAATTTGGTTACGGTGAACGTATTTTTTAATTTGAAAAGCTATGATGAGCGTACCCTGATGCGGGCTGAAGCCGCTCAGGCTCTTGAAAGGCTTTTTGCCGCCGCCAGGGAGGATGGCTATGAATTATGCGGAGTATCCGGCTATCGCTCCTATTCCAGGCAAAAGCAGATTTTCATCAACAACATCCTGACCAAAGGCAGGGAATACGCCTTAAAATATTCTGCTGTCCCGGGAGCCAGTGAGCATCAGACCGGCCTGGCTATGGACGTGTCCTGCAAATCCCTGCGTTATAATCTGTCAACGAGTTTTTCGGAAACGCCCGAAGGCAAATGGCTGGCGCAAAACGCCCACCATTATGGCTATATTATCCGTTATCCAAAAGGCAAGGCCCATATAACCGGCTATGCTTATGAACCATGGCACATCAGATATGTTGGCAAGGGACTGGCCAAATACCTTTATGAAAACGACCTGACTCTGGAGGAGTATTATAATTATACTCCCGGCAGGAATTTTGACTTTGAAGAAAAATATGCTGACCTTATAAACATAACCCCCAGCCCTGAGCCAACTATTCCTGAACCCACCGGAACTGATGGAATAATAACTGATGAAAATGGTGAAATTATTGATGAGCCGGACATCGAGCTTAGTCCAACGGTTTCACCTGATATTTCCGACATTCCGGATATAAGCCCGACTCCTGTGCCGGAGGATGAGCAGGATGACCCGTTTTTGCCGGATGAAACAGCTGAACCGAATATTCCTGATGAAACGGATGAACCTGCTTTACCGGATGGACAGGATAACCCGGAGGATAATTGGCCGCAGGCAACCCCTTCAATCAGCGATATAGCTCCGGATTATTCTGAAATCACAGAATTTCCGGATATTAATATAACCGATCCGGTTTACAACACATATTACGAATAATTTTTCAGCATAAGCGACATATGAAGGAGGAGCTTATGAGGCTGACCTTAGCTTTATTATTTCTGCTGCTGTTTTCCATCATCAGCTTGCCTTTACTGCTGATAGAGCTTGTCATAGGCTTATTTAGCCGCAAAGCCCAAATTTCCAGCTCTCAGGCAATAGTAGTACTAGCCTTTCGCATCCTGCTCTTTATCTGTGGGGTGAAAAAAACCGTAATAGGCGTGGAAAATGTTCCGAAGGGCGAGCCTATTCTTTATGTAAGCAACCACAGAAGCTATTTTGATATACCTGTTGCTTATACCACGGTTCCGACTCTGACCGGCTTTATAGCCAAGAAGGAGATCGCCAAAGTGCCGATCCTTCGTAGCTGGATGCGTTTACTGCAATGCCTTTTCCTTGACAGAGACGATATCAGGCAGGGGCTGGAAACAATACTTAAGGCTATTGAGCAGGTTAAGGCCGGTTATTCCATATTCATATCCCCTGAAGGGACCAGAAATCATGGAAAGGAGCTGCTTCCTTTTCGTGAAGGGAGCTTTAAGGTGGCGGAAAAGACAGGCTGTGCAATTGTACCGGTATCAATCAGCAATGCCGATGCTGTATTTGAAAACCATATGCCCTGGATCAGATCGGCCCACGTTATTATAGAATACGGAAAACCTATCTATATAAAGGATTTACCCAAGCAGCAGCAAAAAAGCATAGGTAGTTACGTACAGGGAATAATAAAGGAAGCTCTTGAAAAAAACTCCCGCCTGTTATGATTAGCACACCGCACCATCAGATTGATTTAGCAGGCTTAAAAGAGCCTGATATCGTGTATCTTTTTTATGCTGCCTCTAGTGGTATTTTGAAAAATTACTATTTATTTTTTATTGAAAAAGTGATACAATTATCGTTGCTTGTGTTTGTACAAGCAGCTGAAGTAAATTTGAGGAGGTACATACCCCGTGAGTACATTAAGTATTGTATTATTAATCATCCTAATTGTAGTGATTGGCGTATTTGTAGCCTTGTACTTCTTGGGAAAAAAGCTGCAAAAGAAACAGGAAGAAGCACAATCACAGATGCAGGCATCTGCCCAGACGGTTTCCATTCTGGTTATTGATAAAAAGAAGATGAAGATGAAGGATGCAGGACTTCCTAAAATAGTAGTGGATCAGACACCAAAGTATCTGCGGGGCTCCAAGGTTCCTATTGTAAAGGCCAAAATCGGTCCCAGAGTATTATCACTTGTATGTGATGCAAAGGTATTTGACCTTATACCTGTTAAGAAGGAAGTAAAGGCTGTTATCAGCGGAATATATATAATGGATGTCAAGGGGCTGAGAGGCAATCTTGAGCAGAAGAAAAAGAAGGAAGGCTTCTTCAAACGGATTACCGGCTCATTAAAAAAAGAAAAGTAAAAAATAGACATTAATAATCCTCTTTCCTTACAGGCATAATTAATCTATAAGGCAAGAGGATTTTTAGATTTTTGAAGCATTGAATTTTCTCATGTTCGATTAGACACAAAGGCTTATGAAAGCATTTATCAGGGGGATATAATATGCGAAAGAAGAACAGGATATTACTGATAATAATATGTATATTATCTGTATGTGTAATGGCAGGCCTGATAGCATTTGCATTTGACATTCAAACGAGGATGGATTTAAAAAACAAACAGGCTCAGACCGAAAATCAGACTGACAATATGACAGCCAGGGACGATAGCATTCCGGCAGGCTATGAGGCTGGCAATGACAGCGACGACAGCAATGCTACGGGAGACGGAAATATTACAGGAAACGGTAATGAAACAAAGCAGGAGGCGCCTGCAAAGGGCACAGCTGATGGTACGGATGCAGAAGGCAGCGGTACAAAAGAAAATGATAATGCCTCTGTCACGCCCATACCGGAGGAGGAGCAGCCTGCTGCGGGGTCGTTAGTGCTTGCCTTTGCAGGTGATGTTAATCTTGATGATAACTCAACTCCGGTAAAAAAATATGATTCTGAAAAAAAGGATATCAGTAAATGTCTGTCGGAGGATCTTTTGAAGGAGATGCGGGATGCCGACATCATGATGCTTAATAATGAGTTTGCCTTCAGTACCCGCGGTGAAAAAACCCCCAATAAATCTTATACCTTCAGGGCCAATCCCGCCAGGGTTGAAATCCTTAAGGAAATGGGTGTCGATATCGTATCCCTGGCCAACAATCACGCGCTGGATTACGGACGGGATGCCCTTCTGGATACCTTCAGCACCCTGGATGAGGCAGGTATTGATTACGTCGGAGCAGGAAAAGATTTAGAGCGGGCAAAGGCTCCTATATATTATACCATTAACGGTAAAAGAATAGCTTACGTGGCCGCATCAAGAGTCATATTTGCCGGCAGCTGGTATGCCACAGAGGACCGCCCCGGAATGGTGGGTACCTACGACCCCGCCTTAATTTGCGAAGTAATCAGACAGGCCAAGGCTGAAAGCGATTATGTTATAGTCTATGTCCACTGGGGAGTTGAACGCACGAATTATCCTGAAAAATACCAAAGAAGCCTTGCGCAGGCCTATATAGACGCCGGCGCCGACGCAGTTATCGGCTGTCATCCGCATGTAATGCAGGGTTTTGAATTTTACAAGGGAAAACTGATTGCATACAGCCTCAGCAATTTCTGGTTCAGTCGGGCAACCGTAGAATCCGCCCTGCTGAAGCTCCAAATAGACAGTGACGGCAGTATAAGGCCGCAGCTTATTCCCGTAATGGCCAAGAATAACTATACCTACCTGATAACAGATAATAAGGAAAGGGATAAGTATTTTAATTTTATTAAGAAAATATCATTTGATATAGAAATAGATGATGAAGGAATACTCTCACCGAAGGAGGGTGACTCCTCTGCTGCCGAATAAACCGGTAGACTTAGTTTTTTATCCGGCTGCTTACTTTGCCGGAGTAATCTTTATATTTACCGAGTTGTCCGATAGCTGCGAATTGTCGTATAACAGACTGTATTCCAGATTTATTTCAATCAGGTCCTGACTGTCCTTGATTGAAATTGATTTGGTCCTGATTGACAGGCTTATACTTCCATATGGGGTGTGATAGTCTGTGCTGGTTATCCTGTTTTGATCAAATACCAGCCTGCTCTCAACCCCATTTTTTTTGATAATGATCACCTGATCACCTGAAGCTTTTATGATATTTTTAGTGACAAGCCCGCTGTCTGCAGGCCTTTCTTCATAGCTTATGCAATGCTTTCCGTTAATCAGGCCATATCTTCCCTGAAACTTAGCCTCTATGGGCTTATCTTCGCTGCCGGTCTGCAGACCTCTTATAGTTACAAAAACCCTTTCCGTCATTTTAACAATCTCCAATATTCTGATATTAGTAATCCCGGATACTTTAATCCTGATAACTACAGCCAATTCTCTTCATTTTTTATTAACATTAAACATCTCATTTATTTAATATTATACTTCTCTTAATCGTCCAGTTTATTTTACTATTATTTATTCTAAAGTACAATATCCGGCTGCAGCGCCCGCCGGCCTGAGGCTTCTTCCCGCCAATCCTTTATCAGTCTTTTCTGCATATTTTATAAAGCCATACATTTTCTTTCGCTTCTTTTAAGCTTACCTGCTGCAGCCTAATGAAGTCAGCTAAAATTTATCCGGCCATGTATATCCTTTTATATTATGGCAAGACTTTAGGGGAAGGAAGCAATCACCCAAAAAACAGATGCCAGAACAATAATGCGGAGGTTTATATGAGAAAGGAAAGAAGCCGTTTACATATCAGAATCCTTCCCGGAATTAGATTAGGAAGGCAACAAGCATTCAATCGAATCGGCCTGAACATCAAGCATAATCATTTTAGAGGCAGTTGCCGGATGGGCCTCTTACTTATAATTCTTTTGCTGCTGTTCATACCCAGCCTTATAATCAGGGCAAATGTACAAAATCGGCAAAGACAGCAGCAGATAGCTGATCAAATAATCCGCTTCCATGTCATAGCCAACAGTGACAGCGACAATGATCAGGCCTTAAAGCTGGCGGTAAAAAGTGTGCTGGTGGATAGGCTTTCGCCTTATCTAAAGGATGCTGCTTCCATTGCGGATGCCAGAAAAATCATATCCAACCTGCAGGAGGATATCACACAGCTGGCCAGGGATACCATTATGGCTCAGGGCTTTTCCTATCCTGTCAAGGTATCACTTACGGAATGCTATTTCCCTCTCAGGCTATATGGGGAATATGCCTTCCCTCCGGGCAAATATGAGGCTCTGCGGGTAGAGATTGGCGAGGCAAAGGGCAAAAACTGGTGGTGCGTTGTCTTCCCGCCCCTGTGCTTCGTGGACGAAACCTGCAGTATTATAGATGAAGACTCAGGCCAAAAGCTCAAATATCTGCTGGCGGAGGAGGATTATGAAGCTCTTAAGACCAAAAAGATGCCGGTGAAGATCAAATTCAAGCTGCTGGAGTTTTTCAAGGATTTATTTGATAAAAATTAACCTTATCCTTAAGTCAGGCCGCCCACCTGACTTTACTATTTGTAATCCCCGGAGCAGTGTGCTAAAATACTTTATACACTGGTACTACGGAGGATTAAGATGAAATCCATCAGCGTAAAAGCTCATGCTAAAATAAACATTGGCCTTGATGTTCTGCGCAGACGCAGTGACGGCTATCATGATGTATGTATGATAATGCAGTCGCTGAGCCTGCATGATGATTTGACTATAAAGATAACTGACAAGGAGAATATTAGCCTTAAGTCAAATCTGGTATATCTGCCCAATGACAGAAGAAATCTTGTGTATAAGGCTGCTGCCTTATTCATGGAAGCAAATTCTATAAAATGCGGTCTGGAAATAAATTTGAATAAAA
Organism: Clostridiales bacterium; assembly: GCA_012512855.1. GTDB lineage: Bacteria > Bacillota > Clostridia > Lachnospirales > Lachnospiraceae > Mobilitalea. The sequence goes on from JAAZDK010000009.1 coordinate 32,461, forward strand.
AAATCCCTGTTGCCGCCGGACTGGCAGGCGGAAGCTCCGATGCCGCCGCAGCCTTAAAGGGATTAAATCAGCTGTTTCAGGCAGGTATGTCGGATGCTGAGCTAATGCAGCTGGGAGTAAAAATCGGCGCGGATGTCCCCTACTGTATTCTATTGGGCACAGCCCTTTCCGAAGGTATTGGCGAGAGGCTGACTCCCCTTCCTCCCATACCCGACTGCCACATTCTGTTGGTGAAGCCGGATATCAGCGTATCTACCAGACAGGTTTATGAAAGTCTGAGGCTTGATTCCACCACCATCCATCCGGATATCGAGGGAATGAAGGAGGCGCTTGTTTCTGCCGATTTGGATGCACTGACCGCAAAGATGGCCAATCTGCTGGAATCCGTGACAATACGGATGCATCCGGTAATTGATGATATAAAAAAGGATATGATAAAGGTCGGGGCTATGAACTCCCTGATGAGCGGAAGCGGACCAACCGTTTTCGGTATATTCCGCAATAAAAGCCGGGCGGAGCAGGCCTATGCTTATTTTTCAGACAATTACAAGCATGCAGAGCAGGTGTTTTTAACAAGGCCATATCAGCCCTGATCAATGGGCCTGTTCTTTACCAAGCTCAGAATTAAAAATCTGGAGTTAAAATTGTTCGTTAATCATAAAAAACCCCGGAAATATCCGATATGGACCGGCTCCGATAAGTTAACGGAGCATATATGATGGCTTGGTTCATAATCAGGATTTTCCGGGAAATATTATTTTTTACCATTTCAATTCGCTATGATTACTTATTTGCTTTCAGCACGCCGCCTGACTATTCATCTACTTTTGTATCATTATCCTCCGAGTCTTCACTTAATCCATCACGCCAGGCTTCAAGCTTCTTGATAACCGCATCGAGGGTTTTGTATGAAATCTCAGGGAGCTTGCCTCCCCAGATTCTTTCAGCCTCCTCAAAGCCCTTCTTAACTGCTTCAATCATTAGAACAGCCTTTGAAGGATCACCACCGCTTAAGGCAATTGCAAATGACACAAGCCTGTTAGAGGTCTGCTCAACTCCCCAGTAGCCATCATCTGCGATATCCTTTTGCGCCTGTAGGCTGGTTTCAGGGTCCACCTCCAGCTTGCCCTCCCGAATCAGGGCAAAGATATTGGTTTCTTCAGTATAGACCTTGCCCTGCTTAAGCAGCATCCTTTCCACAAGCTCCTTAAGGCTCTGGGTGCGCCTCTCAAGATCCGCCTTCATCCGCTGTACTGTTGCCTCATCCCTGACATAGACCTTCTTACCGTCGCCTTCGCTGCTTTTCTCATAAACCACAGCAGTATCATTGGCAACGGCCACATCAGCCTTGCGCTCGCCCCTGCCACTTTTTGTCGCCGTGACATCCTTTACATTTGAATAACCATAACTGCTGCTAACTCCATTTACACTCATGATCAGTCCTCCTTGACATTTTATTTTTATGCACGGTCCTTTTTATGGGCGACAGGCCTTGCCTTCCCTGGCAAACGCTCGTCCGCCTGTATTAAACCTTGCATAATATATTTCGGTATAATTTTCATATAAATTAGCAATTTATGAAAATTTTATAGTACCTTTTTCCCGGTATGGACTCCATCAGCTGCTGTATAAGGCGGCTTTATATCGTATATGTAAAACCGACAAATATCCTGTTACGAAAAAGGGAGATGCTCTATACGGCATCTCCCGATTGACTTTCCTTGTTAGCCTCACCAGCCTTCTTTTAGATGCTTATCTTGCTACCTCAACCTTTTTCAGGATTATAAGCTTCTCGCCTTCCCTGATTTTATCATCCTCAAGATTGTTTATAGCTATTAAATCATTAACAGTAGTGTAATAACTCTTAGCAATGTTCCACAAGCTGTCGCCCTTTTTAACCACATATCCGATAATGCCGGGCATTGATCTGATCTTGTTCATATCAAGCTCGGATACCTCAATATCCGATATAATCGGCTCAGTAATCAGATCAAACACTATGGTATTGAGATTAATTGTCGCCTTGGCCTCAATTTCTTCACTATCAAGCATCATAACGCTCAGCTGATCAATTGATGGCTTAATCTCATAATTGCTGTCCGGCTTCATTCCCTTAAGCTCTATCAGCTGAGAGAAGGGTATGACTGCCCTCAGGGAGTTGAGCGGTCTGTGGTCATCCTCAGATATGTACAGAATATCCAGCTCAATGACACCGTCTACCAAAAGCCCGTTGCTTTCGATTGTGATCTCATCAAGCTTTATATCCCCTTTTGCATGGCAAATTTGAAGTAGCTTCGGCTGATCGCTTTCGATTCTAACACGGTCTGCAATACGGTATTTGCTGTTATTTTTTATAACCAGATTCTCATAGCTGGCATTGCGGATAACAGGCTTGAGCTCCTTTGTGGTGCAATAGGCATCATACAAAATCTCAGGCTCATCAACGTCATATACTTTTATTCCCATCTCAAGAATAATCTCCAGATCAAGAACCCTTTCCTCGCCATCAACATCAGGCTTTATTTCAAGATTCTTACTTAGAATATTAAAGCTGATATCCTCTATCATATCTTCTGTGCAGCCGTTGCAATCCACAGTTCCCGAGAAGGGCAATTCCGTTTCATAATACTCAATAGGATTTTCCTCATCATTGCTGGTATAAAGGATAAATACCGGAATTTCGCCCTTGACGCTGAATTTGTCATCCATAAGCCTGACTTCGACATTGCTTAAGCTTATATCGGAAAAAAGGAGAGATGAGATATTGCCTTTGTTAGCCGGAAGAACAATCTCATCCTTTATGCGGAAGGTGTCCTTTTTATTAATTACTACATTTGTTACCTCGATTTTTTTATGTATGCACTGAACATCCTCCGGCCCCTCCACCCCAACGGCGGTCTCCTCATCATACAGATCCTCAACTGTTACATATAAGCCGACTATTGCCTTCACACTCAGCTTTCTGGAATTAATCAGTCCGGCACTCAGATCCTCAAGCTCCCACCTTACAATAGGTTCATCATCCGAGCAGTTGACATCCATATTGATGACTTCATCAAAGGGGATCTCTCCACTTAAATTATGTACCGGCTTTGGCTCCTGTTCAGACAGATACAGCACATTAAAGGCAAGGGCTCCCTTTACCATCAGCTTTCCGTTCATAGCCCTGATTTCATTAATCCTTACTTCTCCCTGACTGGTTATTACATAGTCGATATCAGGCTTGCTGTCGGAAACATTAAAATCATCATCTAATATAAGCTGCAGATTGCTCTTACATCTTAATTTATTCATATGAATATTCTTTTTTATTAACTCCACTCAAATCCCTCCTTAAAATTGGACATATGACGGATGCCTCTGTCATATCATATTCAGGGAATATGAGTTTTATGAGTCCTTGTTTTATTTTTTAAGGCTTTTGCATAGCAAATCCAAAACGCAAAAAAGCTAAAACCCAGTCCGGTTTTAGCCACGCAAGTAAACTATATTGTCAGCTGCTAATTGCATAAAATAAGCTCAACGTCTTTAGTCAATAAATCGGTGTAACTGTAGGATGCAACTCTGGCCGGCATATCCTTTGAGCCTGGAATCTCAACTAAAAAGATGTTCGGATATATCTTGGAGATTATTCCTTCAGATACATCTACCTTATGCCTTCCCCTGTTAACACGGATTTTAACCCTTTTCCCCATTTGGTTTGCTACAGCAATCCGTACATTGTTAACACTGTTTTGCTTCATCATGATTATCTCCTTACCGTGCTTTTAACCTTTACCTGGCGGGACTTCCATAAAGGTTAAGACACCAACTTATTTCTTGACCACAAATTATATGCATCATATGTATTATAGCATAAAATGCTAATCTGGTCAATGAATTTTCAGACAATTATATATGGGGAGAGCCTTTATCCAGAAAAATTTGCACATAAATCCCATAGAAAATTTAGTAGTTTTTATGGAATTTTTTTCACATGTGCAGCTTTCGTACAATTTTTTAACTATAATTATGCACAAAAATATTATAACCCGATTAATTCTTAATATGCATAATGTAAAAATAATTTAAAAATATACTATATATTGGTATGATATAGGCATAAATAACTATATTTTGTTATACACATGCTCTATATCTATTCAAAAACCACCCTTTTATCAATATACTCAAGCTTTACAACCACATAGGGATAGGTTACACCCTGGGATACCACATCATCTGAGGAAGGGCCGATTAGATTTGTATCTATATATATGGCGTTATTGGTCAGATAGAGCTCATCAACAGATATGCTGTATCCTCCGCTGTTTTGCTTTCCGTAGCCCACTGCTATGTATAGATTATCCTTGTTGGAATAGGAAATCTTGAATGGCTCTGCCTTCTTTTCCTCAATTAACTCCTTAAGCTCACCCGGCAGGTCGGCATCCTCCACAACCGTAAAATCCAAATCCCTGATTTTTTTAATCTCATCCTCTTTTTTGCATGCCATCATTGTCGCTGCAGTTGCAATTATTGCAAGAAGCAGAATAATTATTCTTAGCCTCCTCATTACAACCTCCATATGATATTCATTTTATTATAAATTCTATGACAAAGGAATTTAAATAATTCGGGCTAAGCGGCAAAAGCTGTTGCGTTTCCTGCATAAAAAGCCTGTCAACTGCACGTGTGCCCGCCGGGTGCACCAAAGAAGCAGCCCAGGTATTACTGCTGACAGTAAATACCCTAGCTGCTCAGTTCTCTTTTCTCATCAGCTTTTTACCCTAGCCATCAAATCTCCGTCAATCTCATCTATTACTATTGTTGAATCCGGTCCCAGCTGATCGCTGAGGATCAGCCTTGCGCTTAAGGTTTCAACATTCTTTTGAAGGAAGCGCCTCAAAGGCCTTGCCCCATATACCGGGTCGTAGGCTCTGGCGACCACATATTCCTTTGCCGCAGGAGTCAGCTCTATCTTGATTTCCTTGTCGGCAAGCCTTCTGTTGAGATCCTTTATCATCAGCTCCAGGATGTCGTTTATATTCTCCTGGGTTAAGGGCTTAAACATTATAATTTCATCCAGCCGGTTCAGGAATTCAGGTCTGAAGGCGGCCCGCAGCTCGCTCATTACCTGGGCTTCACATTGTTCGGTGATATCGCCGAATTCATCAATGCCCTCCAGCAGATATCTTGAGCCTATATTGGATGTCAGGATTATAATAGTGTTTTTAAAGTCAACCGTCCGGCCCTGCGAATCTGTTATCCGGCCATCATCCAGTACCTGCAATAGAACATTGAAGACCTCAGGATGGGCCTTTTCCACTTCGTCAAAAAGTATAACCGCATAGGGCTTGCGCCTGATGGCCTCTGTCAGCTGGCCGCCCTCCTCATAGCCCACATATCCGGGAGGTGCGCCAATAAGCCTTGCCACAGAGTGCTTCTCCATGTATTCACTCATATCTATGCGAACCATATTACGCTCGTTATCAAAGAGGCTTTCCGCCAACGCCTTGGCAAGCTCGGTCTTGCCCACACCGGTAGGGCCCAAAAAGAGGAAGGAGCCAATAGGCTTGGACGGATCCTTTATGCCGGCTTTGGAGCGCAAAATGGCATCCGCCACCTTTTGTACGGCTTCATCCTGGGCAACCACCCTCTTATGAAGCTCCTCATTAAGATGCAAAGCCTTGCTGCGCTCGCTCTCAGTAAGCCTGGTTACCGGAATTCCCGTCCAGCGGGATACAATTTTCGCAATTTCTTCCTCGGTAACATTTTCATGCACCAGACTGGTTCCCTCTTTTCTAATCCTTTCCTCCTCCTGTGCCAGCTCCTTTTGCAGCTGAGGCAGCCTTCCGTATTTCAGCTCCGCCGCCTTATCAAGATCATAGTTTCTTTCAGCAATCTCTATCTCATTGTTAAGGCTTTCTATGGCTTCCCTCAGCTTGTGCATCCTCTCCACAGCAGCCTTTTCGCTGTCCCATTTTGCCTTTGCTGATGAGAATCTATCACGTAGCTCCGCCAGCTCCTGCTGAAGGACGTTTAGCCTTTCCATACTGAGCCTGTCATTTTCCTTCTTAAGAGCAGCTTCCTCTATCTCCATCTGCATGATCCTTCTTTGCATATCATCCAGCTCTGTGGGCATGGAATCAAGCTCCGTCTTGATAAGGGCGCAGGCCTCATCCACCAGGTCGATAGCCTTATCCGGAAGAAAACGATCCGATATATACCTGTTGGACAGGGTTGCTGCGCTTACCAGGGCAGCATCCGTAATCTTCACTCCGTGGAAGACCTCATAGCGTTCCTTAAGCCCACGAAGTATAGATATGGTTTCCTCCACGGTAGGCTCATCCACCATAACCGGCTGGAAGCGCCTTTCCAGGGCAGCATCCTTTTCGACATACTGTCTGTATTCGTTAAGTGTGGTGGCTCCAATGCAGTGCAACTCGCCTCTGGCCAGCATCGGCTTAAGCATATTGCCGGCATCTATGGCTCCCTCAGCCTTGCCGGCTCCAACTATAGTATGAAGCTCATCTATAAACAGAATTATCTGTCCCTCGCTTTTTCTAATCTCCTCAAGGACAGCCTTAAGCCTTTCCTCAAATTCACCACGGTACTTTGCGCCCGCCAGCAAGGCTCCCATATCAAGGGCGAACAGCCTTTTATCCTTAAGGGACGCAGGAACATCACCTCTTACGATACGCTGGGCCAGGCCCTCCACTACGGCGGTCTTGCCTACGCCAGGCTCACCTATAAGCACAGGATTATTCTTGGTTTTTCTTGAAAGGATTCTGATAACATTTCTTATCTCGCTGTCACGGCCGATTACCGGGTCAAGCCTTTGCTGCCTGGCCCTCTCCACCAAATCATAGCCGTATTTTTCAAGGGTATCATAGGTCGCCTCAGGATTGTCGCTGGTTACCCTCTGATTGCCCCTGACAGATTGCAGAGCCTTCAGGAATTCCTCCCTGCTTATCCTGAAATCATCAAAGAGCTTTTTAACTGCCTTATTGGGATATTTGAGCATGCTAAGAAACAGATGCTCAACGGATACATATGAATCCCCCATCTGCTTCGCTTCATTTTCAGCATAAATAAGTACCCGGTTCAAATCACTGCTTACATAGACCTGCCCGCCGGACACCTTGGGGCGTTTGTTCAGCAGCCCTTTGATCTGGGTTTCAAAAATAGGTATGTTAATCTGCATCTTTTCCAGCAGCTTTCTTATCAGGCTGTCCTCCAGACTAATGAGGCTGTACAGCAAATGCTCTATATCAATCTCCGGATGGCCATATTCATATGCCAGACTCTGGCTGTTTTGCACAGCCTGCATGGAGTTTTGGGTAAACTTGCTTATGTTCATATTCCTTCCTCCTCGCTTGATATTATAAGTAGTTGCATATTGATGCTTTTACTCTTGTGCTTGCTACTTTGTTATACATACATCATCTGTTCTACAACAACTATAACACTGTAATTGAGTCTCGTCAAGACTCTTTTAGCTTTTGTAATCCAATATATAATGTATTACACTAGAAGTAAATTATAATAAATTATGATGACTACGATATGTCATTATGGAATATAAGCAAACAATCATTGACTATATTGTGCAATAATTATTATAATATACTCATAATTTTCCTTTTATGTAAATATCAAGTACTTTGTGGTTTATGATGTACTTACAAATTTCTTAAAGTATGTAATAATAAGCAACAACAAAGTATACCAATAGAAATTTAGAAATTGTTATTTGCATATCTAATAATTGCAGTGGATAATTTTTATGAAAAAATCATAAAAAAGATTACTGTAATATTCGCTATAGTAGCAGTAATTATTAATTGTTTTGCAATCCCAGTTCAAACCGCATGTAATCATAACTAAGAATGTTTCAGAATACTACGAAATCAAACCACGAGTTCTCACACATGGATTGGAGTAACTTGTAATATCATGATTAGCATTCTATGAAATTAGCTTTATGTGTTATATATGTTACACAATCTTAAAAAATAATAATGATTTCAGGTTAGTAGCTTAAGGCGGTTACTATTTTGTTGAATATAATACAAAGGATGGCAGCTTTGAGAATAAAACCTTCCATAAGATTGATTTGCAATTAAAATTTGCAGTATTTAACGAAGAAAATGACTTTGTTTATCAAAAATTCAGTGACAATACATTTATTTTGACAGCAGCATCTGTTGAGCCATCCAAGGGTGAGACCGACCTGGTACCTAATCTCAAGGGCGGTGCGCATTTGTTATGCTTTAACGGATATATCTTTATCACAGACTTTAACACTACCAAAATTATCAGATTAAAAATTGAATCTTATATGTATGATAATAAAAAAATAACAATGCTAAGCAACAATTTTTATGATTTTTACCTTCCATTTGGTTGTGGATACACGATTGAGCAGCAATTTCTATCCGATGATGAAATGGCATTAGCCATGCTTTCCCAGGACAAAAATTATGATATATACTTTGTTAATTCCGCCCAGTCTATTTCAGAAAACATTAAAAATAAGGGAGCTTTCTATCCTCTTAATGAGGTAGAGGGGGTTCAGAAATATTTAGATGCTTGCTTCTCATATATAAGGGATGCCGCCACCAATTCAGATGGTGATATATGGATGTTGCCAATTTCTGTTGATATTCCTGTTATCTTTTACAACGAAAAAACATGCAAAGAATACAGCATAAAATTAAGTGATTCCATTGATATTAAGACTTTCTTTGCCACTTTAAGAAAGCTTGATCAGGATGAAAATTAAGTCAATTATACTGCTATGACTGGAGAGGCATCATTGACAATCTCTTTAAGCAATATTTAAGAGTTACAAAGGATTTTGACAGCGACAGCTTCAGAAAGCTGGCCGATGACATAAAAAATACTCTTACATTTTCGGAATTTTGGGCAAGAGGTAATTCTTCATTATTTGCAGAATTTTCATCAAACATTAATAATGACTTTGCCCTGCTTCAAAACAAAGACCATACCTATCAATATAGCGTTGCCGACAGAAGCACTGTCAGAGCCTGCGCATTACCTACTATAACGGATAATAAATCAAACATAACCAATTGCTTTTTCTTCTGTGTAAATCCTGAGTCAAAAAATCTTAAGGAAACGCTTGGCTATATCAGTGCGTATTGCGAATACCTTCTGTTGCGGAAGGAACTCATGATATTCAAGGACAGAAGCCTTTATCCGCAAACAGTAGTTATGGATGATTTGTACAGCATTTATTCAAATGGAGACATTCAGTTTACCATGCCTGGTGAATTATACACCGATAATTTTAACGAATACTTAAAAGGGAATATGGAGCTTGATGATTTTATAAAGGAATCAAACAGAAAATTGGATGTATTTTTAAATGAATAGTGGAATATTCCTGGCTTTATCATAACAAAAGGAAGATCTTTTATCCTGAAATTTACTTGTAGAACACTTACAGAATATAGCGAGATCACATGCTTGACGATAATTTTATTATTTGCTATAATGCAATATGAAAGGACAGGTGTGTGATTTGGACGATTCTCCCAATCCTTATGAACGAAGTAGAATTCTGACTACTATATTTATTAATAGAGGATTTTTACGGAGGACAATGTAAATTGTCCTTTTTGTGCTGCAATTTTTTAAGTGATCTGAAATTAGTCAACATAATAAACTAATAAAATTATTACAGTATTATTTTATATAAACCAAACCATACAGCTTTGACGGACACTAATTTTTTTCCGGGTTGGTTTACTATTGAAGGAGGTTATTTTTTTGGACAGTGAGCCTTTATTGGGCCAAATTTTGCTACAGGTTTTCCTTATTCTTTTAAATGCGATTTTTGCATGTGCCGAGATTGCAACAGTAACCATGAACGATAACAAGCTTGCCAAGCTTGCAGCCAGCGGAAATAAAAGAGCAATAAGGCTCTCAAAGCTGACCGCCCAGCCAGCACGCTTTTTAGCAACAATACAAATAGGTATAACCTTGGTAAACCTTCTCGGAAGTGCTTTTGCGGCTGAGAACTTTTCCGACAGGCTGGTACAGGTTTTTATAAATATCGGTATCACCCTTCCTGTTAAGGTGCTGGATACCATATCAGTTATTTTAATTACCCTGATACTCACTTATTTTACTGTTGTTCTGGGTGAGCTGGTACCTAAGCGTATTGGCATGAAAAAATCAGAATCACTTGCACTGGGCATGTCATCATTGATTTTTGTAGTATCCAAGCTTTTTGCACCTATAGTCTGGTTATTGACAGTATCGGCAAACGGTCTCTTAAAATTACTTAGAATTAATCCGGAGGATGAGGATAACAACAATACTGAGGAAGAAATCCGTATGATGATTGATGCCGGAAGCGAAAAGGGAACTATCGATCCGGATGAAAAGGATATGATTCAGAACATATTTGAGTTCGATGACATAACGGCCGGAGAGATAATGACCCACAGAACCGAGGTTTCGCTGTTATGGGCTGAAGAGACAGATGAGCAATGGGAAAATACCATCAATGAAAGCAAGCATTCAGTCTACCCTATCTGCTCGGAAAGCCCCGACAATATCATAGGTGTATTATACACCAAGGATTACTTCCGTCTTAAGGACAAATCCAGGGAGAGTGTTATGAAGAATGCTGTAATGCCGGCATATTTCGTTCCCGAATCTGTAAAGGCGGATGTATTGTTCAGAAATATGAAGTCCAGGCGAAACCATTTTGCAGTGGTACTGGATGAATATGGCGGCATGAGCGGAATTATCACAATGAACGATCTTCTGGAGCAGCTGGTTGGCGATCTGGAGGATGATCATACTGCGCCTGTTGAGCAGCCTGAAATCCAAAGGATTGATTCCAACACCTGGCTGGTGATGGGCTCGGCTCCTCTTGATGAGGTTACCAAGCAGCTGGGCGTTGCTCTTCCCGAAGAGGATTACGATACCTTCGGAGGCTTTGTATTCGGCATTCTGGGTAACATACCTGATGACGGTGCCACTCCTGAAATTGAGGAATACGGCCTGTTGATTAAGGTTCAAAGCATTAAGGATCACCGCCTTGAAAGTGCTCTGGTTTGTATAACCGAAAAGTCTGTTGCAGAACCTGAGGCCAGCGCGGTACCGTAACAGGCGCTTGCATAAGCCTTAAAATTATTGATATAAGCTGATTTTAGATATAGCCTGATTTTTGATTAATCTCATAAACTCATACATGAACCTGAATACCCTTACCTTTTGATATGGAATCTGGTAAACAACCTTTAACCATGTCAGAAGTGCAAGGGTTTTTTGTCCTAATTTTTCCCTGTATTATTTACATAATATGGAAGGCTTGCTATAATAAAAATATAGCATAAAGGGAGCGGATTATATGGAGCATAAGTCAACCAATATATTTTTAAGCTGGTCCAAAAGGCTGGCTAAGGAAATAGCAGAGCAATTTAAAGCTGACCTGGAGTTTATATTCGGCTCACGTGTAAACGTGTTCCTGTCATCAGAGGATATTAAACCCGGAGAAAAAGCATTTTATGAAATTAACAGAAGACTGAGTATCACTAATTACGGCATTTTCTTTATAACGGATGAGAGCAGATATTCCCCCTGGATATATTATGAAGCTGGAGCCATAGCCAAAGACGAGCAAAAGTGCAGGGTTATGGTTCTGCGAATCAATGTTGACCAAAGCGCTTTGGCCGAGACCCCTCTGCAGCAGTATCAAAACTGTGGACTGAATGAAGACGGCTATAGAAGAATCTTTATGGGTATTTATGAGCTCTGTGAAGAGAAGGACAAGGAAGCAACCGTTCGGGAACGTATAATGGCCAGATGGAAAAACGGAAAAGAATATGAAAAGCTGCTGCAAAAATACGGTCAGTCCAAGGAAAAGCAAACTGACGGTATAAACAGTATAAACCAGCAGATTAGCACAAATCTTGATGAAATATTGTTATTGCTTAGGGATAATAAGTACGACAGGATTATACATAGCCAGACCGAGATGCTTAATCTCCTTCATGATATAAAAAGAGCACTTGAATGTAATACAAACCGTGATAATGACATAATCAATATACAGAGAGAAAACTCATATATGAGCAGGATTATATTTAAATACTCCCAGCTGATTGATAAAATTCATGACGATATTGCCTGTGGAGATATAATATCGGCTAAATCAAATGTTACCATTTTGCAGGAGCAGATTAAGACCTTTCTGGCAGATTTATATGATTCAGCCAAAGTATAGGGTGAGCTTATGGAGACAGTAAAGCTAAAATGCATCATCTATGTTGGCACAAAAACGATACGCCGGGTGGTTTTCCGCGAAGGCAAGTCCATGGAAAAACTCAATACCTATACCTTGTCCGAAGAGGATGCTGATGAGCTGATCAATAAGAACTACCTGTCGGACAAATACATTAATGCATTAATCAATATTATAAAGGCATGGCAGAGGGACCCCGGACATTTTAAAACCGAGGAAATGTGCATATATGCCTGCAGCAAGTTTCGTACCCTGCCCCAAAAGCAGCTTTTTGAAATCAAAAGCAGGATTTATTACGAAACCGGCCTCTATTTCTTTGTTCTGTCGGAGGCTCTGGAAAAGCTGTATATTCAAAATCTGCTGCCGGAATTCAACGACAGGAACCGCTACATAATAAGCATCAATACCTGCACAATAGATATCCATCAGCTCTCTCCCGGAAATGATATACAAACCATTCACATAAACTCCATAGGAACCTCTACATTAATGAAAAAGCTGCCAAAAATTCAATATGAGTTTAGCCGCAAGGAAACAATCGAATATATTAATTATATAAAGGAAGAAATAATCAGGGCCATTGAATGCTCAAATCAAAAAATTGACAAGAGCTTCTCCGATGTGGCTGTTTATCTTGGCGGCGAAATAAGCTTCCTGAATGAATTTCGTTATGACCTGGCAAAAAACCGCATATTCAGGGACAAGGATCATATATATCAGATATCCAGCTCAAGCTTCAAATATCAGAGCATTAACCGGCTTTTCCGCTTTTCTCTGGAGGATCTGGAAAAGCGTTTTGTCAACAACAGGATGTTCAGTGGCGGCTGGGCTTATGGGATGAAGGCCTGCACCCTGATAGCGATCGCCCTGTTTGACTGTCTGGGGGTAAAAACCATTATTCCGTCGGATTACAGCATTTTAAACGGCCTTTTTTACAAAAACTTTTCAAATGTTGTAATTAGTGGAAGCCTCCGCAGAAATGCCGGCGTAATTCAGGAGCTGATAAGCTTCTTCAGGAAAAATGACATCAATGTTTTAAGTCCCAATCTGGACGACGCTCCAATGAATAAGCGGGACATCATGTACGAATACTACCATATGAATGCTATCAAAATGTGTGACACTTTAATAATCTGCAACGAAAACGACGATGGCTATATAGGTGAAGAAACCCTCTTTGACATAGGTTATGCCATTGCCAATGACAAAAGAATAATCGCAATGAAAAAGCCGAAAAATGAATTGTTTAAGCTACTACCGATAGAGATTGGTTTGTATCTTGGGAGGTAAATATGAACATAACGATTATAGGAAGCTTCAGAAAGTACTACGACGATATATGCTCGGTAATACAGATGTTTGAAGAAAACGGCATAAGGGTGCTGTCCCCCAAATTATCCGTCATAGTCGATGATCTTGATGGCTTTGTAATCCTAAAATCCGACAACAGATCATACAAGCCCTATGAGATACAGCAGAAGGTATTTGACAATATTGATAAATCCGACTATGTATATGTATGGAATCCGGGCGGTTATGTCGGCCTGACAACAGCCTATGAAATAGGCCGTGTAACGGAAAAAGGACTTCGCATTTTTTATAAGGAAAGAGTAAAGGATCTTCCTATATTCATTTCCGAGGATAATATAAAAAATCCCGATGAATTAATTGATTATTTAAACAGCAGACATCTATTGATGATGGCATAGCAGTCACTCCCAGAATAATAAATATGAACAAACACACATGTGCTGTATGTCAACCTTGTCATACAGACATAAGGCGACTTTCAGTCACATGTGTGTTTTTTATATAAGCTTAAACAAGGCTATTTCAATATAGCCAAATATAAATAAGCCTAATGGTTATATCTGATTTTTTTCAAGTCAAGTCTAATGGTCATAAGAATAACTGCTCTTTGCCATCTGATATTTATTATAAAACTCTTCAGTTTTAAATTCCGGATATCTAACATGCCCCTTAAAGTCACTGTCGCTCTTCAGGAAATAATCATATTTTAAAATCGGCTTTCCGCTACTGCTGACAGGATCATCCCAGGTTAGATCAATATTATACCATTTTCCATCCACCTTCACAATGTTCCAGGCATGAGGCTCGTTATTTCCCAATCCGGATATTATTCTGCTTTCAAGTCCGGCAGCCAGAAACAGGCGGTAGGCGGCGAGAGCATAACCTTCACAAACCGCCGATTTATCCACCAGCAGATTATAAGCGGAAGACTTCCTCATGCTAAGATCATAGCTGGAATTATTTATTATGTAGTCATGTATCAGCTTAACCTTCTGATAGTCTGAAGCCCCTTCAAGCTTAAGCTCTTTTATAATCTTCGCTATCACGGCATCAACCACAGCCTCCTGCTCCAGACTGCTTTCATAAGCCACATCAATAATTATTTTAGCAGGGTCATCCTTAGTAATGATCTCCTTACCGTCCGAAGCTCTTACTTTGCTCTCTATCTTTATTGCCTGGCTGAATTTGATAACATGCAGGGATAAATAATCCCCGTCCTTTGCGGTATTTGGCTTATCAATTTCTCTTATCAGACTATAGATGGTTTTATGGCCGGATATACTCTCGATGACCTCCCGAGTGGTATTAAGAGCTACTTTCGTATTTCTGTTTATCAGATTAATTCGAACCGCATCCAATAGTTCATCCTTATTTGTATAGGTTATTGAATTAAGATAATCTGTCAGCTGACGGGTTATTGGCAATTCGTCTATAGCGTATCCGTTAGTATTATAGACAGCTATCGCCTTATATCCCATTTTGTCATAATAGCTGCCCTTCAGATCCTTGTAATATTTATAGCTCAATATATATTTAAGGCTTTGGATATGAATAAGATTGAATTTGCTTTTTGAGTCATAATAAGCCTTATAGGCTGCTGTTTTTATCTGGCCTTTTGCCTTATCTGACGAAAAATACGTAAATTTATCGCTTCCTATTGTAAACATAAGCGACTTGCCATTAACAGGATTTTTTATGGTAAGCTTTTTTGAATCCTTATTAAATGTATATTTCAGCCCCAGCTTATCACACAGGCTTTCCGCCTTTATCATCAAATTTCCGGCAGGGGATATGACAATCAGATTGTTATAGAGATGATAAATGCCCTTTGTATCATTTAGTATTACGCCATAATTGCCGGATGCAGCATCAGCAGGCATGGGGATGGCAAGATTGAATACATATAAGAATATAAAAAGTCCTGCAATTAATCTAACAAGTTTTCTCAACTGCTCCCCCTCCCTTGCTATTATTCCAAAGAAATGTGCTAAATTTCCAACAGAATATATGAATCCGTATGCACGGGCATATCGGATCTGATAGACTTGGCAGATTATTCTTAGTGCTTCTGATTAAAATATAAATGGCTAATTTGTCATTATTAAGGCAAATATTCCGAAATATAAATTTTTTGCATTATCAATTTGCATTATTTGCGGACAAATTTCTTATTATCAGCATTCTTTATATGGCTTCCTGCTCTTTTTTATGATATGATATAACATATACGTTTTTATGTGATGCTGTATCAGCTGATAGCTTCGGAATAGGGTTAGACTCAGGATACAGATGGACCGACGGCTGTTATAAAGCCTTCAGTGGGCAAAAAAGCCAAAATCCTCTAATACCCGGTCATATATACCCGGAAGCCGGCCAAAAACCTGCTTATATCAAACTGCTTAATGAGTGCCAGCGGCTGGCAAAGGTGCAAATGAACATTATACATAATTGAATGGGGTGAGAATTTGAGTGAGTTAACAGGAAAGCTTAAGGAAGTGTTGATGTCGGTACTACCGATAACCTTTATAGTACTGATACTACATTTCACAATTAGTCCACTGGAATCCAATATGCTGTACGCTTTTATCATTGGCTCTGCTCTGGTAATTATCGGACTAACGATATTTTTGTTTGGCATAGCTCAGGGGCTTGAGCCTATCGGACATGGTGTCGGGGATACAATTACCCATAAGAACAGCTATGCTGTTATAATTACCGTCAGTCTGGTTTTAGGTTTTTTTATTTCCTATGCCGAACCGGATCTGCATATTCTGGCCAAGCAGGTAGACAGCATAACCTCCGGTCAATTCAACAACATTTTCATGGTGGTTGCCGTTTCCATCGGAATAGGAACTATGATGACGCTTGGCATGCTGCGTATCCTCCGGAATGTCCGGTTAAAATATGTCTTTTCAGCCGCTTATGGTTTGATATTAATTTTATCACTGTTTTCATCACCTGATTTTCTGGCTATAGCATTTGACGCTTCCGGCGCTACGACAGGTGCAATTACGGTTCCCTTTATGCTGGCCCTGGCCGCCGGTGTATCCGCCTTGAAAAAGGACAGTAAGGTGGGTGAGGCCGACAGCTTCGGCCTGGTGGGTATTTCTTCAACCGGAGCAATTCTGGGTGTATTAATAGCCAGTCTGTTTATAGAAGGTGATAAGCTGGACGGCGTCTTGCCGGAGGCAGATATGGCAGGTAAATCTTTATTAGATAGATATGGCTCCATTTTCTTTGAAGTGGTATATGATTCATTTTTTACTTTACTTCCTATTATAATTGCATATATAATATTTCAGGTATTTTTCTTCAAACAGAAAAAAAGAATTGTTTTAGATATCGTCCGGGGTTTGATCCTGACCTATATTGGATTGGTGGTATTTTTGCTGGGTGTTAACGGCGGCTTTATGGAAGTTGGCGCAAGGCTGGGAGTACAGCTTGCATCAATGGATTCGAATATTCCGGTTCTGCTACTGTCCTTGCTGCTGGGCTTATCCACGGTTCTGGCGGAACCGGCAGTTCATGTACTGACCAATCAGGTGGAGGATATAACAGGTGGAAGCGTAAAGCGCAGGCTAGTCCTAATTTTCCTGTCTGTAGCAGTTGGTACGTCCATATTTATGTCGGCCCTGCGAATACTTATTCCTGAAATCCGGCTTTGGATGTATCTGCTGCCCGGCTTTGGACTGTCGGTAATACTGGCCTTCTTTGTTCCTGACCTGTTTGTGGGTATTGCCTTTGATGCAGGAGGCGTTGCCTCAGGTCCTATGACCGCTACCTTCTCCCTTGCATTTGTTCAGGGCATAGCGGCCCAGGTACCGTCCGCCGATGTCGTGACAGATGGCTTCGGAATGATAGCCATTGTAGCTATGATGCCCATCTTGGCGATTGAACTGCTTGGTGCCCTTTATCAGGCCAAGTCCCGCAAAGCAGCCAATGCTGCCCGGTCAAACATACAATCAAATGGAGGTAATCATGGATAAAGATAATAAAGATTTGACCATAGAATATACCTATCTTTCAATGACACTCATTCTGAATGAACATCAATGCCACAAATTTATCCATCTGGCAAAGGAAAAGAAAATACACGGCATCATGGTTTTGCTTGGCAAGGGTACGGTAAAAAATGTAGCATTACACTGGTTAGGCATCAAAAGCCAGAAAAGGCAAATAGTCAGTATGATTGTCAAAAAAGAAGATGCACTCGACTTGCTTGATTATTTTTCCAGAGAGCTGCAGCTTAACGAGCCTGGTCACGGAATAGCCTATATGACTCCTATAGCAACTGCTAAACAGATAATCAACAAGCAGGGAGCCTGGGACAGATTGCACGATGTGGAGGTAGAATATATGTATAAAAAACTTACGGTTATAGTAAATCGGGGAATGGCAGAGGATGTGATGGATATTGCGCGCAAGTCAGGTGTCACCGGCGGAACTATCATACACGGCAGAGGTACCGGTTCCGAATATACTGAAAAGCTGTTCGGCATTGAAATAGAACCGGAAAAGGAGCTGGTGATGATTCTTATGCCAGGTGAACTGGTGGAAAAGGTGGTCAGCGATATTTATCAGGAGCTTAATCTTGAAAACCCCGGCAACGGAATTTTATTTGTTGAACCCGTCGTGGAGGTTCGTGGTCTTTTAAAAGCAGATAAGCATAAGAATGAAGAATAGCCAAAGCTAAGCATACCTCCGGACATACATTAGGTACAATCCCGAAAAAACATAAATCAATATAAACCCCGACATTACCAAACCCCTGGCACATCCTGCGCCAGGGGTTATAATATGAGCGTTTTTATAAGCATTATATTATTCTGTTTATCTTATTTTCGTTTTTCTATTTTAAATATTTACAAGCTAATTCATACGGTTATTATTACTGCCGCTTCCTTTCCTATACAATCTCTTCTATCAACAGATCCGGCTCCTTTGACAGATCTACAAAACCGTTTCCAATTCTTACAACCGGTCTTGACAAAGCCAGCTTATTAATCAATACTACCTCTCCTTCACGGCCATCATTAAGTCTTACTATATTATGCAGGTAGGACTGTACTATATGCTCCATAAAGGTCAACAGATATCCCGGATCGTACTTTAATAAGCCTTCACGTTCAAAGTTTTCCACAACATCAAAGGGGCAGATGGCGTTGCGATAGCGGCGGTTCGAGGTCATGGCATCATATACATCTGCTATAGCCACTATCTTTGCAAAATCATCTATCTGCTCTGCCGTAAACTTGTTCGGATAGCCGCTGCCGTCACATCTTTCATGATGCAACAGGGCTGCCAGTTTTATTCTGTTGTCAATAGGCTGATCCTTTAATATCTGGTATCCCTTCACCGTATGCTTCTGTATAATCTTATATTCCTCGTTAGTTAGTTTGCCGGCTTTTGCAATTATTTCCTTGGGCACCAGCATCTTACCTATATCATGAAGCAAGCCTGCAAGCGTCAGTATCTTTGTATCCTCCTCCGAAAGCTTCAACCAGCCGGCGAAAATATTGCAGATAAGAGCAACATTAAGGGAGTGAACGAAGGTAATATCATCATAATTGCGGATACCATGAAGCATTTCCAGGATGTGGGCACCATTACGACATTCATGAATGATCCGGTCTGTTTCCGCCAAAAGCTTGTCCGCATCAAATTCTGCTCCTGTAATAACATTGTTGAAGCTGTTTTCGACCTGACTTACAGTATCAACATATGTACGGTTAAATTTCTTAAAATCCGCAGAATTACGCAATGCTTCAATATATGATTCCTCTTTGGGCTGTTCTCTTTTCTCGGCATAAACCGTCAAGCCATAGATATTATAAAATCTTAAACGAGTAATGGCCCTCTCAGTTAAAATCGTTCCTTTTGAAACAATAAGCTGGTTGTTCATATTGTATATATCAGATGCAACCACCATCCCGGCCTCAGCCTGATCAATCCTAATCTTGATCGTATCCAAGATTACCCCTCCCTTATTATAGAAAAATCTAATTCATAGTATACATTTTTATTAAGTTGCATACAAGTACCTGCTTAAAAATCCTTAATCACCAGCTAAAAATAATTCTATCTTATCATGTATACTTTAATATCCTTTATTTCTATAATCACTGATAGCCCTACCACTTTGGTACAGTATCAGGGCAGCTTTTGATCCTTAAGGCCGCCCGATATTCTACAAAGCAGCCACATAATTTACACATACCCTCATACAGATTCTCACATTCCCTGCAAGCTTCAAGTCTTTTACTGTACAAGGCTGCATCCGCTTTTGTCTCTTCTGCAAGTCCCTCTATATAGGTCCTCATGTTCTTGATATATTCATCAGGAGCGAAGTCTTCAAGAAGACATTTCCTGCACATTTTTCTATTCTTCTGCTCCATTAGCTTCACCTGCAGGCCTTTTAACCTGTCTGATTTTTTTCTCAACTTCCTTTCTGGGCAGCATAACCAGATGACCGCAGCCCATGCATTTGAGGCGGAAGTCCATTCCCACCCGTAAAATCTCCCACTCACTGCTGCCACAGGGATGCGGCTTTTTAAGCCTTATTATGTCTCCTATTCTCAGATCCATCTGATTACCCTCCTTAAACAAGGAATCTAACTGCTTTTTTAAGTATAGCATATTTTTTCCTAAAAGCCAATAAGACCTTTGGTCATACTGATATTAGTTCTATAGTCACTTTCATGCGGTCTTTTATACGCTTAAGCCAGCAATTTTTGCATCCTAATATAATTTTCAAGAGCGAAAAATAAGCTAAATTGTTTATTCATGAGAATTTACACATTGCAGAGACATTTTCTTGCCTTTAATTACAATATATAGTAGTATTAATATATTCATCATGTAGTATTTTAAACTACATCACATAGAGTGGTGCCTTGCTGTGCATAAAATACCCCAAAAGATGAAAAGATAAATTCGTATTAATTATGAGGAGTTGATATTTAATGACAATTAAAAACGTCAAGGTTAAGGATCCGGGCAGCGCTATTACCCATTTCATAGGCACACTAATGGCTTCGTTTGCAGCAACACCCCTGCTGATTAAGGCAGCAAGGCAGCCAGGCAAAATTCATACCATCTCATTGGGCATCTTTATAATTAGCATGATTTTATTATATACAGCCAGCACTCTATATCATACCTTTGGAAAAACGCCCAAAATACATCGTCGCCTCCGGAAATTTGATCATATGATGATATATGTCCTGATTGCAGGAACCTATACTCCGATCTGCCTGATTGCTCTTGGCGGCAGGATGGGAGTATTTATGCTTATCTTAATTTGGAGCTTTGCCCTTATAGGAAATCTGGTTACAGCCTTTTATATCAACTGCCCGAAATGGCTGTCTTCAGTTATTTATATAGCCATGGGCTGGACCTGTGTAATAGCCTTTACCCAGCTGATAAATGCTTTGCCTAAAGCCGCCTTTGGCTGGCTTATAGCAGGAGGCATAATTTATACGGCAGGAGGTATAATATATGCCCTGAAGCTACCTATTTTCAACAGCCGGCATACAAAGTTCGGTTCCCATGAAATCTTTCACCTCTTTGTAATGGGAGGGAGCTTCTGCCACTTTATGCTGATGTACCTTTATATAGCTGTTATGTAAGCCTTATTTGGATAAAATTCTTTCTCATATCATCTTTTCCTGTATATCCTTATCAGACTGCGCCTGCCTGGCGCACCACAAAGCCGCCCCTCTATCACAGGATAAAGGGGCGGTTTGTCATATCTATGTTAAGCAGCCGAATATTTAAAAAGTAAGGTATCAGGGCAGTTATGCATTAGCATTCTCCATAAGGTGAAAGGGATTCGGTTGCGAATTTTCTTAGATATGTACCCATCCCGCAAAACCGCCCGAAGCAAGCTCTAACGGCGCGAAATATCCTTTATATTTGTTCTAATATATTATACTCAGTTTTCCGCAAGCTGTTACAAAACCGTGTATACAGCCTGTGCTGATATCAATTTCCGGCATTCATCCCTATTATCCCTTTTCGTATATAATACACACCTGGAATACCGGGAAATACCATTTTTCAAATATCGAACAAGTAATTCAAACATATTCATAGACGAAAGCAGAAAACGCATCGCAATATAACTAAAAAGTTATTTTGCAACGCACTCTTGAATACGATACATATCCGTATAGGCTACCTCCTATGTTTATTTTATGGTAGACTGCCACTTCTAACATAGGAGGCTTTATTAACTATATTTAATATCTTATGCTATTTAAAAGGATTATTTTTGATTCTAATAATAAAACACAAGATACTGTTAACACAGCTGTACGTAGCTGTGAAGAATTACCGGAGTCCGGTACTATAGTCTCTTAAGCAGTTCCTCACGTCTTTTTTCATATCCCGGTTTGCCAAGGAGCGCAAACATATTTACCTTGTAGCTTTCCACTCCCGGCTGATCAAAAGGATTTACTCCCAGTACATAGCCGCTGACGCCACAGGCAAATTCAAAGAAGTAGAATAGCTGGCCAAGATAATATTCATTTCTTTCCGGCACATTAATAATGAGATTAGGAACATTTCCGTCAGTATGAGCCAGTATGGTGCCCTTCATGGCATTTCTGTTGACAAAATCCACGCTCTTTCCGGCCAGATAGTTAAGGCCGTCCAGATCCGCCCCTTCCTCTTCAATCAACAGCTCCGTATCTGGCTTTTCTATATTTACAACCGTCTCAAACAAGGACTTTTGACCGTCCTGAATAAACTGGCCCATGGAGTGAAGATCAGTGGTAAAATCAACACTGGCGGGATATATTCCCTTCTGATCCTTGCCTTCGCTTTCACCGAACAGCTGCTTCCACCATTCTGACAGATAATGCAGGGAGGGCTCATAATTTACCAGTATCTCAATACTCTTTCCCTTTCTCAGTAAAATATTTCTGGCTGCAGCATACTGCAGGGCATCATTTTCCTCAAAGCTGCTGCCCAGGCAATATTCCCTCATAGCGGCGGCTCCCTCCAGCAGCTTGCCTGTATCTATACCCGCTACGGCAATAGGAAGAAGGCCTACAGCGGTAAGCACAGAATAGCGCCCTCCTATATCGTCCGGAACAACAAATGCTTCATATCCTTCCTCATCCGCCATCTTCTTTAAAGCTCCAGCAGCCTTGTCTGTTGTGGCATATATTCTCTTTGCCGCCTCCCTGCTGCCGTATTTTTTATACAGGAGCTTTTTGAAAATCCTGAAAGCTATCGCAGGTTCAGTTGTGGTACCCGACTTGCTTATAACATTAATGGAAAAATCCCTGTCACCTATAATATCTATCAAATGCCGGATATAATAGCTGCTCATATTATTGCCGCAAAAATAAATCTCCGGTGCTTTTCTTACATCCCTGGATAGATTATTGTAAAAGCTGTGGCCTAAAAATTCTATGGCTGCTCTTGCACCTAGATATGAGCCACCGATACCTATCACCAAAAGAACCTCGGAATCCTCTCTGATTTTGGCTGCTGCCTTAAGAATACGCTCATATTCCTCTTTATCATAATTAACGGGAAGATCCAGCCAGCCTGTATAATCACTTCCGGCTCCCGTACCGGCAGTCAGCATCTGGCCGGCGGCCAGCACCATTGGCTTAATCATATTTAATTCTGATAATGATATAAACTTTTTTGAAACCGATAAATCTAATGAAACCCTCTTTGCCATATAAATCTCCCTCCAAAAAATGATCCTGCAGCCATCCTTTGTGCCGGATCCCAATTTGATGCAAAAGCTTTTCCAATAATTCTTTATAGCTTTATATTCTAACAAAGGCATACTAATTATTCAATGCTTTATACAGTAAAACTTTTAAGTAAATTGCACAGGAGCTTTTGGCAAAAACTCATAAATCGGTATATCTGTCAGGTTAATCAGTTCAATAGAACCATACGAATTTATCGTAATAAAAACAAGAGGCAACCGCCATTCCACCTGGATAAGCAATTGCCTTTTAATAAATATAGTTTCTTATTGATTATTATCCCTTATGCAAAAAATTCTCTGAGGACATCCTCAATAAGCTTGTCCTCCTGCAGGCTTGACTTGCTTTTGCTGCTTCTTGCTGCAGACTTGATTTGCCTGTCTCTAATCGGTGCCTTGACGGTCTGCGCATATTCGGCCTCCTCTTCCTCAGCAGCTCTGTCGGCCATCAAAGCTTCCTCCTGATCAATGGAAGCGCTCTTAACCTCCTCATGCTCGATTACATTTGCTGCAGCTATCTTGTCATCCATCTTTGCAACGCTTTCCTCACTATCCTTTGCTTCTGCCTGATTCTCATTTAAAAATTGCTGCTGCTCCACCTTTTTCTTCATTTCTGCAAGCCTGGCCTCTATGGCTGCCCTTTCCTGCTCAAGCCTGAGTCTTTCTTCCTCTCTGCGCTTAGCTGCCAGACGGCGTCTTTCCTCAAGCCTTCTTCTTTCCTCCTCTTTCCTTGCCTCCTCTGCCCTTCTAAGCTCCTCTTCCTTCCTGGCTGCCAGGAGTCTCTTTTCCTCTTCCTTTTTAAGCTTGGCCTGTCTTCTGCGGCTTAATTCATCCTTAGCCTCATACAACAAGGCATCAGCCGCACCGGCCTGCTCATAAGCCTCCGTCATCTGGCCATATTCCTGACGGTACTGCTCCGCCAATTCCGGATTTTCCAATCTCACCTTGCAGTAGTTTTCAAGATACTCCAGCAGATTTATACGAAGCATATTTCTTTTTAAGGGGATATTTATGCTTTTATCCACAAGGATTAAAACGGCACTCGATAAAATACCCACAGCTCCTGCCCTCATAATCTGCTCCTGTCCACATCCGTATGCAGCGCCGAAAACTGCGGCCACCGGCACCAGCAGAAGGTTCAGAAAGAGAACTTGTCCACCTGCATTATCCCATGTGGATAAGAGTATTCCACAAAAACGGTGCTTTAAGATACTTTTATCCACAAAGATATCCACATTATTAACACCTATCTTTAATTTATAACAGGCCTCAAATTTCTTTTTAACCCTGTTAAGCATCTTGTTCCTTGTTTCACCAAGCCTGTCAATGTCTGATTCCTTAACTAATCTTTTATATACCAGATTAACAATAATACGAATAAGCAAACCTAATGTGCACAGTCCCATATAGGTATAGTTTATTATATTATTCTCATATATGTACTGTAACATAAAAAACCCCTCTTTTCCATAATTTTACAACAATTATAGCCTATGTTATAAGCTTTGAAAAGAGAGAGGTTTAAAAATCGTTTTACAAAATATTCCATACACGCTTATTTTTTTATAAAATGATACCTGATCCGGCCTAATGCGACAAAAGCCTGCATAAAATCTATTCTTCGGGCACTATCGCATTAGGAACAAGATCGTCAAATTTAAAATAAGCATCCTTTCCGTCATTTATAACATCAACGGTATAGCTCATTGTTTCATATCCCTCCCTGATAAAGGTTATCACATGGGAGCCGATAATTTTGCTGAAGCTGACAGGAGAAGTGCCCATATACTCACCGTTAAGATAAACGGATGCCCCCACCGGCTTTTGTACATGTATTTGATGCTTTGTATCAATAATTTTATCGCCAATTACGATAAAGTCGGAACTGCCATTGCCGTCTCCATTATTGCTGCTCCCGTGCTTATCTGTGACAGGGCTGCCTGTTTTATCGCCTGCGCTGCTTTGGGTATTAGTTTCGGTTACCTCAACCTTCTTATCACTGGAGCTTTCCGGCAGGATGATTTTAATGGTTTTAGCCGGACTATCCACATTGAGATTGCCTTCATAGCTGACATAGCCGCCAAGCATAACCTTAATCGGATATGTTCCATAGGGCAGCTCTATTTCATTTGCATAAGATCTTAATTCACCCTTAATGTATAAATCTGCTCCAAAGGGACTGATGTCAAAGGCTACACTGCCGTATTTCGGCGCCTTCGGCCCAAGCTCCTTCAGGGATACATAGGTTATCTCATTACGCTTTACCCTTACTCGTATCGTAGCAGAGAAATCACCGCTCTCAACCGTCAGATTAAAGTCGCCTTCCCTGACCGTTATAGTCATGTCCTCAGTAATCCGCTGCATAGCTTCATATCCGACAGTTATATAATCCCCTAAAAAGTCCTCATAGTCCTTCAATTTTACATATCCATGTCCCCTGGTGACAATTACAGACCATATGGTTTCTTCATATCCCCATACTGTTAAGACATCCTGCTGTGCAATTTCATATATTGAAACAAAATCATTCCCGTCCAGCACCATAAGCTCATCTGCCAGTTTATATTGCTTTTTGGCTATTTTCATCGTGCGCGTATCCGGATCCAGCATAAAATTGGAGACCGATACATACTTCCAGGCTTTGTTTGATATAATCATATCCGTCAGTTTACCGCTGTCCTTAATATAAGACAGCTCAACCATGGTTCCCGGCTCAATCTGACTTATGGCTATTATCTGGCCAAATTCATCCCGGATGTTTGAAGCACCGCTATAGCTTAGCTGCAGCTCTCTCCGGCCTGAGATATCAAAAATACTAACCTGCCTGCTGCCTTCATCCAGCATTTTAAACACTCCAGGAAGGGAAGCTTTATTCTCGTCCCTCTGCTGCACAAATGTCTCCTGATTTTGACCATCGCTATTTATCTGGCTTTTTTTAGTCACCCGCTCGGATGCCGTAAGCATGGTAGTTATTATAATAGCAGTAAAAAAGCCCAGTACAATAACAAGGCCAAGTATCAGCCTTAGATTTATCTGATAGCTGTTCTTTTGTTCCTTTCCACTTACCAGCATTTCAACTTCCTCATTATAATTTTAGCTTCTATGGCCTTCTGCCCTGCAAACCACAGAATATCCGTTTACATTTTACAATAATAATTATAACCTACCATTATAACTAATTCAATTATAATAAAAAGGATCTATGCTATCAACACAGACTCTTGCACTAAATTTGCCTTTATCTGTTTATACAGGCTACAAAAGTGCCTCCATTGATTTAAGAAAGAGCTCCTTTTTAGTGTTCTGCTCACCTATCAGCTTCAGCTTCTGTGTGTTTCGGCCGGATATCCAGGATTTTTTGCTGTTGTAATAATAGTTGGTTATCTTCCAGAATTTCTCCGGATATAAAAGCAGTATGTAAAGAATTCTCATCTCATCCCTTGTAATGGGCCTGATGCGGTCATAGGAGTCAATAATACTGTTGCCAAAGCAGGCATCCCAGTCGTTTTTCTCCATGACCTTGCGTATAAACTGATATAGGTCGTAAATTTGCAGGCCAATATAAGCCTTTTCAAAATTGGTTGTAGCTATCGCCTCACTGCCGCCTGACAGCTCGCTGATAGTGACCGGCTGCCTGTTAATCCATCCTGGCGGTATATATGTTTTTGTTATGGCCTCCATCTTGTTTTTCATCATGATAATATTGTGATAGGTATAATTGCCATGGCAAACCTGCCTTTTTTGCACCGCCTCCTCAACAAGCCTGTCATAGCATGAGCTTGTCAATTGCTGCAGGGCAAGAAGGCCATGCTCATAAAAATCATCATAGTAGGTCAGATAACAGAGCTCAAACTCATTCTTCTGCCTTTTTTCCCGGATATATGCCTTGACCCGCTTAAGCTCCCGGTTGCGCTTATCAAAGGTAGCCGCCAGATCGGCAGATACATTATGCCGGATCTGCTCCTGGTTAAAATCTATGCCTGTCATTATATTATGAAGTGTGGCCAAATTGGCTGACGCCGCTTCAACCTGGGACAAATCCAGCAGGTTACATTCCTCACCCCAGAACCAGTTTTTCATAATATATTGGCAACCGTTGCTATCCTCGGATATAATATCATCATCAATAGTTTTAACAAACAAATCCACATTCGGGTAGCCGTTCTGATACAAATGCTCCTTGATCTTATGTTCAAACAAAGCCCTGTTTCTTGAGCCTTCAAAAACCTTAAATAGCTTTAAGCCGTTATCGGATTCGATTATATAAGCTCCTCGGGCTTTATACATATTGTAGATTTTCAGACGATATCGTTTTAATGCTTCCTGGCTTCTATCCTCCACAACCAATCCCCCTAACTAATACTTTATGCTTGCAATCAGCCCGATTAACAAACGAAAAACCCGTCTTACTAATATTATGATTTGGTATAGTATTTAATGATTAAATAATATTAATATTCCGGAATAAATTCACAACGACAGCCGCTGCTTACACAAAGCCCGGTAGGATTGATTTTCTTTTTGATAAACAGATAACGGCAGCAGGTATATACCACCTGCAGGCTTTTACCTGCAGATCTGTATATGCACTACTGCCGTTTTGTTAGTTTATGCTTTTTGATATTTGTAATTTATATTTGTTAATTCAGCACCTTAATATTCAGTCTCCAGGAAGCATTCAATCAGCTTCTAATTGCCGCTGCTATCGTCCGGTTTCTCATCGGCTATTATTTTTTTTGCTATTTCCATGAGGGCCACCTTATCGTTAAGCTCCGGCCTTGTAATAACCTCCTCTAATAGCCGGTTTAGTATCTCACCTATCCTTTTGCCGGGCTTTAAGCCTGCCTCTATTAAATCCTTGCCCTTTAAGTTAAGCTCCTTTAAGCTGACACAGTCTCCCCTGCTCAGCATTTCGGCATAAAGCCTGCGAGCAGCCTCCAGCATTTGATACATCTGATCGGCCAGCTGTGGATTTTTGGCGCTTATGTCAGCCCGCATAACCTCAAAAAGCAGCTCCATATGCTCCTTGCCAATCATTGATACAGCCCTTCTCATGCCTTCCGGCGTAAGTACAAAGCGGTGGCTGTGCCATCTTATCAGATGCTCAATCCTGTCAAGGGTATAATTGTCAAATTTAAGGCGTTTTAAAACCCTTCTGGCTGTTATGGCCCCTCTTTCACCATGGCCATAAAAATGATCCTGGCCGTCCTTTCCTATGCTTTTAGTGCCGGGCTTTTCCACATCATGAAGAAGCATAGTCCACTTAAGTATCAGCCTTTCCTTTTCGTCAAAGGCTCTTGCAGCCCGGGGGGAGGCCACCTCGGTAACCGTTTTTATGGTATGCTCCCCCACCGAATATATATGATGAATATTATTCTGAGCTGTTTTCATCATTTTATCAAGCTCCGGCAAAATCACCCTGCTGATTCCGCTTTCATAGAGAATCCTCAGCCTGTCGGTATGCTCCGACAAAAGCAGCTTGCTAAGCTCCTCCCTTATCCGCTCTGCACTGATATTTTCCAGATTCTGCGCTTTTGCCCTGATTGCCCTCATTGTATCGGCTTCAATATCAAAGCCCAACTGGGCGGAAAAACGCACCGCCCTCAAAATCCGCAGGGCATCCTCATCAAAGCGCTCCTCGGCGGAACCCACACAGCGTATAAGGCCTGCCTTAATATCCTCAAGCCCTCCGAACAAATCTACAAAGCCTTCGGCCTCATTATAGGCCATTGCATTAATTGTGAAGTCCCTTCTTTTTAAATCCTCTTTTAGGCTTGATGTAAAGGAAACCTGCTTGGGATGTCTGCCATCCTCATATTCACCATCTATCCGGTAGGTTGTTACCTCAAAATGCTCCTTTTCAATAAGAACCGTTACGGTACCATGCTCTATTCCCGTATCTACAGTTCTTCGGAATATCTTTTTAACCTCATGTGGTGTAGCGGAGGTCGTTATGTCCCAATCCTGCGGAGTCCTGCCCAGCACCATATCGCGCACGCAGCCTCCCACAGCATATGCTTCAAAGCCGTGCCTGTTCAGCTCCTTTATAATATAATTAACCTTTTGGGGAATGTGAAATTTCATAACGACCTCCTGCAACAATCCTGTATGTCATTTTTTTCACATTATACCATACGGCAAATAAAAATATCTATCTTCCTTTAATAAGCCTTGCCCCAGTATGCCATAACCTTGGCGGGTTTGCCGCAGCATACACAGGTATCCGAAATATGCTCCTGCTCAAAAGGCATGCAACGGGATGTGGCTCCTGTTCTTTCCTTAATCTCATTTTCGCAGGCCTCATCCATACACCACATGGCTTTGATAAATCCGGGCTTGTTGGCAACTATATCCTCAAACTCCTCCATATTCTTTGCAGTATAGGTATGGGCATCCCTGTGCTTTCTTGCTCTCTCCAGCATGTCGGCCTGCATGGTTTCAAGTACATCGCCTGCCTTTGCGACTATTTCATCAAGGGAAACTATTATCTTCTCTCTTGTATCCCTTCTTACAATAACTGCCTGGTTAGCCTCAATATCCTTAGGACCGATTTCAATTCTGACAGGTACACCCCGCATCTCATGCTCGGCAAATTTCCAGCCCGGGCTCTTGTCGGTATCATCAAGCTTTACCTTATAGGAGGCTGCCAGCTTTTCCTTAAGCTCACAGGCCTTATCAAGGACACCCTCCTTATTCTGGTTAATAGGAATTATCACTATCTGGGTAGGCGCTATTCTCGGAGGCAGCACCAATCCGCTGTTGTCCCCGTGTACCATAATGATGGCGCCGATTATTCTTGTTGACATACCCCAGGAGGTCTGATGTACATACTGAAGGGTATTATTTTTGTCGGTATATTGAATGCCAAATGCGCGGGCAAAGCCGTCGCCGAAATTGTGGCTGGTGCCTGACTGAAGGGCCTTTCCGTCATGCATCAGGGCTTCAATGGTATAGGTTTCCCTGGCTCCTGCAAACTTTTCCTTCTCCGACTTTTTACCCTTAATCATTGGAATAGCCAGAACCCTTTCGCAGAAGTCGGCATAAACATTCAGCATCTGTATAGTTCTTTCCTCAGCCTCCTGGGCAGTTGCATGGGCAGTATGGCCCTCCTGCCACAAGAATTCCATAGAGCGAAGGAATGGCCTGGTGGTCTTCTCCCAGCGCACTACCGAACACCACTGGTTATACAATTTAGGCAGATCCCTGTGGGACTGGATAATCTTTGAATAAAACTCGCAGAAAAGGGTCTCTGAGGTAGGTCTTACGCACATTCTCTCTGTAAGAGGCTCCCCACCTCCATGGGTAACCCAGGCCACCTCAGGAGCAAAGCCTTCTACATGATCCTTTTCCTTCTGCAGCAGGCTTTCAGGTATGAACATGGGCATATAGACATTTTCAACCCCTGTAGCCTTAAAATCGGCATCCAGCTGCTTCTGAATATTCTCCCATATTGCATATCCCAGAGGCCTGAGTATCATACATCCTCTTATGCTGGAGTATTCCACCAGCTCAGCCTTCTTTACAACATCAGTGTACCATTGCGCAAAATCCTCTTCCATGGAAGTGATTGCTTCCACAAATTTCTTATCCTGTGCCATAATCTCTCTCCTTTTATAATCAGTCTGAATAGTTTCCATAATATTGATTTTAGTGTTCTTCTTATGGAGTCATTATGCTGCCACAAGCCTGAGGGGTCTTGCCGCAGTAAGTGTTACCACCGCTATTTTATCCATAAAAAAAGCCCTTCAGATCCCGTTAGGGACCGAAAGACTCGGCGGTACCACCCTGATTAACTGCGAATACGCAGTTCACTCTTGCCGTTAACGCCGGAATACGTTGCATTTGAAAGCATATTCCCGTAATATGCTTTTTCATACAAAGCTCCGAGGCCGGTTCAATAAAGCGTGTATAAGAAGCTCCCACCAATGCTTCTCTCTCTGAAATACTTGCTTTATCTACTATTCCTCTTCATAGCGGTCAAATATAAAATTACATGAAGATTAGGATCATTTTATTCCAGAAGCGGGAGTTTGTCAAGATAATCTTCTCCACCCATCATTCTCTGTATCAGTCGGCTCCGGCTTCTTCTATGGGCATGCCCTTGTAAAATATTGCCTTATATATTGTTTTGATAATTACCAGGCCTACAGGTCCCAGAATAAATCCTGCTACACCAAAGAGCTTTATACCCGCATACATTGCCATTAATGTATATAGGGGCTTGATGCCTATTCTGTTTCCCAGAAGCTTTGGCTCCAGAACCTCACGGATTATCTGACAGAGCAAAAATGCAGTAAACAGAACTGCTGCAACATACAGCTTACCCTGTATCAGAGAAATTATAATCCAGGGTATTAGCACCAGCCCGATACCTATCAGGGGCAGGGCATCCAATATGGCAATGCCCAGTCCCAGCAGCAGGGCATAATCATTTTTTATAATAACAAGCGCTGTAACACAGATTACTGCAACTATCAACATAATTATAAGCTGGGTTCTCAGATATGCCATACCTGCCTCAGAGAGGCTCTCCGTAATCCTGTGGAATTCCTCATATATAGCATTGCCGTCATATTTCTCGCGAAAGGCCGGAATCTCCTTTGTAATAAGCACGGCTGCAATAAAAACAATCAGCATAATACTTATAAAGCCCACCATCCAGATTACAATTGTAAAGGTGTGCTGGGTCAACTCGGGCATAAGCCTTTCCTTTATATTATTGAGCAGCTTTAATATATTCTCATCAAGAAAAGCCCTCGCAGTCCCGCCATCAAAGCCCAGCAGGTTGTCAAAATAACTGCAGGCGCTGTCCAGCCTGCCGGCTATCATTTCAAAATAAACGGGCAGATTTTTTATTATTGCTATAGCTTCCCTTATCAATATATTTACAAGCATGCAAACAGCTGTACCAAAGACCAGATATAGTATAAGCAGCAAAAATGTACTCCCAATCAGCCTGGGTACCTTTAATTTTTCATAAAGCTTTTCGGTTACCGGGCGAATAATCCATGAGAGAAAATAGGCAAAGATAAAGGGCAGTATCAGTCCAAGCATAAAACGGAACAGTAAATACACGATAAAGGTAATTATTATCAGGCTTGCAATTAATTTAAGATTTAATCTGTCATTTTCCCATCTCGTCATGCCTTCATCCCCCTTCAGACAATTTTTAAGTCAGCGGTATAGCTTGCCCGAAATCGTCCATATAAGCCACTATGTATGAAACAGTTAAGCAGCCGGCATATAATCAAATGCATCTCACAGCAAAAGCAGCCTGTGTTTGCTTGACTTCGGTTTTGTAAAAGCTCGTAAACTTCCATTAGAATTAAAAAGAGAATTCATTATAAAATGAATCCTCTTAACCATAGTTTCTGTAAATATTTATTTTAATATCCTTGGGGATAATTTGTAATTTTAAAGTATACTTTATCTAATTTTATTAGATTTTAGCTTATGGTCCATATGCTGCCGGAGGCCTTATTCCACCAGCCTGGACTGGATATATGGCACTCCGGCCAAAAAGGCCGCCTTAACCTTATCCAGATCTGTCACAGGCTCATAATCACCATCAAGATTTTTTACCTCTATAATCTCATCGATTTTATAATCCAGCCGTTTATATTTTTGTACCAGTGGCTGCAGCTGTTCCTTATCAGACTCAGTTATGCAATCCGGATTTATCAGCCTTGCAGGTGGAAGCAAAAGCCTGGTTGCTCCAAAGCCGTTATTGTCTTTATAGAATCTAGCGGCTTCCTCATATATTATCCGGGCAATTAAATCGGGGGGACTAAAGGTACTGTCTATTACCAGATTATAATTGGAAAAGTCCATGTAGTTCAGATTATAAATCTCCTTATAGCGCTTTCTTTCTGTAGTCGCCCGCTCAGCCAGCAGCTTTCTTGCTTCCTCAAGGGATGAATAGCTTTCCACATTGCCTCTCTGGTCCTTCATAA
>JAAZDK010000086.1 GCA_012512855.1 Clostridiales bacterium
CATTATAGCTGACATCGTAGAAGGCGGGCACATACATGCCTTCAATCCGGGCCACCCGTTCCAGATATTCTCTTCAGCTTTTACCGGCTTTTTTATATTCCTTAAATATATCCAGTATCTCATTATAGGCCGTCTCACCCTCACCTATATAAAAGAAGTCAAAAAAATCGGCAATCGGTTCCGGATTATAGCTGCAGGGTCCACCACCTATTACGATGGGATCCTCTTCTGTACGATCTTTTGCATATATAGGTATCTGAGCCAACTCCAGTATCTGAAGTATATTTGTATAGCACATCTCGTACTGGAGGGTAATTCCCAAAAAATCAAAGTCCTTGACAGGATCCTGGCTTTCCAATGCAAACAAGGGAATATTTTTCTCCCTCATAAGCTTGTCCATGTCTACCCATGGGGAATATACCCTTTCACAATAGGTATCCTCTCTGCGGTTAAATATATCGTACAAGATCTGAATTCCCAGATGCGACATTCCTATCTCATATACATCGGGAAAACACATACAGAATCGGATATCCACCTTTTTCGGGTCCTTAACCTGCATGTTTACCTCTCCGCCAATATAGCGGGCAGGCTTTTCAACTGTCAAAAGAATTTCATCCGAAAGTGCCAATTTTCTCATTTTACCCTCCAAATTCTTATATTAAGGTCCTTTAGTCCTAATAACTCGTTTATTTCCATTGTCTAGGCTTTTCATATATTCAGCTTCTTAATATTAAAGCATCAGCTGCAATTATATACGCATAAGCTGATATCCTGCATTAGACTACAAGCGCTATTATAACTGATTATAAAGCAAATTACAATGAAGAGAAAGAATAAATAAGCATCCTATATCCAGCCTTTAGCCAGTCATATAGGATGCCTTTTAATTCATATCAAGCCCTGGCCTGCTTACTTCAGCCAGGCAACAAACATATCCTCAAGAGCCTTCAATGCATTGTTACCGGTAATATATTCCTCTATCTTGGTGTTTGTAATATCGCCTATCTTCAATTCAAATTTGTCAATGATGAACAAGCAGAGAAACAGTATTACGGCACATATGGATCTGATAACCAGTGATCTGAAAGCAGCTATCTCCTGAGGGCTTGCTTCATCACGCCCTTTATCGGACCTGAAGCCGTCGCTAAACAGCCTGAAATGTCCTCCCTTTTTTACAGCCGGCACATCAGTATTTGCCGTTTCAAGACTTATGTAGCTTGGTTCATAAGGCCTGCTGTAGCTCTGGCTTTCGTTAAGCTGTTTTAGACAAGCCTCTCTTGCCTGCCGTATTAATTCAGCCCGGGATAAGGGCGGTATATCACTGATATGCTCCTTCGAAACAAGAGGATATTCTTCTTTATCAGAGCTCAGATTTTTGCTTTTCTCCTCGTGCTCCTGCAGAAATTTCTTTTTTGTCAGTGTATTGCCTCCTTCAAATACCCGTCCTGTCAGATAAAGATTCTCATTTATATTGTTTGATAGATTTTTCTCTTTCTGGCTTAATATATTGCCCTCATATTTCGTATCCATCAGGAACCTCCAATAGGCCGGATCTAAACTTAACTCCGATCTGCATATAGCTTGTTTCCTGATTCATTATATTAAGCCTTTTATAATCTTATGACTTGGTCATTAATAATTCACAAAGGTATAGAGTACAGGATTTATTATAGACTCGTTTCCGTTCAGATCAGAAATTCTGTTATCCAGTACATATATAACAACATGGGTGCCGTCTGCAGGTACTCTATCCATTTTTATCGTAACAGTATCTCCGGCAACTGTTGTACTATTGCCGATTGAGTATCCGGTATACCTCTCCTGAAGGCTTACATTTATATATCCCTGGATATTTTCCGTAAATACCAGCTTGATGGTATCCTTCAGAACCGGATCATATATAACACTCTTCAGCTGAGGATCAGTATTTTCCACCAGATTGAGCTCGCCGGTATATTCATCCATTTCAGTGTAAGAGCCATTAAAGCCCTTAATTCCAGAAATCCTGATGTTATATTTGCCATTTGCCGTTATGGAGCCCTTTACCATTTTAATCTGTATGGTTGCTCCGTCCAGGTTATTCCGTATTAGCTTTACTTCTTCTATTTCACCGGTGGAAATTCTGTAATTGTCAGCATCAAGGGCCGAGGCAACATCCAGTCTGTCTGCAAATTCGATATAGATAATTGAGTTGTTTACATTCGACTGGTAAATACTGTAGGGTTCCGCCAGCTTATTCTCACCTATTTCACCGGATACATTATATA
>JAAZDK010000087.1 GCA_012512855.1 Clostridiales bacterium
CCATTAATGAGTACCTGAATATAGGGTCCCTTATAAATGTACAGGAGACGCACAGCTTTCTTATCGGCCTGTATCGGGATTATATAAGCAGAAGCAATTCTGACAGTGATGCCTTAAAAATGCTTCAGGTATACGATTCCCTTGCATCTCAGCTCGCAAAGGAAAACAAAAAATTTCAATATCGGCTGATAAGAAAAGGTACCACACATTCCATGTATAAGGAAGCCATTCAAAGCCTGTGTGATAACAGATTTGTTATTAGATGCAGCCGAATCGGCAGCGAAGAGCTTAAAAATCCCGAACTGGCAAAATTAGATGAATGGCAAAGGCTTGATACAAACAGCAGCTTCAAACTGTATTATTCCGATTGCGGTTTATGCAATACACAAATAAAAAGGAAATACGGCCATACTCTTGATAAACCACAGACAAAGGCAATACTGGAAAACTATCTGGCATCAAGCCTTGCAGCAAAAAACTACAGCTTTGCCTTCTGGGAGTCTGAGGCAATGGCAAGGATGGATTTTATCTGTATGAAAGAGGACAGTATACTTCCAATTGAGATATTTGACGGTGAAAATACCAGATCAAAGAATATAAGCGTACTGAAGCAGAAGAGCAGCTTTCCTTATGCAATAAAAATTTCCTCAAGGAATTTCGAGTTTAGTAATCAGATAAAATATGTACCATATTACGCGGTATTTTGCCTGTAACAATTATGTGTAGATATTATTAATAAAATTTAAAATTTTGCCCCTTTAAAAAATTATATTATAAATAAATCTTTAAAGAAAAATTAAAAAATAGTTGACAATTTAATTCTATTGTTATAGTATAAAAGTGATATTCTTTGTCTACTATTGTAGTTCATCCCTGTATTGCATTATGACGTATTCTACAATTGTAATACAAGCCCTTTTACTGGTGATTTGATTTATTATCAATTACTTGATTTAGTATAAATATCTTTGCAGCCTTACGTTTGGTACATATTTTATAGTTAATATATCATAATATAAAATATTCTTAACTAAATTTATGGATTCAATTTATTGTTAATATAATAAATGACTTAAATAAGATATTAATTATTGTAAAGTGGGGTACAGGGAAATGTCAGCATTACCGGATATTCGTCTGCATGAAGGCGAACTTAATATTATGGAATTATTATGGTCCAATAAAGCATTGGCCGCAAAGGACATCTCCAAAATTATTAAGGAATATGTCGGTTGGGAGAAGAATACGACTTATACGGTTATTAACCGCCTTATTCAAAAGGGTGCAATAAAGCGTGAAGAACCCGGTTTTATATGCAGAGCTGCCATATCAAAACGAACTGTTCAGGCTATTGAGACCAAGGCTTTACTGGACAAGCTATATAACGGTTCGTTAAGCAATTTTCTTACCGAATATCTAAAAAATCAAAGACTTACCAAGGTTGAAATATTGGAGCTGCAGAGGATATTAGGAGAACAGAGGTTATAGCTATGAATTAATATCTCCAATTATATATTATATTTAAAATGTGATACTTATTTATGTTTATAACATAGATAAGTATTTTTATTTTGGATGATGAATTACTCCGGGAGCCACTTGCCCTGCGCCTCAATTTTCGCCTCAATTTTAGAAAAATGACATTTCAAGCTTAATCACAAATACATTATTACCGAATTAACATAATAGT
Organism: Clostridiales bacterium; assembly: GCA_012512855.1. Lineage (GTDB taxonomy): Bacteria > Bacillota > Clostridia > Lachnospirales > Lachnospiraceae > Mobilitalea. The sequence continues at coordinate 1,691 of JAAZDK010000087.1, forward strand.
TGATAATCCTAACCAGGTAAAATGTGGTCGAAATTATATAACCTGACTAGCCATATTGCCAACGATTTGATAAAATAAAAGAGATAAAAATTAAGCTTCTATTACTAACAATTAAAGTAACTAATAGCTGCTTTAAGACAAAGGAAATCTTATTATGTATTTATAATCAACATTAATTTATAGGGAGAAGGTATGGGAAATGCTTAGAGAAACGTTAACTGAGTATGGTTATGTAAGAGGTATAGCGGCTGCTGATCCGCGTATTACAGCGTTTAAAGGAATACCATACGCTAAGGCGCCGGTAGGAGAACTGAGGTTTCGTGCGCCATTTCCTCCGGATTCCTGGGAGGGTGTAAGAGAATGTAAGGATTTTGGTCCTATTCCAATGCAGGATGTACCGGGCGGCGATCCGAATGATTTTTATGCAAAGGAATGGCATGTTGACCCTGATATCCCCATGAGCGAGGACTGCTTATATTTGAATGTATGGACTCCTGCCAAGCGTCCTGATGAAAAACTTCCGGTTTTGGTTTGGATATTTGGTGGCGGCTTTCAGTGCGGATATTCTTCAGAAATGGAATTTGATGGGGAAAGAATGGCACGAAGGGGAATAGTGGTTGTAACTTTGAACTATCGTGTCAATATTTTCGGTCTGTTGGCACATAAGGAATTGTCTTCCGAAAACCCCAATGGTCCCAATACTAACTTTGGCCTTCTGGATCAAATAGCCGCTTTACAATGGGTCAAAAAAAATATTGCTGCCTTCGGTGGTGATCCGGACAATGTTACTGTCGGAGGTCAATCGGCAGGAGCCGGCTGTGTACTGAATCATATAGTATCGCCACTGACTGACGGGCTTTTCAATAAGGCTATCATGCAAAGCGGAGGCGGTCTTCGTACTAAGGCCTTCCTTCCGTTGAAAAACAAACAGGAGGCAGAGCAGTTAGGAGAGGAATTTTTCAAATTTGCAGGTATTAAATCCCTGGCAGAGGCAAGAGCAATGGATGCAAAAGAACTGTTCAACCATTATGTTGGCTTCAGGGAAAAGCATGGCTATGTTTGCTTCCAGCCTTGGATTGATGGCTATTACCTCACTGAAGATCCTTCCGAAGCTGTTTTCCATGGAAAGCACAAGGATATACCTTATATGCTGGGGCAGACCAGCGGGGAGCAATTTGGTATACCCAACAGCCTAGATGATTTTGAAAAGTTTATCCGCATGCGATACCCTCAGGACGCAGAAAGAATACTTCAGGCTGCAAATGCTGACACAGTGGAAAAAATGCAGGAGCTTTACCGCTCAGATGCCTTTAATATCAGAACCCTGGCCAATGTGCTTTTCTGTAAGACACAGCTTATTCAAAAACGGACATCTAACCCTACATACTTATATTATTTTGCACCGACTACAATACCAGGGGATAATGCAGGAGCATTCCATTCCTCAGAGCTGTGGTTTATGTTTGAAACCCTTGCAAAAAGCACCAGGCCCTTTAACGGCAAGCATTATGATCTGGCACATGTTATGTGTAATTACTGGACCAACTTCGTTAAGAATGGCAACCCGAATGGTGTGAAGGCTGACGGTAGCCCCATGGTTGAATGGCGGCCTTTTACAGAGGAAGAACCAGGCATGTTATGTCTGAATGAAGATAATACCAGGATGGTTCCGGCTGAAAGCGATTTAATGAGGGTAATGTACGATATATATTTAAAATAAAATACATTGGATAGTACTATGACTACCCACATGAAAGATTATTGAGGGTATCTGTTTAGCAGGATACCCTCAATAATTTTACTCTGCCAAAGTTTATAGCCAAAGCCCATATTATGGACTATTGCCGGTGCATTAGATTATTTTGAAGAAACATGCAATCGCAGATTTTTTTCAGATGTACATTTCTTAGCTTTGGTGTGCAATCCTTATGGTTTAGAAAAAAGAATGCGTGAAGGAAGACATATAACTGATTCAAACTGGATTAATAGCTCAATTGAATATAATAGTTGGTTTATTGAACAAGGCATTGTATCAAATAAAAAAATAGATACCTATGATATCACCGGAAAAAGCGTTTCTGAGGTTGCCGATTATGTAATGCAATGGGTTGAAGCAAGACTATAAGCCGTGCAGGAGGTTTAAATGGGAAACATAGAGTGGTTAATTGAAAACGGCGGTCCTACGATAAGACTGCGCATGATGAACGAAGGATTAATAGATAAAGATTCGTATGATGTTAATCAGCTGGTTGATGAATTATTGCAAATTGAAAAAGTGAGAACGGCCCTCACTTATTTTGATAAATTTAAAGATTTTATATCTATGCCAGATAATAAACTATACGCATATATACATAATGGCTATGAAGATTGCTTTGAAATGTTTATGCCGTTTTTAACAAGACTCGGCTTCAGAACCGGGATAGCTATACTTGACGAAAAAGTAGAATATATGCGGGATGTTTATCTATATTTAACTACACCTAATGATTCAGGCGAGCTGCATTGGAGCCATATCCATGGATTGACTATTATCTTATATTTGCTGGAAGCAGGATATTATAATCATGATATGTTAGATTATATGACTTCAAGAATTAATGAGTGGCATAAAATCGCTGAGATGCAAGAATTTGAATTTTATGAAACTGATCCGTCTAAAATAAGGCGGCGCCCTAAAATATGGGAAGACTTACCCGTCTTAAAAGATATACATAATTGTGAAATAGGAGAGGTTCCTTTACCGACAAACTATTCAGTAATGGGAATGATTTATCTATATAAATACATAAAAAGCGAAGAAACAAAGAAAAAAATTGATGATATAGTGAAATATATATTCGATCCCCGATATCAAAAGACACATGGTTATTATGGTATACATTGGTCCGAAGAAAACAAAGCATACCACACAAGTGCCGGCGGTGTATGTCTACCATTTTACGAAAGTGATTATTTGCTTGAAAATGATAAATTTTCTTTCTTGAATACAATAAATATGATGTCATATTCACCTGTTGCACTAAACAGTGAATGGTTTGGGAAGTGTATGTTCTTCTTAGAACAATATAAAACGGAACGGGGTACTTACATTTTCCCCAATGATTTCTTTTATCATACTTTTGTACGGCCAGCAAATACAGACGTAGTGTACAACGCATATATATCAAAAGACGTTTTACCTAAAATAAAAAAGGGCGAAAGACGCACTTTGGCCCTTGAGTTAATAAGCACATTTTTCATTTTGTTGATGAAAAAGAGAATGGAAGATTATTAAACATAACTACCAATTGAGAATAGTGTGCATTTAATAATAACTCAAAACTTCATTGCTCAAACAAAACGGAGCCCCTTACATGAAATTACATTAAAGGGGTTCCGTTCATCCGTAATATGCAAAAGCTTTGTTATTCTTTCAGGTATGTATCAAGTCTTCTGTCAGCTTCTTTTATAAAGCTGTCTAGCTCTATTTCACCTGCCAGGAATTTTTCAAATGTGTCTATAAATAATTCATTAGGATATGTGAACTGGATATCACCATTTGAATAGATTTCATAAATATCATCCATGACCTGAGTATCGGGATATAATGCTCGATCCTTTAAAATCACATACGGGTTATATGAGCTCAGGTATTTGCATAAAGAGCTGATATATTTAAGTGTTTCCTTAAGGTTTTTTGATGCTGGATTAACAGTGATAAAATAGCAGGTGCCCACATTACTTTTATTTTCAGTAATGTAAGGTATGCCGGCGGCTCTTATCACAGGGTATTCTAATTTATCTAATATAAAAGAGACAAACGGTATATATACAAACATAAAATCAGTATCTTTAAAAGCAAATTTATAAAATACATTACCGCTGCCATAGCTAATATTATCAGTATAATTGATAGTATTTTTAAATGAAGGTGCCAGTCTCTTAAATAAATCGGTATTGAAGCTGTTGTTGCTTCTTAAATACTGGTAAAAGAGACATTTAGTAAAGGATAAACTATTGACTTCGTAATACTCCTTTAATGCTTCCTCTTGCTTAACCTTATCAATTGTATTAAATATTTCCTCAATAGTCATTGACCTTGAAAATTCAATTCCTTTGGTTTGACAAATGCTCTCATTGTATATAAAGCATGGAATGTCAACGTATATCGGAAGCATCCATATATCACCGTCTGAATTGGTGGCTGCTTCTTTTACATAAGGGAAGCA
>JAAZDK010000088.1 GCA_012512855.1 Clostridiales bacterium
AATTTTAACTTTGGTGCTTTTTTATTTGTCAGTTTAATATTTGTCCACACTATGGTATAATAAGGTATAATAAGGATATCCAAATACTATAAAATAAATCCTTATGGAGAAAGAAGAGATAATATGAGTGAGAATATTAAAGAGAAAAAATTAATATCCTTTACCTTTGATGACGGCCCCAATACCGATACTACTCCTTTGGTGCTGGACATACTTGAGAAGCACAAAATACCGGCATCCTTCTTTATCATCGGCAAGCTGGTAACCGAGGAAACAATACCTGTCCTGAAAAGAGAAGCCGAGCTTGGCTGCGACATACATAATCATTCATGGACCCACTCATTTATGGACAAATTTACTCCGGAAGAGATACGTAAGGAAATCAAGGATACCAGCGATGTCATTTATGAAGCAACAGGCCAAACAGCAAAATTTTTCCGTCCTCCATACATTGTTACCAGCCAGGAAATGTTTGATAATATTGATCTGCCATTTATCTGCGGGGTAAACTGTTTAGATTGGGACCCGACAGTTTCTGCCGAGAAAAGAAAACAGCTTATTCTGGATAATGCCAAGGATGGTGATATAGTTCTGCTGCACGATCTTTCAGGAAACATGAATACTGTAAATGCCTTGGAGGATATGATTACGGGCCTGTTGGACAAAGGCTTTACCTTTGTTACCATTACCGAGCTGTTTGAGCAGAAGGGTATTGACCCGAACGTAAAGAACAAGGTATGGTCAAACGTATTTGAATAATTCAGATTATTAAACAGAATGTAAATTATCAAAAGCAGATATGTCTGTATACTTTATAGCTAATAGCCAATACAGATCATATCTGCTTTTTTATTCTTTAATATTTTCTTTTTCAATCAGAATATCTTTATTTTCCAATCAGCATATCGGCCTTCAATATATGGTTTATCAGCCAGTCATTCAGGAAATTAAGTATTTCCAGTATTACCTCCTTCTGGTTTTCATTGTCCAGCTCATATATATTATATTTTGACAGTTCCTCCATAAAGTCATTGTGCATTACCTTCTGGGACAAGAGCCTGCGGTATTTGATACTTTCCATATATTCTTCTTCATGCCTGAAATGAGTGGCTGCATAGTCCTTAAGCTCATTGATGATATCCACAATGTAATCGTACTTGTCCGGTATAAATTCGTCCATCAGTACATTGTAGGCCCGGTCGGCAATCTCAAAAAGCTTTTTGTGCTCGTCATCAATAAAGTCAATTCCTACCCTGAACTCTTCCTTAAATTCGTACATTTTTGACCTCCGTTTCTTATAACTATCCCTTGCGCCATCCGTTAATATACTAAACTGCATCTTTTGTTAATTATGCCAAATTAAACCGTCATTTATGCAAGTGCTCCCAAATGCTACCTGCAGCTTTGAGAGCACCTGTGTTCTTATAAATTTTAATGCATTATTAATTACTAATTATAATTGATTACCACCGGAATTGGGCTAGGCATAGCAACCAGTTTGTTTCCGTTGAGATCCTTTATCTCATAGGATACAACATTAATATATAACACGCTGTTATTGGCAGGTGGTGATGAAAGGTAAATCGTTGCAGTGCTTCCATTCACCTCTACCATGCTGACGGGTATTTCATATGAGCTGCCGCCGTACGACTGTGTAACCTTAACTGTCATAGTTCCCTGAACCGCTTCGGTAAAGTTCAGTCTGATAATATTAAGGGATGCTTTGTCAAACACCGGTTGCGGCTTGTACGCAGGCCTCTTGTTTTCCTTTATAGGTAACTGGTATTCATAATAGCTGATCGGCGAGTAGCTGTTATTATAGCCCTTAACACCGGATATAATCAGCTTATAATTCAGATTATTGTATTCAACCGAGTCCGGAGCCATTGTCAGAACAACCGTTGCTCCGGTTTCCACCGTATTTTCAAGCAATGCCACACTTGTAATGTTTACTCCGGGTATTCTGTAATTCCCCAGTGTCTGGGCGGATGCAGTATCCAGTTTGTCCATGAACCTGATGGTAATTTTATTCAAATCATCAGTATTCTGGGCAACATAGTATGGCGGAGGCAGCTCCGTGCCAGACTGGCTGCTGCTGGTTGTGGTTATTGCAATTGTTCTTGAAACACTGTAATTTCTGAAGCTGTCGGTAACGAAGCCCTGTGGTATTGTAATGCTGTAATTACCCGCCAGGGTAAGGTTAGTTACCCTGAGCTTAATGATGTTATTGCCATCATTATGCGCCAGCTCGGTATAACCGATATTAATCAGTCTGATATCCTCATTTGATGATGTATAGGTTGATGACAGGGTTCCTGTCGCTGAGGTAATTGATACCTCCTCATTATATTTAAGGGTCAGAAGGCCGGTTTCAGAATCATACTCATAGCTCAGCAATAAAGGAGCCGTCTTGTCATCAACAAAGTAAATATTAAATTCATAGTACTTATTTGCGCTGTTATCGTAGGGGTTAACATTATAGCTGTTCCAGAAACCGATTGAAACCTTTTTTACGCCTACGTAGCTGGCATCGGCATCTGATATGGTAAAGTTAACCTTCTTGTTGTCCCTTGAATCAACCTTGCCCTGGATGCTAACCCCTCCATCAAGCTGTAAATAACCCGGACACAAGGGATCTATTGCCCGATCAAAGGTCGCTGTTATTGTATTATAGCCGCTACGTGTCACGCTAAGTATTCTGGCCTGGGGCCTATAGGAGGTATCGGTCTTTACGTAAGCCTCCAGATACATCTTAGCAGGCGAATTTCCTGCCATATCTGTAATGCCGCTTATTACAACCTTAAAGATCTTGTTCCTGTCGGTATAGGCAATATTGCTCAGATCAATGGTCAGGGAGGACTTGTCCTCACTCGGTATGTAATTCATAGGATTCTTTATTATGCTCAATGTGTTGCTGCTTGCCGTCTCACCTGAGGTAGAAATAATACCTACCTCATTGATTGTCATATTGGTAAAATTAATAGGCTCTGAAAAGATAATGGTAGCCACCAGTCCGGTATCATCAACAACGGTGCTGACTACAGTCGGAGGTATATCATCCCTATAGGTAATTTTCTTAAAGCCTTCAATCAGTGAAGCACCGGCTGTCGACTGTATCTGACCTGAAAAGCTGATAACATATGAACCGTTTAAGGACTTTTCCGTGTTTATGGTAAGGAGCTTGCCGTCAGATGACAGGCTGGCCTTAAGCTTGCCAGGATCATCGGCTATGCCCTTTTTGGCATCCTTGCCCATGCTGATCTCTATATTGGAGCTCAGCTCACCGTTAGATGTAACTACCGTATTTGACACTACAGGATTATCAAACTCAACATTTATGCGGTTGGAATTCTCAACCTTTACGCTCTTTACTGTCAATGTGGGTTTGGCAGCTTCCACTACCTCAACAACTATAATGTCTCGTATAAGGCTTGCATCAGCCGCTTCCTTTGTAGCGGATTTTCCTGCTGCAACCGCCAGTATTGCCTTACCGGCCTTTAAGGCTGTAACCTTGCCGTTTTGGGCATCATCCATACGAAGGCAGTCTGCGTCACCGCCGGCTATGTACCAGAAGGCTTTATCCGATGTCTTGCTGGGCTTAAGCTCGCAGTTAAAATCAAAGCTTTCACCCACAGTCAATACATGGGCACCATTTACAAGCTTTGCATTATTTATTTTGACGTTTGTTGCCGGAACCGTAACAGTAACACTGCAGGTAAGAGTCTTTGTCTTCGTCGTCTTTCCTGACGGGTATGTAACCTTGCATGTAATCTTGGCAGTTCCCTTTCCTACTGCGGTAACCAGTCCGTTTTTATTTACCTTGGCGATCGAGGTATTTGATGATGACCAGCTATAAGTGCTTTTGTCAATCTTATTCTTGATTGCCAACTGATAAGTTGAACCTTCTCCAACAAGTTCGATCTTGGTTTGTTCAAAGGATGGAGTAGTTGCTGCACTGACAATATCCATGTCCATATTCAATAACAGGATTGTCAGCAAAAATACTGTTGCTAGTAGCATTGCCAGATATCTACTTTTTTTCATCATCATTCCTCCCAGGTTTCATTTATAAAGTCTTTAGTCCTTTTGCATATATACATATCTACATCATATAGTATCATAGCAAAAAATTATTGTCAAAATCTTGTCGTAATGTTTAAATTTTCTTCATTTGTATATTTCTATACCTAAAGTTTTATGGTATAGATCATATACTTAAATTTTAATCATCTCACCGCCGTTTCTTTGGCCGGCAGGATCTGTAATTCCTGACACCTGCCGATATACCTCCTCCACCTTCCGGGCGTATTCCTGCGCGGAAAATTGCCGGGCGGTATTTTCGGCATTAGCGCTGTAATCTGTAGTCTTGTCCAGATAGAGAATCTGATCAAGGCCTTCATATAAGCCTTTTTCATCGGTAAATGCATATCCGTTCTCTCCCTGCTTGAGTATATCATCCAGACACCTGTCCTCTCTTGCTACAATGGGCAGTCCTGATGCCATTGCTTCAATATAGGTCAGTCCCTGGGTCTCGCTTCTTGATGCGCTTACAAACACATCCCCGAGCCTGTAATACAGTCCTATGCTGTCCCAGGGCTGCGCTCCCGTGAAAACAAAACGCTCCTTAAGCTTATAGCGATTTACCAGGCCCTTCAGCCCTTCAAGAGCAGGCCCTCCACCGACTATTACAAACTTTAAGTCGCTTCTTCTGCTCATATAGGCAGGCATGGCATTCACCAGCTCCTCCAGATTTTTTTCCTGAGAAACCCTGCCCACATAGATCATAACCTTCTCGTCTGGCTTAATATTATACTTATCCTTCAGGGCTCTTATCATATCATTAGAATAATTGCTTTTATCAAACTTTCTCAAATCAATTCCTGTAGGTATTACAGAAATATCCTTATGAACCTTGTATCTCATCAATAGCTGCTTTGTCTTTTCCGTAGGTACAATAACCCGCCGGGCACTGTTGCAGCACAGCTTTGAATAAATTCGTGCAAATGCCTTGGCTCTTCTGTCAAGCAGCTTAAAACGTGTCAGATAATGGGTATAATCCTCATAGATGGTATGATAGGTATGCACTATGGGAAGCTTAAGTTCTCTGGCCATAATTCGTCCAAAAATACCCAGGGAAAATTCCGTATGGGTATGAATTATATCAAGATTAAGCTTTTTGATTATACTGGCAAGACTGGGCTGATAAAACAAACCAACTCTGCGTTCGGTGATAAATATGAAGGGAACGCTGGGTACCCGAAAAACGTTATATTCATACTCAGGAGCATTTGGTGTCGTAGTTGTAAAAACATACACATTATGTCCCCTGTTCTCAAGCTCATGCTTCAACATATAGACAGAATTGGCAACCCCGTTAATTTCAGGATAATAGGTTTCGGTAAATAAGCCAATATTCATGCTTTTTCCTGCCTTTCCCCATAATGCGTTTACATATGGCCCTAATAATCATAAAATAATTATAAAATAATCATAAATTATTATCTGTTAAAAGTAAAGGTATAATTCGTTTCAGGCCTTTTGTTTCATTTCAGCTATTTCCAGATATGGAAATGGTAATAATTTATAGAACTTTTACTTTATTTTTTTCCAGATCCGAATTATAATTAAATAATAATGGTATATAATTATTAATAAAAACTGAAAGGAAGATACTGCCTATGAAGAAGATAGCTAAGTTCATACTTGGTACTCTTGCTGTTACATCGTTGGTGGCAGGAGCCTATTATCTCTATAAGAATATTTTAAAGAAGGATTCTGCAAAGGATTTTGATGATTTTGAGGATGAGTTCGATGAGCCCGAAGTTGATACGGCAGAAGAGTCCAGGGAATATGTTCCCATTAACATATCACCGGAAGTAAGCACTGTGGAAGAAGCTGATGAGATTTCACCCGAGACCGAAGAGGAAGCGGATAATCAATAGCTGTGCGTTTTCCTGCGTATGCATACAAGAAAGAGTTTCGCTTGCGAAACTCTTTCTTTTGCGCCCAGACGGGTCAGCCTTGCTGGAATAATTATCATCACAGACAGATTTACTTATATTTATTATAAAGCTCCTGCAGATCGGTAAGCAGCAGCTCCATATGCTCCAGCTCATAAACTTGCTGCCGCAGGCTCTCATCCTCCATATATTCCATAACAGCTCTGCTGCCGACAGAGATTGTATATTCCGTCTCATCCTGCTTGCTGACAACAATTACATAGTCACTGCTGCCGCTATCACCATCTACGCCCACACTGGTGTACTGATACCTGGCTAAAAGCTCGCAAAATTCCTTTATCTCATCCTTGCCTGTCAGAACAACAGCTGCACCGTCTCCCTCCCTGACAGTAAGGCTTTGAATTTGCTCCGGTTCAGTAAAAATCACATCCTGGATGGAAACATCAGCTTGCGGAGCCAGCTTCATTGTAAAGGACATTTTTTCTTGCCTGTCGGCATCATACTCCTTTGCCTCTTCGCTGTTAAATGAAGTCAAGCCATAGCTTCCGTTTAGCATTCCATCATCCGCACTGTCAGCAGTCGTACTGCTTCCTGAATCTGCACTGCCAGCTGCAAATTCATATGCCAGCTGCTCCTCCGATTTGTTGTCGGTGGTACTCATATCCATACTTAAATCACCTGCATCCTTTTTAGAGGGATAATTTCTGAACATTGCATAGCCGGCAGCTATAATCAGCACCACTGCCGCAACCTTGGCAAAACCATAAATATATCTGCTCCATGAGGGAAGCCTTTCGATTTTTGCCGAATCTATATCCCCGCTTATTTCAGCCTCAGCTGAATTTGCCTTAATAGCCGCCAAGGTCCTGTTAATCAAATCCTCTGATACACTTATTCCTTTTAAATCAAGAGAAGCGTCCAGATGCGCTTTTATTTTCAGGTCATCTGCTTCATTTTTATTATAGTTCATCTGAAATCCTCCCCTCTAATGCTTCCTTAAGCCTTTTTCTAGCTCTCGACAGCCGGCTTTTGGCTGTACCCTCAGCAATATTGAGCACATTGGCCGCTTCTGTTAACGACATTTGCTGATAATAAACACAAAGTACTATATCCTTATATTTTGATGGCAGGGAAAGAACCTCCTTCATAATCAATTCCTTCGTATCCTGTTTTTCGACATCATCAAAATCAGTTTCACTTACTATAGAGTCCTCCTGATACTCCATCATGGGTACTACTTTTCTGCTCCATGCACTTTTCAGATAGTCCTTGCATGTATTTATAGTAATCCTTATAATCCATGTCTTTATGCTGGAATTTCCTTCAAATGTAGAAAGCTTTTGATTAACCTTGATAAATACATCCTGGAAAATGTCCTCTGCGGAATGAATATCCTTAACATACATGTAGGCGGTTCTGAGCACATCATTGCCATATTGCCGGATAAGAGTCTCTATATCATAAGCAGGAGTTTTTTCCAGGCCTTCATTTGGCACATCCTTTTGCATCCTATTATCCCCCTATAATGATCTTATTTTATCAACTGTCCGCTTCCTTACAGAATTGTCAATTTTAATTACTTATTCTAGTATACATGTCCTGACAGTTGATGTAAATGATAAAATGGATGCAAAGCCTAATCAAACATATAAACATATTTTCCTTTCTTTCAACAATTAGACGCTGTCTAAGAAATTTTAGTTCCATTTGATTATATTTTTGTTGAAAAAAATAAAATTATAATCTTTATATTTTATACTCTTAGTTCAAATAGAGTATCGTATGCAAAACACTCAAAGCAGCTGCAACCAGCCTTGTCAAAACCGATTGCCTGCCTAAAGCAGTCAATCGATTACCGGATTGATTGCTAAAAAAAAGTCGTCCGGCTCTCCGCTTTAAACGGGCCAAACGACTATCTGCCTTATCTTGCCAGTCTGTAGGCCAGCTCATACATGTACTGATCCACATCCTTTGTCATTGACAACGCTTCCTCAATATCATAATCCACAAACTTTCCGTTTTTGTAGGCAACTATCCGCTGGGTTGCTCCAGCCAGCAGCAAATCAACCGCCTTTGCTCCCATCATGGATGCATAGAGCCTGTCTCTGGCTGTCGGGCTGCCACCTCTCTGCGCATGTCCAATAATAGTAGCTCTGGTCTCCATTCCGGTAGCCGCTTCAATTCTCTTGGCCATACCGTTGGAATCACCGACACCCTCGGCATTAACAATAATATAATGCTTCTTTCCTATCTTACGCTTCTCTATAATATTGTTGATGATTCTCTGCTCATCATAGTCGTAACGCTCGGAGATAAGAATCTCCTCTGCTCCATTGGCTATTCCGCACCATAAGGCTATATAGCCCGCATGTCTTCCCATAACCTCGATAACGCTGCATCTTTCGTGAGATGTGGATGTGTCCCTGATCCTGTCGATCGTCTCCATAGCCGTATTTACCGCCGTATCAAAGCCTATAGTGTAATCGGTGCAGGCTATGTCAAGATCTATGGTACCCGGAATTCCTACTACATTAATGCCTCTTTTTGCCAGTGTTTGTGCTCCACGGAAGGAGCCATCACCTCCTATTACCACCAGACCGTCAATACTGTGCTTTCTGCAAATCTCGGCCGCTTTGTCCTGATATTCCTCCTTCATCATTTCCAGGCATCGCGCAGTATACAGAATGGTGCCGCCTCTCTGTATGATTTCAGACACGCTCTTGGAATCCATATCAATAATGTCTTCTTCCAGTAATCCGTTATACCCACGCAAAATACCCTTTACACGCAAGCCTGCTGACAAACCTGTACGAACAACCGCTCGGATTGCAGCATTCATTCCGGGTGCATCTCCGCCGCTGGTCAGCACTCCAATTGTCTTTACCTTTCTCTCCATATATTACTTTACCTCCGTACTGCCTTCACATATATAAGTAAATAAAAATTTCTTATGCATTTTAATCTATTTTTCGAAACTTTTCAATACCGATTTCTTTAATCCGAACATTTTCTTCACCATATACCGAAATCAGCTGCTCCATAAGTTCCCTGCAGGCCTTGACACTCCTGCTTTTTGGAAGCCTTTTAATGCATTTTTCCTTTTCACAGTAGATAATCACCGAATCGTTGCCGTCATGAAGATTCAGCAGTGAATACAATCTTTGCTCATCCCCTACAAAGGAGGCTATATCGCTGTATTTTATCCACAGCTCCCTGGGAAGGCTATCAAACGTGATTATCTCCTGGCAAATCAGCTTTGCATCCTTTTCCTCTTCTATGCTTACCTTGCCCCTTACAAAGATTTTCTGATCAGCTCCCAATATGGTCTTGTATTTTTCATAATCATTTGGAAATATTATTACCTCAACAGCCCCAAACATATCCTCCACCGTTATAAAAGCCATCATATTGTTATTCTTGGTGGCTTTAACTGTTTTGGATGTTATCATTCCGGCTATGGTTTGGGCACTTCCGTCCTCAACCTTTGGTTTTTTGCTCTCCTCATCAATCTGAAAATCCCTGCAATAGCAGGTTACGTTTCGCCTGATGCAATCCATATAGGAATCCAGCGGATGTCCGCTGACATAGATGCCCAAAACCTCTTTTTCAAAGGCTAAAAGCTGTTCGTCAGAGTATTCCTCCACCTCAGGCAGCTCCAGCTTATCCTCCAGCTTCTCCCCCTCCGTCATCATCAAATCAAAGAGGGACATCTGGCCGGTAAGAGACTTTTTCTTTTCCTCGGCAACCTGATCAAGGATTTGTATGTAGCTTAGCATCAGTTGCCTGCGGTTTGAATGCAGGCTGCCAAACACTCCTGCTTTTATGAAGCTCTCAACAGTTCTTTTATTAACTTCCTTTCCGGAAAGTCTCTGGGCAAAATCCTTGATACTCTTAAAGGGTCCCCTCTCCTGTCTTTCAGCAACAATTGCCTCAATAACAGGCCTGCCGACTCCCTTGATTGCCGACAGGGCATAACGGATTGCCCCGTCCTTAACTGTAAAATCAGCCTCACCCTCGTTTATATCAGGAGGAAGTATCTTAATGTCCATCTGACGGCAGTTATATATATATTCAGCCACCTTGCCGGGATTGTCAATAACCGAGGTCATCAAAGCCGCCATAAACTCCAAAGGGTAATATGCCTTAAGATAGGCTGTCTGATAGGACACCACAGCATAAGCCGCCGCATGTGACTTGTTGAAGGCATAATTGGCAAAGTCCATCATTTCATCAAATATATGGTTTGCCACATCCTCAGGAACCCCCCTGCTTACACAGCCCGGTATACCCTCCTCGGGATTGCCGTAGACAAAGTTGTTTCTTTCCTTTATCATTACGGATTCCTTCTTTTTGGCCATTGCCCGGCGGACAAGGTCGCTTCTGCCATAACTGTATCCTGCAAGATCACGCACTATCTGCATAACCTGCTCCTGGTAGACTATACAGCCATAGGTAGGAGCCAGTATAGGCTCCAGCTGCGGGCATTCATAGCTTATTTTCTCGCTGTTGTTTTTTCCTTCAATATATTTTGGTATAAAATCCATAGGGCCGGGTCTGTATAGGGCTATTCCTGCTATAATGTCCTCAAGGCTTTTGGGCTTTAATTCCTTCATAAAGCTTTTCATACCCGAGCTTTCCAGCTGGAATACACCTTCTGTTTTACCTGACGAAATAAGCTCATATACCTTGGGATCATTGTAATCTATATTATTAATATTCAGCCGGTCTCCCTCATTCCGGTATTTATTCACCAGAGCCACAGCATTTTGTATCACCGACAGGTTTCTAAGGCCTAAAAAGTCCATCTTCAGCAGGCCCAGCTCCTCAATTGTGTCCTTGGTAAACTGGGTGGTGATAATATCATCGGAGGATCTGGACAAGGGGACAAACCTGTCCATGCTGTCACTGCCGATCACCACGCCTGCAGCATGAACCGACGTATGCCTGGGTAGCCCCTCAAGCCTTCTGGACATATCAATCAGGTACTTAATATCCGGATTTGTATCGTACAGCTCCTTTAAATCCTTATTGCTGCTTAATGCCTTATCAATCGTAATTCCTAATTCCATCGGAATCATTTTTGCTACCATATCCACCTGGGCATAGGGAAGATCAAGGGCCCTTCCCACATCACGGATAACCGCCCTGGCGGCCATGGTTCCAAAGGTTATAATCTGCACAACCTTATCCTTACCGTACTTTTCCGTTACATAGTTAATAACCTCCTGCCTTCGCTCCGGAGAAAAATCTATATCGATATCCGGCATGGTTATACGCTCCGGATTAAGGAAGCGCTCAAAGAGCAGGTTATATTTTAAGGGATCTATATCGGTTATTTCAAGCACATATGAAACCAGTGAACCGGCTGCGCTGCCCCGTCCCGGTCCAACTGCTATATTATTGTCCTTGGCATATTTGATAAAGTCCCAGACTATCAAAAAGTAATCAACAAAGCCCATGCTGTCTATAGTCTCAAGCTCAAAACGGAGCCTGTCCTCAAGCTCTGCTGTAACCGTACTGTACCTTTTATGCAGTCCGTCAAGGCATAGCTTATATAGATAATCATAAGCCTTTAGGCCATCAGGAACAGGATATACCGGCAGCTTGTACTCCCCAAAGGTGATTTTCACATCACAGCGCTGGGCAATCTCATGGGTACGTTCCAAAGCATCCTTTGCATATGGAAAGATCTGATGCATTTCCTCAGGTGACTTCAGGTAATACTGGCCGCCCACGTAGCGCATCCTGTCATCATCATGCACCTTCTTCTGGGTTTGTATACAAAGCAGAATATCATGGGATTCCATGTCCTCCGCAAAGGTATAATGGACATCATTGGTGGCAATTAGCCTTATCCCTGTATCCTGTGACAGTCTCATCAGGCCCTGATTAACCGCCTTCTGCTCCTGCAGGCCATGATCCTGCAGCTCAAGGAAGAAATTGTTTTCTCCAAAAATATCCTTCATTCTCAGGGCTGCCTTTTTGGCCTCCTCATAAAAGCCCTTCAGCAGATTGCTGGCCACCTCACCACCCAGGCAGGCGCTTAAGGCTATTATGCCTTCATGGTATTTTTCCAGTATTTCATAATCCACCCTGGGCTTATAATAATAGCCTTCTGTAAAGCCTATGGATACAATTTTCATCAAATTTTGGTAGCCGATATTATTCTCAGCCAGCAAAACCAGATGATAATATCGCTCATCTGAGGCTCCCGGCTCTCTGTCAAACCTGGAATTGGGGGCTACATAAATCTCACAGCCGATAATCGGTCTGATGTCCTCAGCTATACAGGCCTTGTAAAAATCAATAACACCATACATAACTCCATGATCGGTTATTGCAAGGCTGTCCATCCCGAGTGCCTTGGCCTGACGAACCATTTCCTTAATCTTTCCCGAGCCATCCAAAAGGCTGTACTCGGTATGAACATGCAGATGTGTAAAATTCATATCCTCCCTGTATCCTCCTTCCCGATCATGCTACCAGTCCTTAGCAGGACGGCGTGAATCTATGATTTCCTCAACATCAAACAAATCAGCCAGCCTTTCCGGAAACTCCAGCAGGGCCTGACCGTCCACCGGTCTGCGGGTCATCCTGACATAATTGTTCTTTACGTGGAGCCAGGGCTCCTTATATACACCCAGGAAATAGTTAAAGCCACTGCTTTTTAAAAATCTGTATTTCTCACTTTTATAGGTGCCTGAAGCTGACTCAATATCATTGCCAAAGGGGAAGGCATATATGTCGGTAGGCCCAACCAGGCTGCCTACCTCCTCCAGCCATCTTTGCGTATCCTTCTTTAACAGCTCCAAATCCGCCGCCTTCATATCCTTATAGCCCCAGCTATGGCAGGCAAGCTCCCAGCCGTTCTCCCTCAGGGCCTGGGCAATTTGCCTTACAGCCTCCTTATCCTCCTCATATGAAGGCGAATCAGGATCGTTAGTTCTGTAACCAAAGATCCCGTCATAGCCTGTCAGGGTAAGCACCCCTTTAGCCCCCTTATAGGAGAAATCCGGATGCTCCTTTACAAAATCATTAATAATTGGAATTATATCATATGCTCCTGTAACTACACTTCCGTCAGGCTGCTGCATCTGGCAGAGTACGTTGCCCTCCTCATCCAGAACCAGCCTTGATGCAAAGCCGTCATCCAGCATATATTTATGATAGCTTAGATCATTCTCCGATATAATGATGGGCTTTTTGCCCTTCCTAAGATATATTTTTGCCGGGACATATTTACTTGTTCCATCCTCATTCACCTGCACCGTTGCTATATCGGACAGCCTGATAAGGACATAGCCCTGATCGTACAAAGCCTGCAATATTGCCTTAAATTCATTCACAGTTATGTTATACATATTATAGCTCTTTGAATCGCCGTCGCCGTCAAAGGCTTTGTTCACATCTGCAATCAGTGGATTAAAGTATAAATGACTGATTTCAAATACGGAGGCATATTCTCCTCCAAAGGCTACCAGGGAGGATTTTTCCTTTTCAAGACGTTTTACGGTCTCCAGCAGATAGGTATACAGCTCATAGCCTCCGGCCGAGCCCTTAAAGCCTTTAATCAATTCTATCGCTCCGTCATAATCATGTCCCAGAGCCAGCAAATCAGCCTCTGCAACCAGCTGCTTCATTTCCTCATATTCCTTTTGCAGTCTTTCCTGTTCCTGTTTAATCTCAAGCTCCTTCTGGGACAGTTTTTTTGAACTCTCGTCATTTAGATCAGTTTGAAGGCCCGGAACGCTCCCGCCCTTATGCAAATAAACATAGATACTGTAGGAGCCAAATATAATCGTAAGAATAACAAGCTCTGCCAGCAATATGCCGAGTAGCACACGTATCCTTTTATTCTTCCTTTTATGACCTCTGTTTTTGTTATTCATACTTATCTCCCATTCATATCAAGGATTGTTTATAAACCCAGTATAGCACATCTTCGGATATATTTCTTGACAAAAATATTAATTCTGCCTGATGGGCTGATATTTTGAAGAATAAAAAGACACAGTCAACCACTGTGTCCCTAAACCCTCTTACACTATTATTTGCTGCTGAGATATTTCTCGATGTTTTCTATAGCCGCTTCCTCATCAGGACCGTCTGCTGTTACTGTTACAGTTTCCCCGGATGCAATACCCATGCTCATCATCCCCATGATGCTCTTTGCGTTTACACGCTTGTTCTTGCTTTCAACATATATGCTGCTTTCATACTGGCTTGCCACCTGTACCAGCAGGGCGACAGGTCTGGCATCCAAACCGTCAGGGATTCTTATTACTATTTCCTTAGTTATCATTAATATCTTCCTCCTTATGCTCCCGCAATTGATCAGCTATCATGCTTAATTTACGCAATCTATGGTTTACACCCGATTTGCCGATTGGCGGCGACAGCATCGCACCAAGCTCCTTCAGCGAAGCCTCCGGATAATCAATCCTCAGCTGTGCTATTTCCTTTAGGCCGTCAGCCAAATCGCCAAATCCCATATGCTCCTTAATATATATTATATCCTCCATCTGCTTGCCGGCTGCAGCAACAATCTTGCTGATATTTGCCGCCTCGCAGTTGACCTGCCGGTTCACCTGATTGCGCATTTCCTTTAAAATTCTGACATTTTCCAAGTTCATCAATGCCACATGTGCTTCCATTACATTCAGCAGATCAACAATCTGCGATCCTTCCTTAATGTAAACAACATGGTTATTCTTCCGTTTAACTATCTTGGCATCTATATGAAATGCCTGAATCAGTTCCTTAAGCTGAAGCGCTTTATCCAGCCGGGCTACATCAAACTCCAGATGATAAGCCTTTTTGGGATTACTCATGGAGCCCGATGAAAGATATGCGCCTCTGATAAATGCTCTCTTGCAGCAGGAATTTTGTGTAATCTCAGGTTCAGTCAACCCCAATCTCATTATATGGCTTTCTTTATCCGCTTTCGCCTGACTGATGAATATACTCTCAGATAGCTTGGTTGCCTGCAATATCCTGTCAATTTCATCTTGCCTGCGTACAATTATTATATACGTACGCTTATTTTTGGAAGCAATGTTAGTTTTAACAGAAACGTCAATATTTATATTAAATGTTTTTCGCATTAATGTAAAGTATTTTCTTGCTGCCATCAGATTTTCAGTCTGAAGCCGGATATAGTTGCCTGATTTGGAGCAAACAAGCTGCCCCTCGAAAGATAATATTGCAGCCAGCTCTGCCAGCAGACAATGCCTGGCATTGCTTAACCGGTGCGATAATTCCTCCTTTACATCCTTTGAAAACGACATATTAATCATTGCCTTTCTTAAATTGTAGGAACTATACTCCCACCTGTTTAGCCAAATCAGCTCACTGCGACAGCTATCAGGTGTCCTTTGTTATATCTCTATGTTCAACCTTAAGACCATATTCCGTCTTAGCCAGTCTTTTTGCCAACTCATTTGCCAGAGTCACGGACCGGTGCTTTCCTCCGGTACAGCCGATACTGATCACCAGCTGGTTTTTACCCTCAGCTATATAATTAGGTATCAGAAAAAGTAGCATATCCTCAAGCTTATCCAAAAACTGAACCGCAATCTCCGACCTCATAACATAGCTGCTAACCTTTTCATCATTGCCGTTTAAGCTTCTTAGTTCATTATCATAATATGGATTTGGCAAAAACCTGACATCAAAAACCAGATCGGAATCTGTCGGTATTCCATATTTGAAGCCAAAGGAAAGCACTGTAATATAGAAGTTGCTAAATCCTGCATCATCAAGATAAATTCTGCTTATCTGAGCCCTCAGATCCCGTATCAGCAAATGGCTGGTATCGATTATAAAATCAGCCTGTCTTTTTAGGAAATCCAGCCTCTCCCTTTCCATTTCTATGCCCTTTTCGATTCGCCCGCCCCGGGACAAGGGATGAAGCCTTCTGGTTTCCTTAAAGCGTTTTACCAAAACCTCCGTAGAACAATCCAAAAACAGTATTTCAAAGCTAAAGCCCATATTGCGGATATCACGAAGAACCAGCTCCAGCTCCTTTAGGGCCTGTCCACTGCGTATATCAATACCCAAGGCAACCCTTTCCTGCTTGCCCTGAATTATAAGCCGAGCAAACTTTTTAACAAGGGGAATGGGAAGATTGTCCACACAAAAATAATTAAAATCCTCCAACATCTTCAGAACCGAGCTTTTTCCGGCTCCTGACATTCCGGTAACTATAACAAATCTCATAATATCATGCCTTTCTATAAACCGGCATATCAAGCCGGATTACAATAGCTTATTCATCCCGAGTAAAATCCCCCAGCATCTTTACCTCAGGCTCCAGCCTGACACCAAACTTCTCGTAGACAATTCGCGCCACATCCTCCATAACTGTAAGAAATTCTCTGGCAGTCGCATGCTCTTTATTGATTATAAAGCCGCAATGCTTCTCCGAAACAGCCGCATCACCGACCTGATAGCCCTTCAGGCCTGCATCTGCAATCAGCTTGCCGGCAAAATAACCTTCAGGCCGCTTAAATGTACTCCCGGCACTGAACTTGTCAAGGGGCTGCTTTTCACGCCTTTGCCTGTTTAGAGTATTCATCTTCTGCCTAATCTGCTCTTTATCACCCGGCGCCAGCTGAATATCCGCCTCAAGCACTATATATGGCAGGGTTTGCAGTATACTTTTTCTATAGCCAAGCTGAAGCTGCTCAGTATTATATTCAACTATATTACCTTCCTCATCCAGCAGCCTTGTCCGCAAAAGGCACTGCTTCATCTCTCCGTCATATGCTCCTGCATTCATTGTTACCGCCCCGCCGAGGGTGCCAGGTATGCCAGAGGCAAATTCCAGGCCTGTAAGACCATGCTCAGCAGCAATATTCGCCAGCTTTGACAAAAGAACGCCTGACTGAGCCGTTATCAGACCATTTTCCTTAACCTCCACAGCCGAAAAGCTTTCCCCCAGCTTTATGATAAGACCTCTGAAACCGCTGTCCGCCACCAGCAGATTACTGCCGTTACCGATTACATAGTAAGGCATCTTAGACTGCTTGCACAATTTAATTATCTCCCTGATCTGGTCAATCGATCCGGGCATAACAAAATAATCAGCCTTCCCGCCAATATGCAGGGAGGTATGAAGCTCCATCGGTTCGTTCAGTTTAATTTGATCCTCTGAAAGGATTTCCTTTAATTTATTATAAAATAACTCTTCCAATTACTGCCTCCAGCTATAATTTATGCTTAATTATTTTATGCTGCATATTCTTATGCTATTACCAGCTTTGCTGCGCCATATATACCGGCATCGTTGCCCAATATAGCCAGTCTGAATTCAGTATCCTTCAAAGCCTCCATTACCATGCCCCTGTAATATTTCCGGATTGTATCAGTTATGATTTCACCGGCCCTGGATACGCCTCCACCTATAACGAAGACCTCCGGATCCAGTACCTGGGCAATATGCGCCAGTGCCTTGGCCAGATAATAGCAGGATTTTTCAACAACCGCCAAAGCCAGACTGTCACCGGACTTGGCACAATCAAATATTTCCTTTGCGTTAAGGTTTTTATATGAACGCAAGGCGGATGCTTCACTGCTGCTGTTTAAGTATTCCTTTGCCATCCTAACTATACCGGTAGCCGAGGAATATTGCTCAAGACAGCCTTTTTTGCCGCAGCCGCAGCTTATGGTCTCATTTTCATTAACCAGAATATGTCCGATTTCACCGCCGGCACCGTTTTTTCCGGCAAGCACCCTGCCATCAACCACTACACCTCCACCTACTCCGGTGCCCAGGGTAACCATTACCATGCTCTGACAGCCTCTGCCGCTGCCCATCCACTGCTCACCAAGGGCGGCATTGTTGGCATCATTGCCTGCCTTTACGGGCAGACCCAGCAGCTTTTTCAGCTCCTCTTCTATGTTGAAGTTCGACAAACCCAGATTCGGCAGAATCAGAACATGCCCGTCTTCCTTTACCGGACCGGGTACGCCTACTCCCACTCCTGCTATCATCCTGTCTGAAAGCTTTTTTTCATGGATTTTTTCCTTAATAAAGCCTGCAACACTTTTCAGCAAGACTTTGCCATCAGCTGATTTTACAGTGCTAAATTCCCATTTCTCAAGCAAATTTCCTTCGATGTCGAACATTCCAGCCTTTACTGCAGTTCCACCGATATCTACTCCAAAACATATCCTCTGTTCCATATGCAGCTACCCTCATTGCATTTCACTTTTTTTCAGATTAATGGTTACCCTGTTGAAAACCTCCTGCGCGGCATTGTAGCCCATCTTCTTCTGACGGTAGTTAACTGCCGCAGCTTCACAGATAATAGCCAGATTTCTGCCCGGCCTGATAGGTATGGAATGGCAGGGAACCTTATTGCCCAAAAATTCTATATATGACTCTTCAAGGCCGAGTCTGTCATAGGATTTATCCTTGCTCCATTCCTCAAGCTTAATAACAAGATCTATCGACTGTGTATTCTTGACGCTTTCAACACCAAACAAGGTTTTCACATCAATTATTCCTATGCCCCTAAGCT
>JAAZDK010000089.1 GCA_012512855.1 Clostridiales bacterium
AAGTAGTAGAATAAATTAAAGCAATAGAATATGGCAAAATAATAGAATAATGCAAAGAGATAGAGTAAGATAAGTGATAGAATAAGACAAAGTAATAGAATAAGAAAAATAAGTAATTATCACTTCACATGTATTTCACTCCGGTTGTTTAGCTCATTAAGTATATTTTTCCATCAGTATATTTATAGGAATAATAGAGAGTTATGATGAGAAGGATAAGTGTGAAAAGAAGGGTTTGTGTAATTATTTGTGTAATTATAATTAAAAAGATATATCTGGTGAGAGGAATATGTGTTATGAGGTAGATATGTTAAAGAATGGAGTAGATATTATCGGACAGGATTAGCTTATTTGGTTTGTGAAATAGAGTGAAGAATTTGGCAAAAGGCAATAAGGTAGAATTATGATCCTATGAGGTATTGGGGAATATGAAGGCTGTTGTATATGATGGAATAAAAAGCGTAAAAATTATTGACGCAAAGGAGCCGTCAATCAAAAAGGCAGATGATTTAATTATAAGGGTAACTAGTACGGCCATCTGCGGATCGGATCTTCATATTTATCATGGTATGGTGCCTAATCTTCCCAAGGGCTTTATCATAGGTCATGAGGCGGTGGGCATCGTTGAAGAGGCTGGTCCGGATATAAGAAATATAAAAAAGGGAGATCGAGTCTTAGTGCCCTTTACGATAGCCTGCGGTCATTGCCGGTTTTGCGATGAAGGATTATACAGCCAGTGTGACAATTCAAACCACAAGGCAGCAGTAGGTGCTGTCTTTGGATATGGCGAAAATTTCGGCTCTTATGCCGGCGCACAGGCTCAGTATCTGCGAGTTCCTTATGCAAATGTTGGGCCAAGAGCTGTACCGGAAGAGCTGTCTGATGAGCAGGCCTTGCTCCTTACAGATGTACTGCCAACAGCCTACTGGGCTGTCGAGACAGCCGGTGTAAAAGCAGGGGATGTTGTAGTTATTCTTGGATGCGGCCCGATTGGCCTTACTGCAATAAAGTGGGCAATATTTGCCGGAGCGAAAAGGATTATAGCCGTTGATTATGTCAGCTATCGCCTTGTTCATGCAGCAGGATATGGAGTTGAGGCAGTAAATCTTACGGAGCATGATGATTGCGGTGAATATATAAATGAAATAACGGGAGGTGGAGCTGATACGGTCATAGATTGTGTCGGAGCAGATGGCAAGATGACAAAGCTTGAGCTGCTGGAGAGTCTGTTGAGGCTTCAGGGAGGCAGCAAATCAGCCATAGAGATAGCCGTGGGGGCAGTAAGAAAGGGTGGCTGTATAGTATTAGCGGGAGTATATGGCATGCGATACAATATGTTTCCTTTGGGGGATCTATTTTCAAAAAATATCAGCCTGAAAATGGGCATATGCCCTGCCCAAGCATATGTTGACAGGATTATGAGGATGATAATTGAAAATAAAATAAAGGCAACGGATATAATCACCCACACACTGCCTCTGGCTATGGCTCCATATGCCTATGAGATTTTTGATAAGAAGGAAGACAATTGTATAAAGGTGGTTATGAAGCCTTAGAGGAGCCCGGCTGAGCGGCTGGGAAATTCATGCAGCTTTGTGAATTAATCAGCAAATACTGGTGCACAATATGACAAAATACGACAGAAAAATGAACATCATAAATAATATGATGTATTTCATAAATGAGTAAGCGATTAAAGAAATATGTATAAAATATATGATAATTAAATGAGACAATCGGCAGAATAGAAGCAGTTATTTTGAAGATAATGAATATAAAGAAAGCTTTCATATGAAAACGAGTCGTTTTTGCTTCATATTAATATTTTCTTATATAAAGCTGAATATTATCGGTATTATTAGGCTTTAACTAATGATGGTATTGAAAAAATATTTAAGTATGGGCTTATGTATCCTATATTAAAGTATTTGAATAAATTATTTCCTTGGCAGGACAGGGAAATAATGCAGCTAATTATTAAGCTTTGAATTTGAGGAGATATAATTTATAAGATACAGGCAAAATAAATACGGAAAGGAGAGTTTGAATGAGAATTGGAAATGATATAGCTCCTCATGAGGTATTGGAGCTTCAGGAGCTGCTGACATTTAAGAATGTATGTGCAACCAAATCGGCAGCTATGGCTTCTTTGGTGAAGGATGAGGAGCTCAAAGACTTGCTGGAAGAGGATTTAAACAAAGGTAAGGAACACATTAAGGAGCTTAATGATTTGATGACGGGGGCCAGTACGGCATTCAAGCCAGCCTCAAAGGCTACGGTAGGCCTCAGGCAGTAATGAATATGGTTTATATTATGAGTCAAGGTAGCAGGCAACAGCCTAAGATAATGCAACTGATAAGCAGAGCTAAAGCAATTATATAAGGGTGATAAGCTGATTTATTCCATGTAGTTTTGATATAAGCAGGCAAATGTTTTTTTCAGGAATATTAAAGAGGTGATGAAATGGCAAATATTATTCAGGAACTGGCAGGTGTTGGGGATTTGACAGAGCAGGTCATTGCCACCGATTTATTAATTTCATCAAAGAATGCCATTAAAAGCTATGCTGCCGCTCTGGCCGAAAGTACTACACCTAATGTTAAGAACGTATTAAAAAGACAGCTAGATGATGCCATAAAGGCACACGATAAGATTACAAGCTATATGATGAACAAGGGCTATTATAATGCCTATGAACCTCAGGCACAGATTGAAATGGCCAGGGAGGCCTCCGACACTGTAATGAGTCTTAACAATCCTGATTAATGATCGTAAAAATGAATGCCAATCAGACATATGCTTAAGTGCTGCTGATTGGCATTTAAGTTTGACATTATTTTTAGTTAAACTGTGCCGCCTGGAATAGCATCTAACACTCGGTTTCAATATTTGAAACAAAGCCCGGAAAATCATTAATTAGGATTATGGTACCGTCATCAAGCGTTGCACAACCTGAAAAGGTACCGAATATCTGGTGCTGCCTGAATGAAAAGAACAGAGTACATAGCTTGCCTTTCCTTTCAAGAATAGGAGTGAACTTAAGCTCAAGACGCTTATCTGATGAATATATTTTCCATGGCTTCATATATTGATACCCCTTTTTGGTCTTGGGTATAATAAAGCTTACGTCATTAAGCTTGGAAGCAATGCCCTTGTAAAAGAGCATATTTTCGGTAGCATAAGAGGTATCTGCCAACCCGCTTGCAAGATTGAAGCCAAATCTATAGCCGCATATCCTGCCCTGTGCAGCCCCCCAAAACCAATCGGTATGAAGAGGAAATGCACTTCTGCCCCAGTTTAGCAGGCCATATGAATTGACATTGGAGAAGAAATATGACTCATTGCCAAGCTTTGCGTATCCTGAAGCCTCCATGCCAATAATTTTACGGCTGAAGTAGAATAATTTTTTGCATTGCTTGAAGGGTAAGGCAATAATCATGGAATCATTCGGTTCCTGAGATGAAGTTAATGATATCTCAAGATCGCTTTTACCTGATGCCCCTTTCATTAACAGATACAGCTGTCTGCTGCATTCGCTGCTGCAGATTGAAAGATGAAGCTTTTTATTCTTAATCGTTATTTCACCGGTTTCCGAGGATTCCGGCATACTGAATTTCCTGGCAGACATATATTTGACTACTGTTTTGCTGAAGGATTTTTTAGCGGAAAAATCTATCAAAGTTGCACTGACTACGACAAGACATCTGATTTTTCCCACTGTCAGGGCAACAGCATATTTATTATTATAGACCAGGTAATAGTCCCATTCCTTCAGTCGGCACTTGAGGGCAACATCCTTTCTGCGATAGTGCAGCAGGGGTTTTGTAGCATATCCCTTTTGAATAAGCTTGCCCGTTTTATCCAATAAATTGGATGGTTTGATTATTTTATGCTGCATACATGCCACTCCTGTTATAAAAAGTTGCTGTTCTAAAGAGCGTCTTTAGAGGCAGCGAGATTAATAGTTGCTATAATATAGTTTATTAAGCAATTTTTAATTAGGTTACAGTTTATTACAAACATAGACAAATAAACTGCAATGGACAGACTCACAGTTAAGGCTATGTAGCAGCTTGTTATTAAGACTAGCTATGGAGGGACATGTCACCTGACTTGTTATGGGGCAGGCCAGTAGTCAAGATGGTTTGTGGTGTTGTTAAGATATTTATGGAACTGGTCAGTTGTCAGGATATATATGGAGTGGGCTCATTGTCAGAATGCTTATGGAGTTGGTTCGTTGTCATGATAAGGTAGACAAATGGGGTATTTATTCTTTATAATAAGTCAGGGGATAGAGTCGGTTGTAAACAAGTCAGTGAATAAAGTCGGTTGTAAACGAGCGGATTTGAGCTAAAAATAGGATGGTATGCTTAAGCTGGTTGGCTGGCTAAAATTAGTTGGCAGACTGAGGATACGACTTGCAATTAGTTGCTATGCTAAATGGGCGCGTCAGACATTACTTATAGTAAATTGATAAAAAATAATTTTTATATCTGGCCAGGAAAATGAGGGCTAGCCCAGAATTGCTATAAGTGTATGTATATAAATAATGCGTATGCATAATGGCTTTTGCTGATTCTTTATATGATTTAGATTGAAAGTGTTTTATAAGCAATCAAAATATTTAATAGGAAGGAGAGAAGGAAGCGTCCGGATAATGCAGTATGATTTATTGGCTTTATGAGCAGAGTTGATGCGCCGCAATCTCATATAATAACTGTCATTAATAGTTGTCAGACACTGCTTAGCTATGCGGATACTGTTTATCTGAAGGACGTATTCTTGATATAAATGAAAAAGGGACAAGTATATGAAGGTTTAGTAACAAGAGTGGATTTTCCCAATAAAGGAATAGTTGATTGCGAAGACATGAAGGTAACAATAAAGAACTGTCTGCCCGGGCAGAAGGTCCGTTTTGCTATCAATAAAATAAAAAACGGAAAGGCCGAAGGAAGCCTGATAGAAGTAATTGAGAAATCTCCTCTTGAATGCAGGGACAGGGCTTGCAAGAGCTTCGGCGCCTGCGGCGGCTGCAGCTATCAGACAATAGCTTATGAAGAGCAGTTGAAGCTTAAAGAGGTGCAGGTAAAACGCCTGTTGGATCAGGTATGTGATGAATATATTTTTGAAGGAATAATAGGAAGCCCGGTTGAGTTCGGATACCGCAACAAGATGGAATTTTCATTCGGTGATGAGTATAAGGATGGCCCTCTTGCCCTGGGTCTTCATAAAAAGGGTAGCTTTTATGATATACTGACGGTAGATGATTGCAGGCTGGTAGATGAGGACTATAACAAAATTCTAAGCTGCGTACTGGAGTATTGCAAAGAGCTGGGACTTTCCTATTACCACAAGCTGACTAATAAGGGATACCTGCGGCACCTTCTGGTAAGAAAGGCTGCCAAGACTGGAGAGATATTGGTTAATATAATCACCACTACCCAGGAGGAAGAAATATCCGGTAATTCTGATGATATATTCAAGGAGTTTACAGACCGGCTGCTTAGCCTGCCTTTGGACGGGAAACTAACCGGAATACTTCACAGCTATAACGACAGCCAGGCAGACGTAGTAAAAAGCGATAAAACCGTAATACTCTATGGCAGAGATTATATATATGAAGAACTGCTGGGTCTTCGATTTAAGATTTCAACCTTTTCCTTCTTCCAGACAAACTCACTGGGAGCCGAGCTGCTGTATTCCAAGGTTCGTGAATATGTTGGGGAAACGAAGGATATGAGCATATTTGATTTGTACAGCGGAACAGGTACGATAGCCCAGCTGCTGGCTCCGGTGGCAAGTAGGGTATGCGGAGTAGAGATTGTGGAGGAGGCCGTTGAGGCCGCAAGGGAGAACGCTGCCCTAAATGGCCTCGATAATTGTGAGTTCATCGCCGGTGATGTGCTTAAGGTTATAGATTCTCTTGAAGAAATGCCTGACATAATCGTGCTTGACCCGCCCAGGGACGGCATCCACCCGAAGGCCCTAGACAAAATACTGGCTTTTGGCGTAGACAGGATTGTATATGTATCCTGCAAGCCGACATCATTGGTAAGGGATCTTGTGGTGATGCAGGAGAAGGGATATAAGGTGGAGAGGGTGTGCTGTGTGGATATGTTCCCGCAGACGGGGCATGTGGAGTGCGTAGCGTTGATGTCAACGTCGTAACCCTTAATATTACTGGCTTTTCGCGTTTACATTCAACTTGTCTACTCGAGAGAAAGGGTAAAAATGCGTATGTGGAAACATATCGAGGGTATATTTGGGGATAAAATTTGAGCCCGAAAATTGGCAGGGTTGAGTTAACAAGTTAGATAATGAC
>JAAZDK010000090.1 GCA_012512855.1 Clostridiales bacterium
ATAAAATTATCAAAATCACAATATTTAAAATCACAAATTAACCCGGGCAAACATAAGCTATTATAAAATATTATGGAATAGAGGGCATTTATGTATAAATTTAACGCCTTCAGGGCAAGAAAAAACCCTTTAAGTCATATAAGTGTTTATCCGGCTCAGATGCAGACTCAGTCCTTAGGCCGCCTTCGTATACGCTGTGCCACCGAAAATGAAGTGCCCGTAAGAAATGCCACTGTAACCATCAGCTCTCCCAGCGATCCCAGCAGAGCCATAGAAATGCTTAGAACAGACGAATCAGGAATAACAGAAGTGGTTGAGCTTCCTGCTCCTCCAAGGGATTACAGCCTGGCCCCATCCGAGCCTCAGCCCTATTCTGAATATGATCTGAATATTGAGGCGGAGGGCTATGAACAGGAGTTTGTATCCGGAGTACAGATTTTGCCTGATGTCACCGCCGAGCAAAATGCAGTTCTTGAGGTATTACCTCCAGATGAGTCACTGGAAACCCAGATTGTAATTCCTCCCCATACCCTCTATGGTGATTTCCCGCCTAAAATACCGGAGGACGAAATAAAACCCGCAGCTGAAACAGGAGCTATTGTTTTAAATCAGGTGGTTGTTCCTGAATTTGTCATAGTCCATGACGGTCCTCCTACAGATGCATCGGCACAGAATTATTATGTCAGATTCCGTGACTATATCAAAAATGTAGCCTCCAGTGAAATATATGCCACATGGCCTGAAGCCACCTTATATGCCAATGTTCTGGCCATTTTGTCCTTTACCCTAAACAGGGTCTTTACCGAATGGTATCCAAATCAGGGCTTCAATTTTACCATAACCTCATCCACCGCTTATGATCACAAATGGTCCTACGGCCGCAATATATATGCCAATATTGCTTTTGTTGTAGACTCCGTATTCAATAACTATCTATCACGGCCTAATGTCAGACAGCCTATCCTGACTCAATATTGTGACGGAGTCAGAACGAGCTGCCCGGGCTGGATGACCCAATGGGGCTCAAAGGATCTGGGAGATCAGGGCTTGTCGGCTATAGAGATTCTCCGCAGATTTTATGGCAATGACATCTTTATCAATACCGCCGAAGCAGTAGCCGGGGTCCCCCAGTCATGGAGGGGGGTAAATCTTACTTTAGGTTCCAGAGGCAATGATGTCAGAACCCTTCAGGAACAGCTCAACAGAATAGCCCAGGTATATAACGCCATACCCAGAATAACTGTAGATGGTATTTACGGCCAGCAAACAGCAGGAGCCGTAAGAGCCTTCCAGCAAATATTTAATCTACCGGTCACAGGTGTGGTGGATAAGGCCACCTGGTACAGGATTTCCGGCATATATGTAGCTGTTGCCAGACTTGCTTCATAAAAGTGATTTACTTTAGCATCACGAAAAAAATCCTGCCTAAACAGGATGCATCAGGCCATAATTTTATATTTCGTCTTGAAATATCATTTTCCGAATATAGATTCAAATCAGCAGATAAGATAAATTTCCTTAAGAATATATTATATTATTCAGCATATATAAATGTAGATAAAAGTGCGCTTGTTACCTGAATTACCAGACAGGCACAGACAGCCTGCCAATTACCGTAGCAAGCAATGTGGAAAGGCAAGGTCATAGGTATGGATTTCTATAAAGCATCCTTGGATAATCATACTGAAAAGAGGCTCAGATTATATCCGGCCCAGATGGAAACCCAGTCACTTGGGCGGCTAAGAGTCAGAATAACCACCGGCGGGATGGCACCGGTAGAGAATGCAACAGTTGCCATATCCCTGCCATCAGCTGCCGATGATATACTGGAGCAGGTAAACACCAATGCGGCAGGACTAACCGAAGAAATCACCCTTCCTGCCCCTCCGCCTGATTACAGTCAGGAGCCGGGCACAGTGCAGCCGTATGCAGAGTACAGAATAAGCATATCGTCACCCGGCTATGTACCTGTCGCCATCCAGAACGTTGAGATCTTCCCCGATGTCACAGCTCTGCAGGATACAAGCCTTAGAAGGGAGAGCCCTGATGCCAGACCGGAGCTTTTTGTCATACCTCCCCATACCCTTTTCGGTGATTATCCTCCGAAAATCGCCGAGCAGGAAATAAAACCGACAGCGGAAAGAGGCGAGATAGTACTTCAGAATGTGGTTGTTCCTGAATATGTCATTGTACATGACGGCCCTCCCACCGACACTTCGGCTGCAAACCACTATGTGCCATTCCGGGATTACATCAAAAATGTAGCCTCAAGCGAAATATACTCCACCTGGCCGGAGGAAACAATTAAGGCCAATATTCTGGCTATACTGTCATTTACTTTAAACAGGGTTTTCACCGAATGGTACCGGAATCAGGGCTTTAATTTTACGATAACCTCATCTACCGCCTTTGATCATAAATGGATACCTGGAAGAAATATATTCAGCAATATCAGTATGTTAGTTGATCAGATTTTTACCAGCTATCTGTCCCGTCCTAATGTGGTTCAGCCGATACTTACCCAGTATTGCGACGGCAACAGGGTAAAATGCCCCGGCTGGATGACCCAATGGGGCTCTAAAGATCTGGGTGACCAGGGGCGCAGCGCAGTAGAGATATTAAGGCATTTTTACGGCAATTCCATATATGTTAATACTGCTCCCATAGTGTCGGGTGTTCCCGCCTCCTGGCCCGGTACGAACCTTAATATTGGGGCCAGCGGCAATAATGTGAGAATGATACAGGAGCAGCTTAATAAAATATCAGACACATATACTATGATAGCCAAGGTAGCTGTTACCGGGCAGTATAACCAGCAGACTGCCGATGCGGTGGCTGCCTTCCAGCAGATTTTTGATTTGCCTGCAAACGGAATCGTGGATTTCCCCACCTGGTATAAAATATCCGGAATATATGTGGCGGTTACAAGAATGGCCGAATAAAAACGGCCTTCTTCTTTTATCGTGGAACTATTGCTTGTAATTGTCTCCAGACTCCCATATAATTAACTAAGGACATACAAGAGAAGGACGGTGCTTGAGATGAAGCATATAAAAGGCAAGCTGCTCTATTCAGCTGTAATTTTTTTAGTAATACTTGCTTTAGTATCCTGTGGTAAAAACAAATCCGGCAACGACACGGAAACCATCAATAAAAGCAGCTTGACAGAAAGCAATGCTAATACCGAATCTGACACAGTAAATGCAACCGCAGACCTTTCCGAAACAGATAAAGCAGATACAGCGTCTGATACACCTGCAGAGGATTCCGGCAATGCTGTATCTGAAACAGCGACAGGCAAAAAACCATCTACTCCGACACCAGCTCAGGAAACAGATAATGACACATCTGTTCCAACAGCAGAGGCTAATCCGGCAGAGGTTAAGCCCAAGGCAAAGTCAGGCTCTGAAGCAGGCAAATCTGATGCAGGCAGCGCCAAGGCTGATAAAGAGCCTAAAACAGAAGGCACTCTGCCGGCAAGCAAAGCTGACACTGAAATAAAACAGACAGATGAAAAATCTGAAACAGCTGATAGCGAAAAAGCCAAGGATAAACCACAGGAAGTCGATGAATCCAAAAAAGATGATAAAGCGAAGCCCGGGTCAGATTCTTCCGATAGTAGCGATGATGACATGACTGATGCAAATAATATTAGCGATGACAGGACAGAATCGAAAAGGATTGTAGCCATAGATGCAGGCCATCAAAGGAAGGGCAATTATGAGCAGGAGCCGATTGGTCCGGGAGCTAAAGAAACTAAGGCCAAGGTAAGCTCAGGAACACAGGGACGATTTACAGGAGTTCCTGAATACGAGCTGAATCTGCTAATAGCAAAAAAGGTAAAAGATGTGCTGACCGAAAGAGGCTATGAGGTAATAATGATAAGAGAAAGCCATGATGTAGACCTGAGCAATAAGGAACGGGCCGATATTGCCAATGAAAGCGGCGCTGAGATATTTATCCGCATCCACGCTAACGGCTCAACCAATCCTTCTGTACATGGCACCCTGACCATATACCCCTCAAAAAAAAATCCTTATGTAGCCGATTTAAGCGAAGCCAGCCACAAGCTGTCCAAGGCAATCGTAGATGCCATCTGTAAAAATACCGGTTCCAAAAACCTGGGCGCTGTCGCCCGTGATGACATGAGCGGTATCAATTGGAGCAAAATCCCCGTAACCATCATAGAAATGGGTTATATGACAAACGAAAAGGAAGATAAGCTTATGCAGACCGAGGATTATCAGAACAAAATAGTTCAGGGAATATGTGATGGAATTGATGAGTATTTTAGTCAATAATCAAATTCTTAGATATCATCTATCAATAGGTAACACATAAACCAATAATATAACATTATAGCCAATAATATATAGCAGCCGGACGCTATTGCGCCGGCTATTTTACTAGTATGGAATAAGAGAAGCATTAAAAAAGCTGTCACTTAGCGTTTTAGCGCCGAAGTGACAGCTGCATTTATATCATATCAATATTTCATATCACCGGATTACATCATACCCATTCCGGCGCCGGCAGGAGCAGCTTCCTTCTCCTTAATGTTGGCTACTATTGACTCTGTTGTCAATAAGGTGGATGCAATGCTGGTTGCATTCTGAAGAGCACTTCTGGTAACCTTGACAGGATCCAGGATACCCTCCTTAACCATATCTACATACTGCTCTGTCAATACATTGAAGCCAATACCAAGATTGCTTTCCTTAACCTTACTGATTACTACAGAGCCTTCAAGGCCTGCATTATCTACTATGCTGTACAGAGGAGCTTCCAGTGCCTTTAAGATAATTTTGGCACCTGTCTTCTCATCGCCTTCAAGGGTCTCGGCAAACTTGGCAACTTCCTTGGAAGCATGGATGTATGCGGAACCGCCACCTGCTACGATACCCTCTTCAACAGCTGCTCTGGTAGCTGCAAGAGCATCCTCCAGACGAAGCTTGTTCTCCTTCATCTCTGTCTCAGTTGCTGCACCAACTCTGATAACTGCTACGCCGCCTGCCAGCTTGGCAAGTCTCTCCTGAAGCTTCTCTCTATCGAAGTCGGATGTGGTCTCTTCAATCTGAACCTTAATCTGGTTAATTCTGGCCTCGATCTCTTCCTTCCTGCCCTCACCATCAACGATGATAGTGTTCTCCTTCTGAACCTTAACGGACTTGGCACGGCCTAACTGATCCAGAGTGGTCTCCTTAAGATCAAGACCTAACTCATCAGAAATTACTGTACCGCCTGTTAAGATAGCGATATCCTGCAGCATAGCCTTTCTTCTGTCGCCATAGCCGGGAGCCTTAACAGCAACTGCAGTAAATGTACCCCTTAACTTGTTGAGTACCAGGGTTGTAAGAGCTTCACCCTCAACATCCTCAGCAATAATCAGAAGCTTTCTGCCGGACTGTACAATCTGCTCAAGTACAGGCAGAATGTCCTGAATGTTGGAGATCTTCTTGTCTGTGATAAGGATGTAAGGATTGTCAAGCACAGCCTCCATCTTATCCATGTCTGTGCACATATATGCTGAAATATAACCACGATCAAACTGCATACCTTCTACCAGGTCAAGCTCAGTTTTCATGGTCTTGGACTCTTCAACTGTGATAACGCCGTCCTTTGATACCTTCTCCATAGCATCGGCTACCAGCTGGCCAACCTCATCATCACCGGCTGAAATAGCTGCTACTCTGGCGATCTGCTCTTTTCCTGTTATCTTGGAGCTCATCTTTATGATAGCATCAACAGCTACATCTGTGGCCTTCTTCATACCTCTTCTTAAGATAATAGGATTAGCTCCGGCTGCAAGGTTCTTAATTCCTTCGGAGATCATAGCCTGTGCAAGCACAGTTGCTGTTGTTGTACCGTCACCTGCTACATCGTTTGTCTTTGTGGCTACTTCTTTAACAAGCTGAGCGCCCATGTTCTCGAAAGGATCTTCCAAATCAATTTCCTTGGCGATTGTCACACCATCGTTTGTAATAAGGGGTGCGCCATAGGATTTATCAAGTACTACATTTCTGCCCTTAGGGCCTAATGTAACCTTAACTGTATTAGCTAATTTATTTGCACCTGCTTCAAGAGCCGCTCTTGCTTCTGCACCGTATTTTATCTGCTTTGCCATAATGTTATCTCTCCTTTTTCTTAATCTTCAATTATTGCAACAATATCACTCTGTTTTACGATAATGAATTCTTCCTCATCAAGCTTTACTTCTGTTCCGGCATACTTGGAGTATATAACCTTGTCGCCCGGTTTAACCTGCATAACTATTTCTTTTCCATCAACCATACCACCGGGACCTACAGCAATAACCTCAGCCTGCTGAGGCTTTTCCTTAGCCTGGCCAGGTAATACGATGCCTGATTTAGTTGTTTCTTCAGCAAGTAACTGTTTCAATACTACCCTATCTCCTAATGGAACTAGTTTCATTTAAGATTCCTCCTTTTAAAAGTTTATACTTATACCGATTTAGAGATTATTAGCACTCCATTAGGTTGAGTGCTAATCACTGATTTATATATTAGTAAATTTGCCTTTATTATGCAACTTCATTTCTCATGAAATTGGGCAGCAAATTTAATAATTTCTCAGTAATACTCATTATAGCTCTCAATATCTCATTTTTTCTCTCTTTATATCCCTTTTCCTCCGTTTTTCATCTTGGGCAAGCCCTTACCTCTACCCCCTGTCTCTGCTACAGGCTCATCCGTATCAGGGCAATTATGGAAGCAGTTTTCCATTCCATAAAAAAAGCTATTACCATATCGGTAATAACTTTATTACAGATAATGTCACCCTTAGTATATTCCTTAAATTCAATAATATACATAATCTGGAAAAATTATCTTTGCCTGGAATCCAATACAATACTATTTGTTTTCAGCATGGATCTGATTAAGGCATCCCTGGCATTCTTCCAGGGTTCGTTTTCATACCTGTAATCAAACTTATTAATATACCATTCAAGATCGTCCCTGACACGCTTCATATTTTCAATATAAAGCCTGTTGAGCTCCTTAATGAAGCTGCTTTGCTCTTCCCCGCTTAAATATTTTTCTGCAGCAATATATAGAGTCTTGTAATGACTGGTGCAAAAGCCTTTGGAGGCGGAGAATTTTCTGCGGAACTCCTCTTCAGTACGATATAAATGAAAAACTGTGGCTATATATCTTTCAAAGGTGCCTTCGATTTTGCTGCACACAAAGCATTTGCCTTCCAGCTCTTCAATATAGGATGCGCTCCCCGATGTCTCTCCTTTTTTCTTAAAAAGCGAGGGCATCCCAATCTTTATTCCCGGCTGCGTATGCTTGCCAACGTTCTTGATAAGCTCATCCATATGTGACTTAAGAATCAACGCAAGCCCTAACCGATTCTGCACATCATACAGCTGCTTTAGATGCTTCTGGCAAAAGCCCATCAGGGAGGTTTGGATCCGAATATCATCCTCCATATAGCTGGGACTCATGGTAAAGTCTATGGCATTGTCCTCAAGGCTTTTGAACATCAGACATACAGGACACTCCGAATCCGCATCAAACGCCTCATTTACGGGTATGGTATATAGCTTTTCCTTCATTATACAGACCTCCACCGGTGCTGTGACCTAAACCGGTTCATAATTAATTTCTCTTATTTTCACGAATCATTTCCTTAATTTCTCTTGCTTTTTCCTTAACTCTGTCCTTTGCCTCACGGGATACAAGTATTCTGGATACCCAGCGGCTGGCCTCATCATATTTGCCGACTTTGCGGGCAAGCTCAGCCAGCAGAAGCATAATTGTAACCTCATCCATTCCGCACATCGGAAATGCTTCCTTGCTGAATGCCTCACAAAAGCCGTCATATGCCTTTGCAAGAAAATCAAGCTCTTCCTTCTCCAGACTTTCCTTCTGGGCCTGGTAATCGGGAAGATTTGCCGGCAGCTTCTCCGCCTTGCCCCTTATTACCCAGGCTGTCTTAAGGCAGGTATAGGCGCGCTCACTCGTTTTGGCTTTTTTTACAACAGAGCTTAAGAGGGCAAGCTTATGTCTTGCTATAGCATCATCATATGTCAAAATCTCGCCCGTCTCCTGCAGGCCCTTGAAGGCAACAGATATGTTTTTCTTAATCAAATCGGCCTGAGTGCTTGTCATAAATTTAAAGAATCGTGACAAGGCAGCGTAACCGCAATAAGGGCATACAATAGCATCATATTTTAACGGGTCCATATTTTGATAAACAGGTCTTAAATCTGAATCGAGATTTTCAAGCTTTATTTTTCCGTATTTTACAACCTTGGATTTAAATTCC
This sequence comes from Clostridiales bacterium, assembly GCA_012512855.1. Classification (GTDB taxonomy): domain Bacteria; phylum Bacillota; class Clostridia; order Lachnospirales; family Lachnospiraceae; genus Mobilitalea. The sequence continues at coordinate 8,293 of JAAZDK010000090.1, forward strand.
TTGTCACAAACCGGGCAGGTATGTGTCTTGTCATATACATATTCCGCTTCAGAAAATGCAGGCTTGGCTACTGTTTCTTCAGCAGCGGTATTTTCCTTTTCCTTCTCATAAATGTCTACTCCTGACAGCTTATCGAGACCAAAAGCCTCTAGTCCTGAAAATAAATTGTCCAAAGAACATCCCCCATTCAATAATGTATTGTTTAGGCTATTGAAAGGCTTATATTATTATTCAGGTTTATATGAGCTTTTCAATGGCACTATTCTGTTAAATACCAATCTTTCATCAGTTGAATCCTTGCTGTCTATGCAGAAAAAGCCTTGTCTGAGGAACTGGAAGCTATCCGGTGCTTTTGCTCCCTTTATATTTGGCTCTATATAGCAGTTATCCAAAACCTTTAAAGAATTGGGATTCAGATTTATGCTTCCATCCTCATTATATACACCCTTCTCTTCGTCAACAAGGTTTTCGTACAGGCGTACCTCGGCTTTTATTGCCGTAGCGGCTGCCACCCAGTGTATAGTTCCTTTAACCTTTCTGGCATTAAAGCCTGAACCGCTTTTGGTCTCGGGATCATAGGTACAATACACTGTTGTTACCTTGCCGTTTTCATCTGTTTCATAACCGGTGCAGGTAACAAAATACGCATTCATCAGGCGCACCTCATTGCCCGGATACAAGCGGTAATATTTCTTCGGAGGCTCAATCATGAAATCCTCACGTTCAATATACAATTCCCTGCCAAATGGTATCTGCCGAACTCCCAAAGCTTCATTTTCCGGATTGTTTGGTGCCTCCAGATACTCAATCTGCCCTTCTGGATAATTGGTAATTACCAGCCTGATCGGATCAAGCACCGCCATAATTCTCGGCCTCTTCAGCTTCAAATCCTCACGGATGCAATACTCAAGCATTGCATAATCCACAGAGCTCTGGCTCTTGGATACACCGCACAGCTCCATAAACATCTGTATGGATTCCGGCGTATAGCCTCTTCTTCTAAGTGCGCTGATTGTTACCAGTCTCGGATCATCCCAGCCGTCAACAATTCCTTCCTCCACCAGCTTCTTTATATATCTTTTGCCTGTGATAACATTTGTCAAATACAGCTTGGCAAACTCAATCTGCTTGGGGGGATTGGGATATTCCAGCTCCCTGAGCACCCAGTCATACAGGGGACGATGATCCTCAAATTCCAGGGTACAAATCGAATGGGTAATTCCCTCAATGGCATCCTCTATCGGATGGGCAAAATCATACATCGGATAAATGCACCACTTGTCCCCGGTATTGTGATGAGAAATTTTTGCTATACGATATATAACGGGATCCCTCATATTGATATTGGGAGATGCCATGTCAATCTTGGCTCGAAGAACCTTTGAACCGTCAGGATACTTACCGTCCCGCATTTCCTCAAAAAGCCTTAAATTTTCCTCTATGCTTCTGTCCCGGTAGGGACTGTTTTTACCCGGCTCAGTAAGAGTTCCACGATATTCTCTTATTTCTTTGGCAGTCAGATCGCATACATAGGCTTTACCCTTCTTAATCAGCTTTATTGCAGCCTCATACATCTGGTCAAAATAATCCGAGGCAAAATAAATGCGATCCTCAAAATCTGCACCCAACCAGCTGACATCCTCTGCTATGGACTGTACATACTCAGTCTTTTCCTTCATAGGATTGGTGTCGTCAAAACGAAGATTAAACCTGCCGCCATACTTCTTTGCCAGACCGTAATTCAATAAAATAGCCTTTGCATGTCCAATATGAAGATATCCGTTAGGCTCCGGCGGAAATCTGGTAACTACCTTTTCTACCTTTCCCTCCTCCAGATCCTTATCTATAATCATTTCAATAAAATTCTTCGATGCTTTCTTATCAACAGCCTCATTGCTGCTCATACCTTCAGTAATATGGCTATCCATGAAAAACCTCCTGAAAAATTTATCATAAATGCAAATTATTCTTCTATTCTATAATTTCATAGATTTTATTGCAAGGCAATTTAATTCCAAAAGATCATGAAAGCGATACAAAATCATCTTTTAAACCTGTTCAGATACAAATATAAAAGCAAAAAGTGTGATTATTTTATATATTATCACACTTATTGATAATATTAAAGCATGAAATAAGAATTAATGCCATAATATAACACAAAAACTTTCGAAAAAAAGAGGAAACAGCTGCCACTATCTTGATAATGGCATTAGTTTCCTTTTTATAATCCTATTCTCCGGAAAGCCCCTGCTTCTTCCTGTATTCCGCCAGTAAAAGATCCAGCATCCGGCCATAGCTTTCAACACCGTCGGTCTGAGCATTGGCCTTCAGATAGGTGTCATTTATTTTATTGGATACGGTACTGATTACGGTATCGTCATATTGTGCCCAGTACTGGGAATGATTGCGGATATCATTTATCATTCCTTCGGTGTAAAGATCCCTGATTTCAAAATACAAGTCAGGAGATTTCCTGTACAGGGCATTACCGGCATGAATTAAAGCATGCATGGTACTGCTGTATTTAAATTCTATGCTGTCAGATACCATACCGGCCTTGTAAGCCAGGAAATTTGCCTCATCCTCTCTCATAAAGCCCCGCAGGTGAGCCATCTCATGAAGCATTGTATGAGGTATGGTAAAGTCAGGTATATCAATATTTACATTAGCCTCCATAGTGAAGGGTATAAATATTCCTGTGGTTTCGGTGGTGGACATAAGCTTCGACATAATAACAGGCTTTGGTGCCCCGTAATAGCCCCCAAGTATAGGATATTCCTCAGCAAGGATCTTATATGCCTTGGCTGCGGTTCTTCGCAGCTGACTGAAGCTTTGCGACAGCACAAACACCCCATTTTCATCCACGCTGCTAATGCCGTCTCTGTAGCTGCCGGCCTCAAGAGCCAGACTTCTTGTCAGCGAGTACAATTCCTCCAGGGAGGACTGTCGTATCTCCAGGCCGGAATATGTACTGAAGGTATAACGGTAATAGTTAAGTCCACCCATAAGGGTATAGGAAAACAAGATTATGCTAAGGCAGCAAAGGATATTAATAAAGGACCGTGCAATTATAACCTTTCTGTTTTCCTTATCAACTATCAGCTTTTTGATAAAAAAAGCTATTAAAAGGATAAATATAATAGGAAGGGCAGCTATTATCAGCTCTGCTATAGAAAAAGGGATAAGTCCTGTAATAAGAGATACAAGCTGAGATAATAATTTATATATATGCTTGGCATAAATATGCTCTGCGAAATAAACGCTTTTTCTTGCTAAAAATATAAGAAGCAAAGATACAGGAACTAATCCCAAAATAATTTTATGCCTGCGAGTAAATACTTTCTTCATCCCGGGTCCCCCATAGCCTAGTACGTCATAAGGCGCGCATTTTCCTTAATATTTTACACTAATCGTACCATTAATCCGCCTTTACTGCAACATTTTGCACAATATTTTTCAATGAAAGCGTTTCCATATATGCAAATATATGAAAATTTGCAGTCCTGCATATGATTTTGTCATTCATTCGATGTGCATTAACTTATTTTCATGTAAAATAACAGGGGACAAATTTTCCCGGAAAGCCGGTATTACTTAATACAGTTTACTTGCCTGCATTTTTTTTAAATGTATTTCTGCTTATATTGTCTTACTAAGCTCACATAATCTACCGCTATCCTTCATAATAAAATATCCGCCTCAGGATTATGCCTCATTATATTTTTCCTGATAGAAGCCTCGCTATGATTGGCATAGCAGTACAGGCACCCGTTACTGCAGCTATTATAAACGCCTATATCTACGCTCTCGGCACAATTACAGCCCTGCCGCTGGTTTTTGTCCCTTTTGACCTTAAGGGGATATCCACATATGCTCTCAATCAGCCCCCTGTCTATGCAGGCTGATGCTTTTACCCCGAAGGCTGCCAAAGCCGCCTGCTCGCAGCAGGCCATAAGCTCTATACCATAGCTGTCCGCTATTTTAGCAAAGCATCCGGCTATTGTTTGCTGCAGCTCCTCGCCGATATCCCTTATAATATGCTCCCTTACAGTCCCTTTAAGCTTCCTGTAGTTATCTACAAAGCTGATTATGCATCTATTGGTACTGCCCTGCAGCTGCGAGCATAGGACTTCAAAGCTTTTGATATGGTAATCGACCGTATAGTTATCATTTATCACTATGGGATCATATCTCCATATCAGCCTCCTGCTTCCGATATGTTCCGCCAGCTGTACAAAGGTCTGCACAATATCAGCTTTATCCCTTAGATTACGCTCCAGCTCCCGCCCATACGGATTAAGCGTGAACTGAAAATAATAGCGATAACCCAGCTGACTTATATCCGGCAACTTATCCAGCATATTTTGCGGATCCTTTGTCCAGAAGACAATACAATCAACATCATTCGGAGACAGGCTTATCCTCTTGATTTGGGCCGGATTCATCGGATTCTTGCTGAGGACATAGCCGGCCTTCAGCCGGTTCATGAACCATTCCGAATAAAAGCAGGGTATATCGGTACGCCTTGATGCAGAGATTATCATACAAACTCCTTCCTGCAGCTTTGCTGCAGCAATAGATGAAAGTCAATAATTTCTAATAAACTTCATTCTGATTGAGTGCTTTATCGTAAAAGTAAGATTATAACTGGAGCTTTATATTATGAAAAAAACACGATTGAATTAATCAACCGTGCTGTCTCATGCCATTATAAAATAATGCTTAATTGTGAGTTGAATTTTGAATGCTTCTGCCCGAAAGCGTTTATTTTATTCCGGTGGGATTTGCTCCACAGGAAATATACAGTGAATTTCCTGTGGAATAAAAAAATCGAGGCGACAAGATTTGAACTTGCGACCTCCGCGTCCCTAACGCGGCGCTCTAGCCAAGCTGAGCCACGCCTCGTGATTAGCTGCCGCTCTCAAGACAGCAAAGTTATTATATTATGGGATGATGCATTTTGTCAATACGCTTTTAAAAATATTTTTGCTGTAAAAATCATGTAATTGTTAATCCTAAATTATATATATGATGTATTATGTGTAAATACTTGCTTGTTTGCAGCATTTTATGTATAATAATACCATGTTGTGGAATGCTTAACCGAATTTTTAATAAAATCGTATTATGTAAAACTATCTAGAAAATATTGTATACTTTATAAGGCAGCCGGTAGGGCGGTCATTCCATCCGTTTCGAGTTCTTCGAAAGGGGTGGTGCTTATGTATGTTACATATGGTGATTTATTCACCTTTGTAATAATGCTTGTAGCAGTAATAACCCTGGTCATAAATAATAAGCTCAAAAAATAGCCGCCCTGTCACTGGCAAAGATTAGGGCGACTATTTTGCCTATATAAAATTTGCCGAGACGGATAGGTTTGAACTATCTTCCGGCTGTCTTATTAAGTATATTATATAATAGGGTGTACCTCATGTCAATGCTTTACAAATCAGTTATAGTGTGCAGCATTATACTTTTTTCTCTACTTTGTTGCTTGCAAAGTCTCATTGATTACATTTAACATAATATCTTTCGTCATCATTCCAGGAACATAACCATAGATATATCCTTCCTTATCAACCATAAATGTTGTAGGGAATGCTGATATAAAATAATTCTGCAGCACTTCTCCCGTTTCATCAAATACTGTTGGAAAAGTGTATCCATTCTTTTCTATAAATGAAATTATTTCTTCTTTTTTAACATCCTGATTGTTAGGATATTCATCACTGGATGGATTAACAACGCCTAAAAATACCACTTCATCCTTATTGAAATTATATTCCCTATACAGTTTCTCAATATCTGGCATCTCTTTCCTGCATGGTGGGCACCATGTGGCCCAAAAGTTTAGAAATACCACTTTTCCCTTATAATCAGAAAGTGTATGTTCATTTCCATATTGGTCTGTTAAGGTAAAATCGAACGCTGGTATTAGATCCCTATCCTTTTCTGCAGTTTTAATACTCTCTTCTGTTCCTTGGCTTTCTGTATTGCTGCTTGAATTATTCTCTTTCACTTGCGCCGTATTTAGTTCCTGTTTACTGACAGAATTCAGATATCCTGATATTCCATTCATCCATCCTGTTAATATCATGATACCCATGATAATGAGAATGGCACCACCGACCTTCACAGTATATTTAATAATATTTCTTTTTGATTTTAAGAAATTTATTATCTGGCTGGTAAACAGACCAAGGAATAAAAAGGGAATTAAAAAGCCGCTCGCATATAAAAATACCAGCATGAATCCGGTAAATGATGTTTTGGCTGCTGATGCCATTATCAATACGGAAGATAAGGCGGGTCCGATACACGGTGTCCAGGCAAAACTAAAAGTAAACCCCATTATAAGAGCAATTACCGGATTCATTTTCTTATCTGTCCATTTTACCCTTATCTTTCTTTCTCTTTGTAAAAAAGCCAGATCCAAGATACCTATTTGAAAAAAACCCAATAAGAGGATTAAGATCCCACCGGCTTTGGTAAAAAGCATCTTTTGACTATTGAAAAACCTACCAAGAGCAGTAAAGGATAATCCTAATATGAAGAAACTAAAAGATATACCCAAGATAAAGAAAATGGTATGGACAATCACTTTTTTTCTATCATAAACTTTCTTACTGCTCCCAGCCAGATATCCCATATAAACCGGTATTAAGGGTATGACACAAGGTGAAAAAAATGATAAAACTCCTTCTAAAAACACCAGTATAAAACTGACATTGCTTGCACTGAACATTCCATAGCTCCTTCTTAATACATTTACCCATTCCAAAATTTTTATATAGCATTTAAAGCCATCATTAACAAACCATGAAATAAATCACTAAATGCCTGGACGATTTTTAATATGATTTATCTAAAATTGTATTCCGTTACTATTCGATCCCTATTAGATATTTGATCATTATAGTATTCATAAAAAGATAATCCTAAAAAGCTACCGGCTATATTTACAATATTATCGAAACCAATATTCTGCAAAGCCAGAGTTGCATTATAGCTTCTCTGTCCTGTTCTGCAATGCAAATAAACAGGCTTGTCTCTTGGGATTTCTTTAATTCTGTTACGAAGCTCACTTAAAGGTATATTAATTGCACCTTTTATATGACCTCTCTCATATTCATATCTTTCTCTAACATCTATAATAATGCTACCTTTTTCAACCAGTTCTCTTACCTTATCAACATTTACTTGCCTAAAATCTCCATTCAAGAGATTTGTTCCAACATAGCCGGCATAATTCACAATATCCTTTGCTGTTGAAAATGGAGGAGCATAACTTAATTCTAAATCTTTTAAGTCTTCTACAGTCCCACCATACTTTATAGCTGTAGCAATAATATCGATTCGTTTTGTCACATCACCTTTACCTATTGCCTGAGCTCCTAAGATTCTTCCGGTCGGAACTTCAAACAGTATATAAGTTCACCTGGTCAATACCTTCCAGCTTTGGTACAATAGGTGACGCTCCCGGCGATAGAATAAGCTTATCATAGCTTTCCGTATACTCTTCCCCCGTATCCGTCTTCCTTATAAGCACAGTTTTTTTCATTCTATCAATGGATACTACTTCAGA
>JAAZDK010000010.1 GCA_012512855.1 Clostridiales bacterium
GAGAGTTTACACATTCTTATATAAAACAAAAGCGGCCGGCATAATATCAGGGTTTAATCCTGTACTCTTGCCGGCCATACTTAGATATAATATTTATATTGATATATTTATATTTATGCTGACTTAAAAGAGTAAATTCCGGTACAACACTGAATAAACTATGAGTGGAATCCAATCAACTTTTCAATATCATTTAGATATTTATTTAGAATTATGACTTTAAAGTTCGATTGAAAATCTCTTAAAATCTTCAGCAATTTCCCTCATATACATATTGAAGATTCTTACGGGCGACCTCAGCCAGCCGGTAAACATGCCTGATGGGTGTGGCTTCCCTGTCCGTCATGCGCCATCTGGGGAAGAAGCGCGTAATATGGAGAGGAATATCCGGACTGATCCCGGCTAGCCAGGCAGACAACGAGTCTATCTCCTCCTCTGAGTCATTCTCACCCGGCACAATCAGGGTGGTTACCTCAACATGGGCCCTGCCGGCAGCTATCTCAATAGTCCGCTTTACTGTGTCAAGATCCCCTCTTAGCTTGCGGTAATAGCCTTGTGTAAAGCCCTTAAGATCAATATTAAAGGCATCAATAAAGGGTAAAAGCGCGGACAGCGGCTCTTCACAAATATAGCCGTTTGTGACTACCACGTTTTTTAAGCCCTGCGCTCTTGCCAGACGGGCACAATCCATTACAAATTCATATCCTATCAGGGGTTCGTTATAGGTATAGGCTATTCCGATATTGCCCCGCTCTTTTAAGGCAAGCGCCTTGTCCACCAGCTCCTGACCAGTCAGCCGGGCTGTTTCGATATCCTTTCCCCCTACCATGGATATATCGCAATTCTGGCAGAAGGGGCAGTTAAGATTGCATCCGTAGCTGCCCACGGACAAAATCCTGCTTCCGGGATGAAAATGATATAAGGGCTTCTTTTCAATAGGATCAAGGGCTATCGCTGTCAGCCTGCCATAGTTTTCACACACAACCTTACCTTCTTTACCTATCCTGGCCCTGCACAGGCCAAGCCGCCCTTCCTCCAGCCTGCAATGATGAGGGCATATGGAGCATACCGCAATCATAGATGTCTCACCACTTCAAAGCGTTGTATGCTTATTTTTTCATTGTTATAAATACCGGCCTTTTTCTTTGCTATCTCAATTTGCTTTTCTACCGTGTCCACCCCTTCAAGATCAGGAAGAAGCAGGCCTCTTTTTCTTCCTGAGCTAACTATGACCCCATATCTCTTTACATCCAGCTCCGAATAGTCCGCAACCGGCTCCGGCTCGCCCAGTACATCAACGCTGTAGACAAGCTCATCCAGCTCCTCCTCCTTCACTGGAGGAAATCTGGGGTCCTCCAGACCGGCGCTGACAGCATTACGGATAATTTCATTGGCTATATTTTTTGTTACCGGAGAGATGGTGCCGATGCAGCCTCTTAATCTGCCATGCTTTTTGATGGATACAAAAACTCCGGCCTTTCTGGCTGACATTTCCTCTGGCAGACCATCAGGAACTTTCAGATACTTTCCTGTCTTAAGATAATGCTCCAATGAAAGCCTGGCCAGATGCACATAAGCGTCTTCATTCTTCTGTCTTTCCCTGGCCAGAGCCTTCTGCTTGCTGCTAAATATCTCATCAAAGGCTCGCTTTTCATCCACGCCTGTGATCTTAAATTCACATAATGCATATCCTACGCCGAAGGTTCCTTCATAGGAAAGAAAATCCGCACTGACCTTCTTTTTGTCCAGCGCACCGGCCATTATGATAAAGGATCTCAGGCCGCACTCTGCGGCGGCTTCACATTCATCAGGGCTAAATTCCATAAGTGCCAGAAAATCAGCCTCCTTAAGAGCCTGGATCAGCTTCTCATCAAATCTTACCCCTTCCTCGGCAAAGCCATAGGGCCCGTCCTCCTTAAGCTTATGGGACAAATCACCGCTGGCTACAAAAGCCACTTTTCTGCCAAGCTTGTCCGCACATGCTGCAATACACTTTCCCAGCCTGTAATGATCGGTAAATGAAAGACCTGACAGGCCAATCCTCACCAGCCTATAGTCGCTATAATACTGATTTATGAAATACAGAGGGACGCAGGTGCCATGATCCAGTTCAGGATTTCTTTCTCCTAAGGTACCGGCCTGCAGCCCTTCCTTTATTGCGCGGTTTTCAAGCTCGTTTACAAATTCCTCATCATATTCCGCCCGGAAGGCAACCTTCTTTGCTCCAAATCTTCCAAAATTACCGGAAGCCCCTGTCCCCGGGGAAATGTGAAAATAATCAGAATACATTATGGAATGGGGAGTAGTAACTACAATAGTATCCGGCTTTAAGGCAGCTATACGCCTGGCAATCTCATGATAGCTTTCAATTGTCTTTTTTACCTTTTCCTCCTCTCCCTTACCCACCTCAGGAATAATTATCGGTGGATGGGGAACGACAAATGCGCCGGCAACGGACATACAGACACCTCCTGTTGTATTTCCTGGTAACACCTGCAGAATGAATAAACCTGTGGATTTATGAGAGTGCAAAAGCCTACCTGTCCAACCGACTGATAGCTACGGTCTTATTTGCTGGACAGGGTCTGCAGGTTTTTGCTTATTTATATATAAGGATTTATTTTATTGATTATATTTTAAGGTTTATATTAATAGAAGTAAAGTATTCATTAGCCAAAAACCAGTCTGGTAACTATCGTGCTGACAATAACTCCTGTCAGGGTAGTCAAAAGACAGCCTATCAGGGTATATCTGATCTTTTTTACACCTGCCGCCATAAAGTAAACAGCAAGCGTATAAAATATGGTTTCCGTACTGCTGAGAATTATACTGGTAAGACGGCCAAGGAACGAGTCCGGGCCATGCTCCTTGAATATATCCAGCAGAAGACTGGTTGCCGCAGAGGATGAAAACATTTTTATAATAACTAAAGGCACAGCCTCCGAAGGGAAATGCAGCTTGTCGGTAAAGGGACTAAGCAAACCGGATATTATC
>JAAZDK010000091.1 GCA_012512855.1 Clostridiales bacterium
ATCCATAGCCTCGGTATGATAAGCATAATTATGCTTCGGACCTGTGGGATGGAGTTTTTCGTAATTTTCCTTATGGTAGGTTTCCTGGAACAAAATATAAGTACCAATTCCCGCTTCCTTCAGCTTGCGGTAATTTTCCACAGTGGTTGCTGCAATATTGACATTTACACGGCGTATTGAGCCGTTCTTGTGCTTGACTGAATATATGGTTTCGATGCTTTCAAGAATGTATTCAATAGGATTGTTAACCGGATCTTCGCCTGCTTCCAGAGCCAGTCTTTTATGTCCCATATCCTGAAGGGCAATAACCTCCCTGCGGATTTGCTCCTGAGTCAGCTTTTTTCTTGGTATGTGCTTGTTGACATAGTGGTAGGGACAATATACACAGCCATTAACGCAGTAGTTGGAAAGATAAAGCGGGGCAAACATTACGATGCGGTTGCCATAGAATTTTTCCTTGATTTTTTTCGCCAGCCGATAGATTCTTTGAGTTTCTTCCTCCAAGTCACATTCAAGCAATACAGCCGCTTCCCTGTGGCTGATGCCCTTCATGGCTTCCGCCTTCTTAATTATCTCATCAATTAATGCTTTGTTATCCTTGTTTGCATTGGCATATTCCAGTGTATCCAGTATTTCCTGATGGCTGATAAATTCCTCAGCTACCTTTGATTTAACGTCATACATCATGACAGCCTCCTTCTTGAATTAGCTTTTTTGCTGCTCTAAGCAGACTGACAACAGGGCTGCCAAACCGGATTGCCTGCCCAAAGAAATCTTGGATTACTTTGCAATTATAAAATTGCTTTTACAATCAAAAGATTACTTTTGCAGTCAACTGCTAATAAAAAACCCTATGTCCTTAGAAGTCGTCCTTGGACACAGGGTAGTAGATGTCATATAATCAGGATCATTCTGCAATGGTAATATATTTCCTGCTCGGATAGCTTATTCCTCACAATCAATACATTCCATTATCATTTTAATGAATTATTGCATAAGCATTCTTCCTACTTGGGCGAACCCTTGTCGTCAGAACAAAATCGTTATTTATTTAACAATAAGTATACTACAGTATCAAGGCTTTGTAAATGGTATTTCTTTAAAAATGATTCTCATTTTATGTCTGATAGATTGGCTGTCCCCCATTGGGGCAAATTAATAATGGATGTTATTTCTGATGGTTTATTTTTGTTGTATTATAGCTATATTTAAGAGTTGGCGTTTTAGATAGCCTTTGGTATATATAGCTTTATATATTTAGAAAATATTTTAGTTATAAAAAGGGTTTGCTTCTGAATTGGTACAGATAGAAAAAATATAATTAAATCATATCCATTTAGGGATGAAAGGATGAAACATATGAAAAAATCGAAAGGGGTTCCGCTATCGGAGCAAACTGCAGAAAAAATCATTAATTTAATAAAAGAGCAGAATTTGAAGCCTGGCGACAAACTGGCAAATGAGTTTGAACTTGCTGATCAGCTTGAGGTTAGCAGGAGTACTGTTCGTGAAGCGATAAAACTTTTGATATCACGAAACATTTTGGAAATACGGAAAGGTTCAGGAACATTCATTTCAGATAAGCAAGGTATACCTGATGATCCGTTGGGGTTGATCTTTGCAGAAAGAGATGATAAGCTGGCTCTCGATCTTGTAGATGTACGTCTTATGCTGGAACCGGAGATTGCTGCCATGGTAGCTACAAGGGCAACGGAGGAACAACGTAAACACATAATGGAGCAATGCCTTAAGGTTGAAGAGGTTATATTAAAAGGGGAAGAATACAGGGAAGAGGATATAAGGTTTCATCGCTGTATTGCTGAGGCAAGCGGTAACCAGATTATTGAAAGATTAACAGGCACTCGCCCTATCTCTCGTAAACGGTAAACCATGCGTACTACCCAAAAAAAATAACCGCCCAAAGTGGCGGCTTATTTGTTATTGCTTTTTACCTTCTGCAGCTTTCCGGGAGTTTTTCTGACCATGGCAGCAAATCATCCAGAAAGTCAAGATTTTTATCATCCATGTGTTTAGGTATCTCGGTCAAAAGGTGCTCGAAATAATTATACGGCTTTAAGCGGTTTGCTTTTGCTGTTTCTACAATGCTATATATAATTGCA
>JAAZDK010000092.1 GCA_012512855.1 Clostridiales bacterium
AATGTATATATTCTTTCCAGACAAAAGACCGTACTGGCCCATCCAAATGAAGAATATGTACAAAACCAGGAGGATTTCAGCAGCCTGAATTTTGCTTCAGAATATACAGGTGAAAATACTACCCTGCAAACGAAAAATATTAATGGAGAAAATGTTATAGTAAGCTATTGCTCCAATGATCTTGCCGGTTGGCTGATTGCTGTGGAGAGGCCTGTTAAAACAGCTATGTCTTCCATTTATAGACTCTTAAATATATATATGGTCATGTTTGCTGTGGTTATAATAGTTATTGTTGTTGCAAGTCAATATTTTTCAAAATTAATTGCTAAACCATTTATTACCTTATCAACAGTTATGAGAACAATTGCCGATGGTGAGCTTAAGGATTATGATATTAAAATTAAATCAAATGATGAAATCGGTCAGGTTTATCAAAGCTTTAAGGTGATGAATCAGAATTTAAGGAGCCTGGTAGGAAATATACAATTGACTGCCGGTTCATTGGCATCGCAATCTTTGCAGTTATCTTCAGCAACTGATCAAACATCTCAAAGCCTGACTCAGGTTGTAACTACAATCAGTGAGATGGCTCAAGGCAACAGCGATCAGGCTTCGATGGTTCAAACTACTACAGATGCAATAAGCAGAGTTAATGATATTGTTTCAGATGCTACAGAAAAGACTGAGACCGCAGCCGATAAAGCCCAGGAAACATTGAATCTGGCCATCGATGGGCAGGATGCTATAAAACGTCAAAGCCAAAAAATCGTAGAAAACAACAAGTATACGAATGCGGTTGGGGAATCAATACAACAGCTTGCAGCTATGGCAGATGAGATACGCAATATTGTAGGTGTAATTAACAACATTGCAAATCAGACTAATCTCTTGTCCTTGAATGCATCAATTGAAGCAGCCCGTGCAGGTGATGAAGGACGTGGATTTGCAGTAGTTGCTGAAGAAATTCGTAAACTTGCCGAGCAATCAGGCAGTTCTGCAGGAAAAATAGAAGACCTGGTGAAAAGCATAAATGGTAAAATACAAGAAACCGTCCTTCAAATGAATCAGGCTAAAGACAGTGTTATTAGTATGGAAGCATCGGCCGATGATACCAAAAAAAGCTTTGACAGGATTTTAGGCTCGGTTACCGATTTGGCTCAGATAGTAAAGGATGTAAACATAGCATTTGAGGAAATAAGTGAGCAGGTAGAAGAGGTGGCAAAACAGGCCATAGACATTTCTGCAGTAGTTGAAGAGGCCTCGGCAGGTATGGAGGAAATATCAGCTTCATCAGAGGAGCAATTGGCTGCCATGGAGACAATCTCTAATTCTTCAGAAGAACTGAAGAACATGGCAAATGACCTTCTGACTCAGGTTTCTAAGTTTAAAATTTCTGAATAGTTAGTCAAAAAAAACATGAGCAATTCATAAAATAACAAATGAACGCACTCGTCGGTTAAGATGGGTGCGTTTTTGTGTTTGCCGGTGCGTGGTATTGATGCTGAACCACATAGACATAAATATTAAAAAAATACATAAATTTAGCAAATATATAGACAAGGGGCCTGTTTGAATTTATTATAATGGTAATACAATAGCAGCAGGTGACGGCTTTGATTATGTTGAGGCTTATCCTTTGAAGGAATATTCAGATGAGGCCCGGGATTTTATGGGACCGGTTGATTTGTACAGGAAAAGCGGATTTGAGCTATATGGGGAAACAGAAGACAGGTTTGTTATGAGAAGGCCGGTAAAATGAATTTTATCTTATGCTTATATATCAAGGCTGTCAGTAATTTGATTGAGCTGGAAGCTGAAATAAACAAAAAAAGGGGTGTGTCATGAATATATACGATAAGATCAGCACGGGGCTTACAGGCTTTGATCAGGTAATTGATCATCTGAGGTTCGGAGATAATGTGGTGTGGCAGGTGGATTCCTTATCAGGCTACCGTAAAATGGTCAATTATTTTGTGGAAAGCGCAAGAGCGGAAAATATAAGCCTGATTTATATCCGTTTTGCCAATCACGAGCCTATACTGGATGACAGCAGGGATATTAAATGCTATCAGATTGATGCAAGTAAGGGTTTTGAAAGCTTTGCCACTGAAATACATAATCTTATCAAGGAGGAGGGCAAGCAAGCCTTATATGTATTTGATTGTCTTACCGATTTGCTGGAATATTGGCACTCGGATCTGATGATAGGCAATTTTTTTAAGGCCACCTGTCCATATTTGTATGAGCTGGATACGGTTGCATATTTTGCAATCATGAGAAATTTCCATACCTACAGCACCATAGCAAATATACGTGAAACCACCCAGCTGCTTCTGGATTTATATCAAATCAATGATAAAACTTATATCCATCCCCTTAAGGTATGGCAGCGTTATTCACCCACGATGTTTTTCCCCCACCTTATTCAGGGACAGGAGGCTGTCTGCATTACATCCAGCTCAGATGCCTCAGAGCTATTTCACAGCATTAACCGAGGGGAAATAAGGCTGGATCACTGGAATACCATTTTCAATGAAGCTAAAAAAATGATTAGCCAGCCCTATGAGCAGCAGGAAAAGGTAAAAAAGCAGCTAATGCACATGATTATCGGCAGTGATTCCAGGATGTTTCAGCTGTGTGACAGATATTTCACCTTAAAGGATATTCTTGATATAGCATCCAGAGAAATTGGTACAGGATTTATCGGCGGAAAAAGTGTTGGTATGCTGTTAGCCAGAAAAATATTGGAGATAGAAGGCGGGGATCGCTTTACTGCATTTTTGGAACCCCATGATTCATTTTATATCGGTTCCGATGTTTTCTACACATATATAGTCCAAAACGGTTGGTGGAAGCTTCGTACCCGACAAAAAACCGTCGAAGGCTATTATAAGTATGCGGCAGAGCTGAAAGAAAAGCTTCTGCATGGAACCTTCCCCAAGGATATTCAGGAACAGTTTATTCAGATGTTAGAATATTTCGGTCAGTCTCCTATTATTATAAGATCCAGTTCTCTGTTGGAGGATAACTTTGGAAATGCATTTGCAGGCAAATATGAAAGTATTTTCTGTGTTAATCAGGGGACTCCCCAGGAGCGCTATGAAGCCTTTGAGCAGGCGGTACGGACCGTTTATGCAAGCACCATGAACGAGGATGCGCTGAACTATCGAATGATGCGGGG
>JAAZDK010000093.1 GCA_012512855.1 Clostridiales bacterium
AGCTGAGACCCTTTTTCTATAGTTTAGTTTCACTTTTTGAGTGAAAGCAATAAGATGATGAAAATATAGTAATTATGCAGTGCCAGGCACTGTTGTATATGTTACGATGAATAATTCAGGATTAATAATAAATATATAAAGAAAGTGTAAAATTGTCAACGCAAAAAACCAGATCGGTTATTTTGCCTCTCTGTTGTCCGTCTTTTTACCTTATCAAATCTGTACTGATAGCCTGTTTAGTTCAGATAGCTTGACTGCTTTATCAACTAAGCTTAGTCACCAGCTCCGGCAGCGAATCAATTACATCATAATATTCCTTCACATCACCGAATCCATAACGGGCGAATATAAAGGGCACACCGGCCTCTGCCGCCGCTTTTGCATCCGAAAGGGTATCTCCTACATATACGGGCCTTTGCAGCCGGTTGCGCTCTACCACCAGGCGGATATTATCGGCCTTGAATTTGCCTGTTCTGCCCGGATGCTCATAATCTGTAAAATACTTCTCCAGATGTGGATAGGCCTTAAAAAATGCCTCTATATATCCATCCTGGCAATTGCTTACTATAGCCAGCTTATACTTTGCCGAAAGCGTCTTTAACGTATCCTCCAACCCGTCATACAATCTTGCACCGTTTGCGGCAATATACTCACATTCATATTCGCAGCATTCTTTCATTACCTGCTTAGCATATTCCTCATCAATTCCTGTATATAGCTTTACCGCAATAACATCCAAAGGCAGCCCAAAAAGCTCCTTCAGTCTTTGCGGTGTTACATCATAATTTAAATCAGGATATTTTTCCCTAAGCACTTTATTAAAGGCTATTGCCACCTCAGGTGTTGAATCCCACAAGGTTCCGTCCATATCAAATATTATACTGTCAAACATTTCACCCAAATCCTTTTCTTGTCCAATTTTACGATAATACTATAATGCAACGTAAGTCACACAATGTCAACCTTAATAAAGTAATGAAAATAAAAGGCTGCATATACAAAGCAGGCAAAACAGCATATATAGCCAGGCTGCAAACCGAAAGCGGAGCCGATTTACCGGCCGGATTAAAATAGTTAAAATTGCAATATTAAAATATATTATGCTATAATCTCAGCATGAATTAAACATATGAAAGGAGTAATGCCATGAAGCAAATAGCGAGCTTTACCATAGACCATTTAAAGCTTCTGCCAGGCCTGTATGTATCAAGAAAGGATGTTTTTGGCGATGCAGTTATAACCACCTTTGATATCAGGCTTACCCGTCCCAATTTTGAGCCTGTAATGGGTACAGGTGAAATCCATGCCATTGAGCATCTGGGAGCTACCTATCTGCGTAACCATGAAAAATATGCAGACAAGGTTATATACTTCGGTCCCATGGGCTGCCGCACAGGCTTTTATCTACTTTTGGGTGAAGACTTACACTCCCGGGATATCCTGCCCCTGATGACTGAGATGTTTGAATTCATCCGGGACTACAACGGAGATATTCCCGGCGCAACTCCTGCCGGCTGCGGCAATTATTCGGATATGAATCCGGAAAAGGCCAAATATTACTCTAAACGCTTTCTCGATGAGGTTCTATACTGCATAGACGACAGCCGATTGCATTATCCGGGATAAAGCGGCTAAAATGCGTTATAATCGCCGGGTTCATTTTTATAACGGCCATGAATATAATGTAATGAATATCTTTATTGGGAGAAGCTCATGGCAGACCAGGACGTATTGCACACAGCAGAAATAATGAAGGCGGCGCTGCCTTACATCGATGCCCATAATAAGATCATGGTCGAATTGATAATGAAGGTCTTGGAGCTTGTCGGATTTTTCAGGACCTTCAGAAAATCTTTGAGTTTGGCTGCCTGTGGCTATGAGGCCGGAAAGATAGATTTGGAAGGGATGCTGAACAATATAAAGCCCGTCTGCAATAAGAAGGAACGGGATTTTATAGATAAGATTCTCAATATATTCAATATTAAGCGCGCCATGGAAATGTACAATCAAATGATGGAGGTCATGAATGTGATGCAGCAGGACAGCCAGGATTACAGCTTCGATGCATCAAACTATGATTTTTCCTCCTCCGATGCAGCAGATTCAGCTACTTCATCAAGCGATGAGATATCAGCCCTTCTGGATTATTATAAGAGTGCTCCGGAATCAGCCGATATAGACGATGCTGATGCTAACGACAATGAAAAAGGCTTAAAAACAGACGAAAACATCATAAGCGATTCTGCAGGCAGTAATCAATCGGATAAATCCACTTCATCAGGCCTGATAAATGAGAAGATGCTGGATATGCTAAAGGCAATAGTTCCTCCTGAGCAACGGTCCACATTCGATAACCTTAGCATGCTTTTAAGCTCTATGTCATATGATAATACTAGCAATGCTGATGAAGATAAGGAGCGCAATAATTAATGGATAATTCATGGACCAATAATCCGAAGCTTCGCAATGTGGACCCCCGCAAGTTAGCGATCCTGAAGGAATTAATGAAGCAGGCTGAGGGTAAGTCAATGGAACAGCTGATACCCCTGTTGATTGCAACCAACAAAAGGCTTTCTCAGCAGAATCTTTCATTTACCAAAGAAGAAAGCGAGCTTATGCTTGAGGTTCTCACAAAAAATATGTCCCCTAAGGAAAGGGCCCAGTTTGAGATGATAAGGAAAATAATGGCACTCAAAAAATAAAGCGGATTTTATTCTGCGGGAATTACAAGGAAGATCCTAACGGATTGCGTCGGCCGAGCGTACCTAAATAAAGGCATCTGCATTTTTTGCTTGCAGATGCCTGTTTGTTTCTTTTATATGCTGAATCTATGAGCCGATCTATCGTTCTTACCGGCAGTCAATTTCTAATTGACAGTCTTAACGGTCCTGCTTTCGTTTGCTTTTGTTTTACGGTAAAGCAGGATATATTCCCTTATATACATTATTAATGACAGCAAGAGGAATGCACCACATACCAGCATCAATATATTAGCTATTTTATCATCAAGTGCCGGATACGAAACCAATACCAGCATTACAGCATAAAAAACTGTGGTTGACACCTTGCCGAACCATTTTGCCCCGTTAAGCCTTGCATTCTTTTTCAGCATTACAAGACCGGCTACTAATAAAAACAGCTGCAATATTACAAATAATATCAGAAGAAGAAACATCCATTTGATTTTCACTACCAGTACAAATATCAGGGAAGCCTGAGTGAGCTTATCAGCTAAAGGATCAATCAGCTTGCCCAACTCCGTTATCATGTCAAATTTGCGGGCTATAAAGCCGTCCAAAAAATCGGTTATTCCGGAAATCAGGACAACGGCCGCCGCACGCAGATATTCCTTCGGGTATTCTGCTTTTATATAAAGGACAACAAATACCGGTATCAGCATAAAACGGATATAGCATAAAATATTCGGTATTTGCCACAAATCCTTTTTAGAAAATTTTGAAAGTACCTTCATGAGTTACACTCCCCCTGCTCCTGCCATACATAAACATAAGATCTATTATATATTCTCTTTAATATATTATATTAAATAAAAAATATATATTGTTTATTTTATCAGACTATACATATACATTTCAATCTTATCATAATAATTTTTATTATGGTAGTTTATTTTGCCATTGTTTGCAAAAAAATATAAGCTGATGCCCGCAAGCACAGGCTGAAAATCAGCGCCATAAGCTTTGCCGTTAGCATCAGCTATTCAGCTTCAATATATTATCTTCAAAAATTCTTTAATCATTCACAATAGCCTTGGTTTTCCATTTTCCTGTCATATATCTTATTATTCCAACTGCTGCCGCTAATACCCAGGTCAGTCCTGTAGCCCACCAAATGCCATAGAAGCTGACGAAATTTACAAGAATATTGGCAAGCAGTACTCTGCATATAACCTCTGTTATTCCCATCAGCATCGCTATATTCATATCTCCCGCTCCGCTAAGGAAGTTTCTGGTTATAAATATCATCCCGACAGCCGAATAGAAAAAGCAGGTTATTCTTATTGCCTTAACTCCTGTTATTACAACATCTACATCTTCCTTCTTGGTAAAGAGTCTCATAAAGTACTCTCCGCCGAAATACATCATAGGCAGCATTAACAGGCTGAAGGCTACTATAATTAATGTGGCTGAATAATAGCCCTTTTTCGCCCTTTCGCTTTTACCTGCCCCCATGTTCTGCCCTGCATATGACGCCAGAGCAGTACCTACTGACATAAAGGGCTGCAAAACCAGCTGTTCTATACGGGCAACAACTGTCTGGGCGGCAATAACCACCTCATCAAATCTGTTAACTACTCCCTGAATAGCCACCAGAGATATCGACACCAGAATATTTTGCAATGCAACAGGAATACCCAGCTTGAGACATTTTTTCAGAATATCCAAATCCGGTACAAACTCCTTAAGCGGCATCCTGAGTATCTTTACCTTTTTTAAGGCATATACCGTACAGCATATTCCTGAAATAATCTGGGCTATTACCGTTGCTATTGCCACACCGGCAACATCCCAACGAAATGCAATGACAAACAGCAAGTCCAATACTACATTTATGATACTTGACAATATTAAAAACTTCAGGGGTGTTCTGGAATCTCCGAGAGCCCTCAACACTCCTGACATTCCGAAAAATACGGCTACTCCAATTGTTCCGGCAAAGATAATTTTCATGTATAAATCTGACTGATTAATAATACTTTCAGGTGTATTGATCAGCTCCAGCAAAAATCTGCTTGAGAATATTCCCACCAGACTCATTATCAAGGCTAAGGTAATTACCAGGTATGTAGCAGTGGCAAAGGATTTTCTGACCTTATCATAATCCTTGGCCCCAAAATACTGGGCAATAACAATAGATATACCTCCGGACAGGCCGAAGGTAAGACCTGAAATCAAAAACACCAATGAAGCAGTTGAACCTACAGCCGCAAGAGCATCCTTGCCGACAAACTTTCCAACTACTATTGAATCCACCATATTATAAAACTGCTGAAACAAA
This sequence comes from Clostridiales bacterium, assembly GCA_012512855.1. Taxonomy (GTDB): domain Bacteria; phylum Bacillota; class Clostridia; order Lachnospirales; family Lachnospiraceae; genus Mobilitalea. The sequence goes on from JAAZDK010000093.1 coordinate 5,020, forward strand.
TTTCCTATCAGCATCGGAATTGAAAACTGTATTATCAGCTTTAGCGGTGACCCTACCGTCATGTCTCTGATTGATGATTTCGCCATGCAAGCCCTCCATACAATAAAGCAAATTATTTAAGTGACTAACAATTGAGTATTATACTTTCTTTTTTGAGCAAAGTAAAGAGACATTTATAAACATTTTAATGTTGTAATTTATAAATACAAATATAAATAAAAAATAAGTTGATGAAATAAACAATTACTGTCAAATAAGCAAATAGCCTGCGGCATTCATATTATTCAGACAGCCTCATATAATTAAGAGAAGATTTTCCTTTACAGGAGTTATGCGTCATGCAATGGCATAATTTATCAGTTAAAGAGGTTTTGTCCGAACTAAAGGTATCACCTGAACACGGGCTGTCACAAAAGGAGGTTAAGCAGCGGCAGCAGATATATGGCAGGAACATTCTTACTGCAAAAAAGGGCAAGAGCCTGATAGCCAGGTTCTTTGGCCAATTTGCAGATTTTATGATAATTATACTAATCTTTGCCGCAGTGATTTCCTTCATCGTTTCTGTGATAGAAAAAGAGCCGGATTTTATTGATCCTATAATTATTCTGGTAATCATAATTGTAAATGCCACTCTGGGACTTCTGCAAGAAGAGAGGGCCAAAAAGGCTCTGGAGGCTCTGAAAAAAATGTCGGCACCCACAGCACATGTGATCCGTGAAGGCAAGCTCTCTGTCATTGAAGCCTCCCAGCTTGTTCCGGGAGATATAATAATGCTTGAAACCGGAGCTTATGTTCCGGCTGATGCCAGACTTATCTCTGCTATTAATCTGAAGGCTGAAGAGGCATCGCTTACCGGTGAATCCCACCCGGTTGACAAGGTGGCTGAGCTTGTACTAAAGCCAGAAACAGGCCCTGCAGACAGGATAAACATGGTTATGGCCACCAGTACCATAACCTACGGAAGGGGACTTGCGGTTGTTACCGAAACCGGTATGAATACCCAGGTTGGCCATATAGCCAGAATGATCATGGAGGACGATACCCCCATGACTCCACTGCA
>JAAZDK010000094.1 GCA_012512855.1 Clostridiales bacterium
CGGTACCAAGACCTATACCATCACCGGAACCGGCACCGATGCCAGTACCTAGACCTGCACCTCAGGCTCCACCTGTTCAGATGCCACAGCAAGAATGTCCGGAATGCCCCGAATGTCCGGAATGCCCGGAGCAGGAAATACATCTCAGGATTCAACCGGTAGTACCGGTTCCTGTAAGGTTTCCGCAAAAGGCTGATTGTAAGATAGTACCGGACCTAATCTTTGGCTGCATATGGGGCTGTGAATGCTGCTGTGACCATCAGTGGCTGGTAAGGCTTTATAAAAACTGTGGAGACAGCAAGAAGCTGTTGTACGAAGAAAAAATAGGCTCCTGCGGTTGCTTTGAGTTTAAGGTGCCATACGACGATTTTTACGGGCTGGAGATTTGTCCGATTAAAAGGACCAGGCTACAAGGCAATTGCAAGCCGGTTCTTTCATTGAAGAATGTAGGTGTTGCCAATCTGATGATTTATTAGAAGGGAAATATAAGGATCTGTTGCCTGAAAAGCGTATATTCTAAAATGCTGATATTATATCAGCAAGTATTATATAAACTAGTATTATGTAAGCTAATGTAATATTGGTCATGCTAATAATAATGAAGTGAAATGCTGTCCGGAAAAAGGGCAGCATTTTATATTCTGTCTGGGAAAATAGATGGAAAATAAATATTGATTAGCTTTCTTACTAACTATATAATAAAAGCAAATATATTGCTTTATCCGGGACAGGCAGGCATTAGCTGCCGATTCCCCGGATACACAGACTGTAATGAAAGGTTGGGTGTTATTAACATGAGTAAGGTATATATTTTTCTGGCAGACGGATTTGAGGAAATAGAGGGCTTAACTGTAGTAGATCTGCTGAGAAGGGCTGGTATTGATATTGATATGGTTTCCATTAGCGGAAGCCTTGAGGTGCTTGGCGGCCATAATATTACAGTAAAAGCCGATATGCTCTTTGAGGATGGAGACTATTTGGATGCTGACATGCTGGTGCTTCCTGGAGGGAAGGTGGGCACCGATAATTTGGCTGCGCATGAAGGTCTGGATCGTCTGCTGAGGGATTTTGCCTCAAAATCTAAATTGCTGGCAGCCATTTGTGCGGCCCCCAGCGTATTGGGCAGCAAGGGCTTGCTGGATGGCAAAAAGGCCATTTGCTATCCCGGCTTTGAGGGATATTTGAAGGGAGCAACCATAACTGACGAGGCTGTTGTGACAGATGGAAATGTCATAACCTCAAAGGGAATGGGAACAGCCATTGATTTTGCACTGGCTATTATTAAGAAGCTTAAGACGGAAGAGGAAGCAGAAAAAATTGCTGCATCTATTCAATATGCGCATTATAACTAAACATTTTTATATGCTATAGCTGAATATATAAGCTATCTTAACACCGAAGTTGTTCCGGCTGCGTTTCAGGCTTCATTCAGATTTAAGCCGACAATGTGTAAAGAATCTGTCTGGGCAAATTCTTTACACATTCTATTTTTTGTATGGGAGTATTTTTTTTCGAAGAAGAAAGAGGCAGATTATATTTGGTATGACCATTCCGGCATTTACAAGGTCTGTAAATTCCCACACCAGCTCCAGGGTCATAATGCCGCCAATGAAAATCATGACAATATAACAGATTTGATAGGTTCCTATTCCGCTTTTGCCAAAGAGATATTCAACGGCCTTTTCTCCAAAATATGACCATCCGATAAGTGTAGCTACGGCAAAGGCAATCAGGGACAGGCCAAGGCATGTTCTGCCAAAGGGTATAGCCATAAAGGCGGCGGTTGTAAATTCGGTAAAGGAGTAGCCGGCCACGGATGCAGGATTTTTAAGCAGATTGGATACTATTACAATTCCGGTTATAGCACACATGACAACCGTATCCCAGAATGTTGCACTCATGGAAACAAGGGCCTGCCTGGACGGGTGTGATACCCTGGCTCCTGCTGCTGCAATTGCCGCCGAGCCCAGTCCTGCTTCATTGGTAAATAGGCCACGGGCAATGCCGTATCTTGTGGCTGTGCGCAGACTGCTTCCGATAAAACCACCGGCCACGGCAGCAGGGAGCCGGCTGGGCGTAAATGCTGCCCTTATAATAAACCCCAGAGATGGCAGCAGATATTTGTAATTTATTATCAGTATTATTATGCAGCCCGCTATATAGAAGAAACCCATAGCGGGAACCAGCCTGCTGCATATCCTGCCTATGGATTTGACTCCTCCGATTATAACAAGACCGACTATCACAGCAGTCGCCATACCGACTGCATATTCCGGCAGCCCCCACAGGGAATGGGCGGTTTCTGTTATAGCCCTGGCCTGTGTTGAGCAGCTGACTCCGAATGAGGCAAGCAGGGTAAGATAAGAAAAGATTACAGCCAGCCATCTTTTATTCAAGCCATATTCCAGGGTATACATAGGACCGCCAATATATGAGCCGTCCGAGGTTTTTTGCCGGTAGAGCACACCCAGGTAGCATTCTGCATATGTAGTTGCCATACCGAATATTCCGGTAAGCCAGCACCAAAAAATCGCTCCAGGGCCCCCAAGGGCTACGGCTGTTGATATGCCGACAATGTTGCCTGTACCGATTGTGGCTGCCAGAGTGGCACTCAGGGCGGCAAAGACGCTTATGTCACCTTCTGCATTCTTGTCAGGAGAAACGGACAGGCGAATAGCAGTCATAATATACCTTTGAATACCCTTCAGATGAGCGGTAAAATAAATGTGGGAACCGAAAAGAAGAACAGGAATAGGAAGGCTCCAAAGAAAATTATTAATACTACTGATAATGCTAATCATCAACTGCCTGCTCCTAAAATATATTTTTATAAATTATGAGAACAAAAGAAAAAATAGTACAACGTTACCTGATCTAATCGATATAAACAAAGACAGGGGATAAATCACCGGTGCCGTGATATTAAATTAAGGATAATAGAAATAGACCATTTTTAGCTTAACGGCATAATATATTGAAGGAATGGGCGGGGAGATGTTGTTGACAAAGAATAAGCGGTAAACTATACTTACTTTGAATTAAGAATAAAAAATATAATAAAGTATATCGGGTGATATTTTGACAAAGCAATTTCAGGGGTTAAAGATAAATTATATAGAAAAGGGAAGCGGAAAGGAGCTTCTGCTGCTTCATGGGTGGGGTTCTAATATAAAATTATTTCAACATATAATAGATTGCATGGAAAAGACACATCGGGTGATAGCCCTGGATATGCCGGGCTTTGGTGAAAGTGATGAACCACCCATCTCCTGGAATCTTGACGATTATGTTAATTTTGTAATTGCCTTTGCGAAGGAAATGAACTGCAGGGAGCTAGTGCTGCTTGGCCATTCCTTCGGAGGAAGGATCATAATCAAGATGGCAAATCGGACAGACCTACCCTTTAGTATCAGCAAGATAGTCCTGACCGGAAGTGCAGGAATTCTTCCGCCGAAGACATTGAAAAAAAGACTCAAGGTTTTAATATATAAAACTGGCAAGAAAGTACTGGCCCTTCCACCGGTTAAGGCTTTATTTCCGGATGCGCTGGAGCAGCTGCAGAAAAGAAGCGGATCAAGCGACTACAGAAATGCTACTCCTGTGATGAGGGAAACACTTGTAAAGGTAGTGAATGAGGATTTGAAGCCATTACTTAGTGCGATTAACTATCCGACCCTGCTGATCTGGGGCGACGAAGATACGGTAACACCAATTAGTGATGCAAAATGCATGGAAGAGCTGATTCCTGATGCGGGATTGGTTATTGTCAAGGGCGGAAGCCATTATGCATTTGTTGAACAGCCTTTTTTCGTGAATAAGGTACTGCAGGCATTCTTAAATGAATGACATAAGCACAAGGGGAATTTTATATGATTTGGACTATATTATTAATAATTTCTTTTTCTTTAGCTATAGCAACACATTCCTTGCATCAAACCCATATGTTCCAATTGAACACATATAAGCCGAAGGTTCAGGTAAAATGGCTTTTCACAAACAGAAGAAGGCTGATAACACAAAGCGTCGGTGTGCTTCTGCTGACTGCGTGGATCCTGCTTCATCTGCCGAGCGGTGTGATCGCTGCAGCTGTTATTTTTCTGATAACAGCATATTTATCAAGCAAAAAAAGCTACAAAAAACCGTTGGTATATACCAGCCGTGTAATAAGGCTGCTGACTACGCTTGGAATTCTTCTTGTGGGAGCTGTTGCTGCCACTATTATATTAAGAGAGGAAAATGTGGCGCTTGCACTTATACTTCCGGGATTTTATATTTTTGCTCCCATCCTGGTGCTATTGTCAAATCTGATTAATCAGCCCATAGAAAAAGCAATAAGACAGTGGTATATTAATGATGCAAAGAAAATACTGGCTGGTATGCCCCGGCTGACAGTGATTGGGGTTACAGGCAGCTATGGAAAAACCAGTGTGAAATTTTTCCTCAGCAAGCTGCTGTCCTGTGAGTATAATGTACTTCATACTCCGGAAAGCTATAATACACCAATGGGCATAGTTAAGACCATTAGAAATGAGATGAAGGCCTTCCATGAAATTTTTATTTGTGAAATGGGAGCCAAAAACGTGGGTGATATAGCTGAAATATGTGATATTGTAAAGCCTAAGCACGGAGTAATTACAGCTATCGGGCCACAGCATCTGGAGAGCTTTCATTCAATTGAAAATATCCTGAAAACAAAATTTGAGCTGGCGGATGCAGTTGGCGGCAATGGGTTCTTGTTTCTGAATTATGATAATGAGTATATCAGGACAAAAAAAGAATATCCCAATATTGTAAGCTATGGCATAAAGCCGGAATATGATATGGATTATCTGGCTTATGACATACAGGTATCCTCAGCAGGTACAAGATTTAAAATGAAGGATGAAAATAAAAGGGAATATGAATTTACCACAAAGCTGATTGGGACACATAATGTAGAAAATGTAGCTGCCGCCATTGCGGTTGCCAATAAGCTGGGGATTCCTATGGAAAAGCTGGTTATGCAGGTAAAGCAGATAAAGCCGGTACCCCACAGACTGCAGTTGATTAAACGCAATGACCTGTTAATTATTGATGATGCATACAATTCCAATCCCAGCGGTGCAAAGGCCGCTTTGGATACATTAAGCATGTTTGAAGGCGTTAAAATTATGATGACGCCTGGTATGATTGAGCTGGGAAGCAGGCAATATGAATGCAATAAAACCTTCGGCATACAGGCCTCAAAGGTATGTGATTATGTGGTTCTGGTAGGCGAGGAGCAGACAAAACCTATCTATGACGGCCTGATGGAAGCTGGCTTTAGCAAAGAGTGTATCCGTGTTGTTTCGGATTTGCAGGACGGTTTTAGCTTTGTAGACCATATTAATGCCGGGGGACAGGAGAAAATATTATTGCTGGAAAATGATCTTCCGGACAATTATTAATGAGATTCCGGGCTTGCTATATTGCCGGTATTGCAATAAGAAAGGGAGAGAATTATGAAGATTAAGGTTGGAGTGTTTTTTGGGGGTAACAGTGTAGAGCATGAGGTCTCTGTTATATCAGGATTGCAGGCAGTGCATGCTTTTTCCGTTGAGAAGTATGAGGTTATCCCGATTTACATAAGCAAGAGCAATCAAATGTATGTAGGGGAGCATATCGGTAAGATTGAATCCTACAGGGATATCAATGCTTTGATTAAAAAAAGCAGAGAGGTATTGCTGGTACGGGAGGGAAATAAGTTCAACCTGATCTACTATCCTGTCAAAAAGCTTGGAAATCCTGTATACAGCTCCATTGATGTGGCATTTCCGGTTGTGCATGGAACCAATGTTGAGGACGGTACCCTTCAGGGATATTTCAGACATCTGCAGATCCCCTTTGCCGGCTGTGATGTGCTGGCCTCTGCAGTCGGCATGGATAAGTATGTAATGAAGGCGGTATTAAAGGCACAGGATATACCGGTTCTGGATTGCTGCCGTATTTTCCACAAGGATTATATAAAAAATCAGGAGGAATTCATTCAGAAAGTTGAGAATGAAATTAACTATCCTGTAATTGTCAAGCCTGTTAATCTGGGATCAAGTGTTGGCATAAAGATTGCCAGAGATCGGGATGCTTTATATGAGGCGATTGAATATGCCTTCCAATTTGCCAAGGGTATATTGGTGGAAAAGGCAATAACAAGCTTAAGGGAAATAAACTGCTCCGTATTGGGTGACAGCGAAGAAGCTACTGCTTCCGAATGCGAGGAGCCAATCAACAGCGATGAAATCCTCAGCTATCAGGACAAGTACGTTTCCGGAGGAAAGCAGGAAGGCTCCAAAGGTATGAGTGGAGCAAAGAGGATACTGCCGGCTAAGCTGACGATGGAGCAGAGGGATGCAATAAGGCAGCTGGCTGTAAAAACCTTTAAAGCTTTGGACTGCAATGGTGTTGCCCGTATCGATTTTATGATTGATACAAGCACAGATAAGATATATGTGAATGAGATCAATACAATTCCGGGCTCTCTTGCCTTCTATTTATGGGAGGCGGTCGGTATAAGCTTTTCACAGATGCTTGATCGCATGGTTGAGCTGGCCCTCAAGAGGGACAGAGAGAATAAGGATATTGTATATTCCTTTGATTCTAATATCTTATCTAATATGTCCTTTGGAGGGGCAAAGGGAGCTAAGAGATAATTTGCCGTATCTTATCCTGATAACGAGAGGTAATAATGCGATTGCAATTATTGAAATGACCTCCTGCTGGAGATGGATGGCAGAAATGGAGGGAGAGAATGGATTTATGGGCACCTATTCCTGTAAAGGAAGATTTTATGCCCGGTGATGTGACATCATCGGAATGTATGGATGAGCTGGTGGATTTTTATGAGTATAGCAAAGGCTGCAGCAAAATATACCGGGCAAAGCCTGCCTATTATGAAATGGGGATTCCGGGTGCAACAGACAAATGCTATATGCGCCTGAGGGTGGCAGAACATAAAAAAGAGCTGGACAAGCTTATAAGCATGGATTGTGCACAGAGAAAATCCTTTGTGCTTGAAGGAATGAGGCTTAAGGTATATATAAATAATATTGAAGCACAGCTGGATGATGTTGTAATAGATGAATCCGGTATCCTTCTGGATATGAGCTGCGTTGGTGAGGCATTAAGCAGCGCTCCATTAAGGGATGTTATGGTTGAAATTGGATTTGTCATGCCTATGCTGAAGTCGGATTGCAAGCTCCTGGCATCAATAAGTGAGCCGACCTATAGTCCTATTATTGAGCTGTCATATCCGGAGGATAAGTATAAGGTTACAATGCTGCCATTCCTTAATGGAAATACCTCAAGCAAGGATGCAATGCATTATGACGGAATCTGTGAAATTGTAGTTAATGATGACTGGATTATGCCAATGAGCGGTGTTGCATTTTTAATAAGCGTAAAATAAATACTTGAAGAAATAGTTTTAAATTTATACAAGCAGAGCTTCGCGCAGTCGAAGCTCTTTTTTGACTGTTTTTTTCGTTGCTTCTTTCTGTTGAATATATTCTTGATTGTTTTGACAATATAAATAATA
>JAAZDK010000095.1 GCA_012512855.1 Clostridiales bacterium
AAGCCCAGAAGGAAGGAATTCGGTGTAAGCAATGAATTTCTGGACTATAAAAGGGAGATTTTAAGAGTATTAGGTCAGTAAGTGCATATGTTTAAATATATAAGCAATTAGCCTGTCGTATATGATTGATATCATACCGCAGGCTATTGTTATCTGATCCGTATGAATGGCAGTAAATTTTTCCTTGAATTATTTAAAGTATATGTTATACTAAAATATATATTAGATGAAAGGATCAATCCAATGAAATGAAAGCAATATCTGATTTTTTGGCTGTCATAATTAACTCCGCGCAAAGACCACAATTTAAAACAGTCGGCTATGCTTTGCACGGAGGCCTGCTTTTAGAATAGCTGACGCAAAAATATGGTTCTGATATAGCTCATGATAGTATTTAATGATAATATTATGAGATTTATTAGTTATACCCTTTTTTGCGTCAACTAATAAGAAAGCAAATTGGATTGAACATTATTCCTGATATTATACTGCAGAAGCATAGCGCTGTCTGCAGTTTTTTTTCTTTCTTGTGATCTAAATGCAATTAATATGCAAAGACTGCCGGACAGCTTGGCTTATAAGCTAATGCCGGCAGTTTTTTTATACAGTAAATTTTGCTTATGCTCAATTATCAAATTTATGCTGACAAAAAAATGGACTTTAAAGGAAGGATTTATATGTTATATCAGATTAAAAATGGAATAGTAAGATATGGAGCCGATACAATAATAGAAAATATAAATTTTGAGATAAGGAACACGGAAAAGATAGCTGTTGTCGGAAGAAACGGATGCGGCAAGACAACTTTATTTAAGCTGATAGCCGGAATGATAAGCTTGGACAATTTGGACAGCGATGAGGACAGCGGCATATACAAAGCAGGTAAATTATCAATTGGATATTTACAGCAGATTAGCTTTGATGATGAAGAGACAACTGTCGAAGAAGAGCTTTTGAAGGTTTATGACCCTCTTCGGGAGATGGAGAAGAAATTAGATCAGCTCTGCATACTTATGGAGACGAACCAATCCAAGGAGGTCATGGACAAATATTCAAAAACCCTGGAGATGTATGAGAAAAACGGCGGTTACAGCTATCGCTGCGAAATTGATACGGTAGTAACCAAGTTCGGCTTTGACTTATCGGATTTAAAGAGACCGATAAAAAGCTTTTCAGGTGGTCAGAGAACAAAGCTTGCCTTTGCAAAGCTATTGTTAACCAAGCCTGACATCATGCTGCTGGATGAGCCTACTAATCATTTGGATCTTCCCACAATCGAGTGGCTTGAAAAATACCTTAAGCAATATCCTAAAGCGATAGTAATAATATCACATGACAGAATGTTTCTTGATAAGCTAGCAGAGGTAACCTATGAAATAGAGCACAGGAGGATAAGCAGGTATCAGGGTAATTACTCCGCCTTTGTAAAGCAGAAACGGATAAACTGGGAAAAACAGCAAAAGGATTATATCATGCAGCAAAAGGAGATTGCCAGACTGACTGAAATATATGAGAAATTTAAAAATCATCCGACGAAGGTATCTATGGCAAGGTCAAAGCTAAAACAGATTGAGCACATGGACATTATAGAGGCTCCGCAAAAGTATGATTTGAAAACCTTTCATGCAAATTTTGTGCCCAGGCGTGAAAGCGGACAGGAGGTAGTTAAGGTAAAGCGACTGCTAATAGGCTATGATAAGCCATTATGCGAGGTAAGCTTTGAGTTAAGAAAGGGCCAGAGACTTGCAATAATAGGAGAAAACGGATTGGGAAAATCCACGCTTTTAAAAACACTGGTAGGACAGCAAAGGGCTCTTGGCGGCTCATTTAGCTTTGGCTTTCAGGTTGACTATGGTTATTTTGATCAGCAACTGGCCCAGAAATCCTATGACAGGACCGTTCTTGAGGATTTCTGCGATGAGTTTCCTGATATGCCAATGTCGGAAGTGCGCAATGCTCTGGGATGCTTTTTATTTACACAGGATAATGTAAACAAAAAGCCGAGTCAATTGTCAGGTGGGGAGAAGGTACGGCTTTCGCTGGCAAAAATCATGAAGAAACGCCCCAATTTACTGATACTGGATGAACCGACCAACCATATGGATATAATAGGTAAGGAGACCCTGGAGGATATGATAATGAACTACAGCGGTACGGTTTTACTGGTATCCCATGACAGATATTTTGTTCAAAAAATAGCCACTTCTTTATTGGTATTTAAGGAAGGCGAAGTAAAATACTACCCATATGGCTATCAGGAGTATGAAATGAAGCTTTCAGTTAAGAAATAATACTTAAATGTAGGTTAGAAATAATGCTTATATGAATTGTAACCGGAAGAATGATATGGTAACATAAGATTATCCCGGTAATAATCAAAAATTGACTGTTACTTAAAAACTCCAATACCAATAAGCAAGTTAAGAAAGGCAGGACACTTATAATGAGCAGAGCAGGAGATTCCAATAAAATAACCAGAGATTATTTTGAGCAGGAACTGCTTAATACCAAAGCAAATGGCAGGCTGGGCTTTGTGACTTTGGGAATAGCTGCTGTTGCATTTATATTATCAGTTTTGCATTTTATAATTTAGCTGATGTTTAAAAAGTTAATTTTTAAGGTGTGAATTCTTTTAGTAAAAAGAAAACAACAAAGACATAAAGTCTATAAGGGGAACGAGAAAGCGCTGGATTGGCGACTAAAGCTTTCATATTATATATTTATATATGTAATGAAAGCTGCTTTATTGATGTAAGAAAAACTGATTATTATTTACAATAGAGTGATAATTTAATACAATAATAGTTACATAAATCGATGCATACTTAATATAGTGGGAAGCGATTTACTTTATACAATTGAAATAAGCATCTATATAATACTATGTGCTTTTTATATAATACCTATGATAAAAGAAGGAAATACATTTGGGGAGGGTGAAGCTTGAGGAAGCAAAAGAGGGTTATCGGATTAATTTTATTGATTGTTATTATAAATCTGCTTGATCCCTGCTATGGTTACATAAGGTCAAAGGCAGCAAGCTTTGATGAAATAAATCATCCTGATGTATTTCTGAAGCAGGTCAATGGAGATATGCAATGTACCCTGGTGGCTGTCACCATGCTGCTTCGTAGGGCTGCCATGCTGTCAGGCTATCCAAACTGGGCGGATATTACAACGGATCAGGTCAGAAAGGATGCCTGGGTTGAAGGAGTCGGACTGAAATACAGCTTTAGCCATGCGGGCTTTACGGTTAATAAGGCCCAATTTGGCAATGACAGGGTAAATGAAGCAATTGCATTATTGCAGAAGCACCCTGAGGGAATTGTTATATATGACCAATATGGCAGGTCCCGTCCTCATGCTGTTTTATTAACCGATTATACCGACGGAATATTTTACTGTGCAGATCCTTCCGATGCCGTAGCCTATGGCAGAATTCCTGTAAACCAGGGTCTGGTAAGGGTGGAGGAAGCGGAATTTTATTACTATATCTCAGGCCCTTCCATTCCTGCACCGACAGCTTCGGTCACTGAAGGCGGTGCCGGATTACCTGTCATAGATATTTCTCCTGAAGCAGATATTATAACTGAAGCAAATAATCCTGCCGCATACGATATTTCAGCCAGGGGCAATTTACCAATTACTAATACTTTACCAGCAACAGATGATACACCTTCAACTGATATTCCTGCTGTGATTGAGAATATGCAAGAAAGGGATATCAGCAGATATGAGATTGAACTTTCCAGGACAAGCTTTTATTATGACGGAAATGAAAAGAAGCCTGCAGTTACAATAATCGGACTGGAAGAGAACACAGATTACGTCCTTTCCTATATAAATAATGTAAATCCGGGAACGGCTGCAATCGCTATCAGCGGAATAGGGAACTATACAGGCGTTGTTATAAAATACTTTGAGATTGCTGATGCGGATATACATAGCTTATTTAATGATATAGCTGTTAGTGTCACAAACCAGTCCATTCAGGCAGGGAAAACCGCTACTGTTAAAGTAAACCTGCCCGAGCCTCTTATATCGGTAAAGGAATTTGGCGTCGATGAACAGTGTATTGGCAATGAAGTGAAAATAAGCTACTCATCAAGTAACAGCAAGATTGCCAAGGTAAACTCAAAGGGCAAAATTACCGGAAAGAAGAAGGGCAAGGCAAATATAACTGTAACTGCAGAATTGACAAATGGAACAAAAAAGGAATTTTCTTTTGCCATAAAGGTGAAGTAGCAAGTATGAGAGAGCTTATCCAGAGGGAACATTCTATTAAAGTAAAGGCAGAAAAAATAGCTCATTTAATTATGTGGTAGCATTAAAGGGAGAATAAGCAGATAAGAATATACGTTGCCGCATGTTTGGGTAGTTGTTCTAACTAAATATCATTAATATAGTAATTAAAATTGTGAAGCCGGTCGGTGAAGCTGCTGACCGGCTTCTTTTAGTACGCAATTTTTCGGGCACTGTTGTAGAAGGTTTTAAAGGGAAGATATGCAATTATCTTTTATTGGATATTGATAATAGGATGATATTGGTGGTGGTATTTATCTATTTTTTATAAAAAAGAGCTAACCAGTAGATTTGATTATATAATAGAATATAATGGAAACATATGGTAGTAAAATCCAATAATCAATTGTGAAGATATCTTATGAAAGGAAAGTGAAACAAAAAATGAATATCGGATTTATCGGCTGCGGCCAGATGGGGAAAATGCTTTTACATAGTGTGATTAAAACAGGTGATCCACATTCCATATTGGTAACGACAAAGACAAAATCAAGTGCAGAGGCTCTGGCAGTCAAATATCCGGTTAAAATAAGTGAGTCAAATGCCAGGCTGGTAACTGACTGTGAGGTAATTTTCCTCTGTGTGAAGCCGGATGATTTGAATGCAGTATTTACTGAAATAGGAACTCTGGATACATCTGATAAGCTTTTTATAACTATTACGTCTGAGAATGCAATCGAAGAAAGGCTTACTGAAAAGACAAGGATTATCAAAGCATTGCCAAATACCCAGGTGGAGACAGGTGATGGGATAATATTATACAGCCCGGGAGTCTATGTAAAAGAAAATGATATAGAGATCTTCAGGAATATTCTAAGAGCAGCCGGAAGCTTTGTGAAGGTATCAGATGATCTATACCGTTATAGATGCCATCATTGACAGTGGTATCAGGCTGGGGCTGGATCAAAGCCTGGCAAGAGAGCTAGCCATAAAGATGGTTATCGGTTCAGCCAAAAAAGCTGTGACAACAGGCAGAACGATGGAGGAACTAAAAAGGGAAGTAAGCACTTATAATAATGGATGCATTTGCTGCTGCATACAATAAAAGCCAGCCGAAAGGAAGGTAATGTGTAAAAGAACTGCTATAGTGTGGTACTAGCGATAAGGCTGCTGCGTCTTTGGAACAAATATGTTACATTCTATCACATCATGGTAGTAAGCAAGAAAAAGGCTGCTGCATCTTTGCAACAGCCTTTAGTTCGCTTTACCGTAACCGTCTGCTTAAAGGTATAATTATTACTGCCCACTGTAACTATGCCGGTAATGGTGCATTTCCCCTTACCTCTAAAACAACTCCCTTGGAAGAACCGGTCTTAAGAAACCTTATTTTTCGTGCGGTGAAAGACGCGATTCGTGCGGTAAAAGGTTTTGGATGATTAAATATGATTATATAATATCAAAAGATAATGATTTAGC
>JAAZDK010000096.1 GCA_012512855.1 Clostridiales bacterium
CCTGAATTGGTCTTGAAGACCTCACCCTCTACACCAATGATATCTCCAATATCATACTTCTTAAAATCTGTATAGGGCTCTTCCCCGATCTCATCCTTCTTAACATAGATCTGTATATCTCCGCCCAGATCCCTTATATGGCAGAAGGAGGCTTTACCCATAACACGCTTAGTCATCATGCGGCCGGCAACAGATACAATCTTGCCCTCAAATTCATCATAATTATTAAGTATGTCCTTTGAATGATTTGTGACGTCATACTTCATAATCCTGAAGGGGTCCTTGCCGTTTTTCACCAGCTCGGCAAGCTTTGCCCTCTTTATCAAAAGTAGCTCATTAATATCCTGTTCTGCTTGTATTCTTTCCTCAGCCATCATATCCTCCATTTTTATGAAAATAGTATAATTATTTATTCTCATTCTTTGGAATTACAACTGCCTTACATACCCTGAAGGCCAAAGCGCCTTTATCCGAGCTTATCCGGTTGATGCGTAATTTGGCAGCATTAACTACACATATTTTCTTATGTATGTGCCGTAAGGTCTGGATATGGACCTTATAATCACCGACACTTTACTAATTAATTGGACCTCTGGATTTCAAGTATCTTATATTTCATAGTACCTGATTGTGTTTCCACAGTGCATATTTCTCCAACCTTCTTGCCGATTAGCTCGCTTCCCAGAGGTGATTCGTTGCTTATCTTGCCTTTAAGGCTGTTTGCCTCAGTTGAACCGACAATCTTATAAACAAGCTCCTCATTATATTCCATATCCAGAATTCTAACCTTGCAGCCAATATTTATAACATTGACATCAACCTCATCCTCCAGAACAACTTCCGCATTCTTGAGAATTTTCTCTATCTCTTCAATTCTAGCCTCTATATCACGCTGCTCATCCTTTGCAGCATCATATTCCGCATTCTCTGAGAGATCCCCCTGCTCTCTGGCTTCCTTTATTTTCTGGGCTACCATTTTTCTCTGGTTAACCTTCAAATCATGGAGCTCCTCTTCAAGTTTTCGCAATCCCTCATAGGTCAAAATATTTTTCTTTACTACCATAAAACACCCTTCCTCCATAATGCTGTATATACAATAAACAATACATTCAACGTATTATATCGTATCAACTTAATAATGTCAATCTTTATCATTTCCTTATTATTCCAAGGCACCAGCTGTCATTTTATACTCTTATACTCTCTTAAGAAATCTGTTCTTAAAGAGTACAATATATCTTATCTTCAATTCAGATAAAATATTCTTTACTTACATGAATAAAAATCAGTATTTCATATTTTTCAAAATATCTGAAAAATCAAATGTAGCAAAGTAATCTGCCGGTGTCTCGGCTCTTCTGATCAGCTGCACAGATCCGTCCTCCTTCAGAAGAAGCTCGGCTGAACGCAGCTTGCCGTTATAATTGTATCCCATGGCATAGCCATGTGCCCCTGTGTCATGTATTACAATCAGATCACCTATATCAATCTTCGGGAGCATACGGTCAATGGCAAATTTATCATTATTTTCACATAATGAACCGGTTATATCATATTTATGGTCATGGGGCCAGTCCTCCTTGCCCATAACCGTAATATGATGGTAAGCCCTGTACATGGCCGGTCTCATCAGGTTGGCAGCGCAGGCATCAAGGCCTATATACTCCTTATAAATATGCTTTTCATGGATAGCTGTAGCCACCAGATGGCCGTAAGGAGCCAGCATATAACTGCCCAGCTCCGTGTAAATCGC
>JAAZDK010000097.1 GCA_012512855.1 Clostridiales bacterium
ATCAGCCGTTTCCTTTGGAATAGGAAGTGTGCCGCCAAATCAGATTGATGAAATGAATATTCTGCAGGCCACCTATGAGGCTATGCGTAAGGCTATCGGCAATCTGACTGTAAAGCCTGATATTATTTTAACCGATGCGGTAACCATACCGGGGATTGATATAAAGCAGGTACCTATTATAAAGGGCGATGCAAAAAGCATTTCAATTGCTGCCGCCAGCATTGTGGCCAAGGTCACCAGAGACAGATTGATGATGGCTTACGACAAGGTATTTCCAGGATACGAATTTGCCAGCAACATGGGTTATGGTTCCGCTAAGCATATTGAAGCTATCAGGAAGCTGGGCCTGTCGCCTATACATAGAAGAAGCTTTGTGACAAATTTTATATAAATCAAGAAGCTTAATAACTATATCTATAATGATGTTTAACAGGCTGTATGAATAAATCCTTATAGGCTTATAATAATCACCCAATTTGGTGCTTATTTAAGATTATTAAACGGCTATTTCGTATGAAAGATACTTATTATATGATAAGAAGCATATAAATCACTGATATGGCTTCTTGAATAAGCTTAAAATACCGATATATATACCGGATATCTAATTACGTAAGATAGGATGTATGATTGCTATGAACAGAATACATAATTTATGGTCCGGATATATTTTGATTGGCAGTTTATGCAATGCCTATATTCAAAGCCATATTATTAATTCCTTTATATTATCGCTGGCTTTTTTTCTCGAAGCAGACAGCCGCATTGACTCATTTACCATTAGTAGCCTGTCATTTGTCGGGGACCACAAAAATAAGCAAGGTGGAGGGTATATGGAGCATAAGCATGAAAAGCCTAATATGGACAAAAGCAAATCAGATGAAGCTATATGTAAAAAGGATGAATTTGATAAGGAAAAAACAGCAGTAGCCCTGTCCTATAACCCGGCGGATGCTGCCCCTAAAGTAATTGCATCCGGCAAGGGTTTTGTGGCTGAAAGGATTATTCAAAGGGCAATGGAAACAGATATCCCCATCCATAAGGATGAGCAGCTGGCCCATTCCCTGTCTAAGCTTGAAATTGGCGAAATGATACCTCCCCAGCTATATGATGTCGTTGCCGAAGTTCTGGTATTTGTGGACAAAATGGATCGGATAAGGCAAAAGGTTAATGCTCATGAACAATAGGAGAGTAGGGGCTTCATATGAGGAGCTGGCCGCCCGCTACCTGACAATGAACGGCTACAATATTGTTGAAAGGAACTTTCGCTGCAGGATAGGGGAAATAGATCTGATTGGCTGGGATGGAGCCTATCTGTGCTTTATCGAGGTAAAATACCGCTCAGGAACAGGCAAGGGGCATCCTGCGGAAGCTATTACATATAGAAAAATAAGGCGGATATGTAAAACCGCCCAATTTTATATGCTGATGAGGAAAATACCCCAGGATACTCCCTGCCGCTTTGATGTGGCTCTTATTCTGGAAAATGAGATTACTCTTATAAAAAACGCCTTTGGCGGATTATAACCATAATAAGCTTATTTTTACATTATTATATGAAATTACGAAATATATATTTTTATATAGAAGACTTATAAAAATAACTTAAGCGGATAATGATATCCCTGAAAGGCTTGATAATATGAGATTTATAAACAACCGGGAAGCCCGGATTGATTTGAATATGGAGGTTCCCTTTTTTACTTTTCCGGCCTTATCGGAGCTTCCCTTTATTAAGCATGGATTTTCCACCAGGCTGGGTGGTGTCAGTAAAGGCCAGTTTGCAACTATGAATCTAAACAGAAAAGTGATGGACGCTTACGATGATCCTGCCAATGTTGAGGAAAATTTCAGGCGTATCGCTAAAAGCATTGGCTTTGATGTTAACAGCGTTGTCTTGTCAAAGCAGGTGCATAAAACCAATATCAGACTGGTGGACGAGTCGGATCGGGGCAAAGGGCTGATTATTCCCAGGGATTATGACGAGATAGACGGCCTGATAACCAATAAAGCAAATGTCACCCTGGTTACCAAATATGCCGATTGCGTCCCTTTGTATTTTGTTGATCCTGTTAAAAAGGCGATTGGCCTCTCCCATTCAGGCTGGAGGGGGACGGTTGGCATGATTGGTAAAATAACCGTAGAAGAGATGGGTAAGGCCTTTGGCAGTGATCCTAAGGATATAGTTGCCGTAATCGGCCCCTCCATATGCAGGGATTGCTATGAAATAGCCGGCAGCACTGTTGATGAATTTATGAAGGCATTTCCTGAGGGGATTGATAGCATCCTTACTCCGAAGGATAATGGCAGATATTTATGTGATTTATGGGAAGCCAACAGACTGGTGCTGCTAAAAGCCGGCTTACAGGCCTCAAATATTCATATATCTGGAGTATGTACCTCCTGCAACGATGATATATTATTTTCCCACAGGAAAACACAGGGAAAGCGGGGCAGCCTAGCTGCATTTTTAACTATTATAGATGAAGCTAATTAAGCCGTAAAACCGGGCTGTGAAATAACAATATTCTGAGGGATTAACAATATTGTTAATTTGGAATAAATTCGAGATCCTCAATTTACTGCCCTTAATATATAACCTGGCAAGTTCTATAAAAGGATTACAAAACACCTATAATGTACTAACTTAATTTAATGTTCTAAGCAAATATAAATTAATTTAAAAGCTATTATAAAAAGGGAATAAATAGAAGCCAAAATATTAATTTTCTACAAGCTAAAAGGTATGGATGAATGATATGAAGAAAAAAGCGCACATTATTAAGGATATAGAAGCAGGCAGCATAGCCCAGGAGCTGGAGCTTGCTCCCGGTGATGAGCTGATTTCAATAAATGGAAAGGAAATTAATGATGTTCTTGATTATCATTATTTAATCAAGGACGAATACCTTACCGTTGTCATCAGAAAGCCGGATGGAGAGGAATGGGAGCTGGAGATCGAGAAGGATTATGATGAGGATCTCGGAATCATTTTTGATGAGGGATTGATGGATGAATATCGCTCCTGCCGGAATAAATGCATCTTTTGCTTTATAGACCAGATGCCTCCGGGTATGAGAGATACCCTGTATTTTAAGGATGATGATGCCAGGCTTTCATTTTTGCAGGGCAATTATATCACCTTGACCAATATCAGTGATGAAGAGCTTGAAAGAATTATTTTTTACAAGCTTTCACCGATAAATATTTCTATTCATACCACCAATGAAGAGCTTCGCTGCAG
>JAAZDK010000098.1 GCA_012512855.1 Clostridiales bacterium
AGAGATGTTGTATTCAATATGAGCAAGGATGAGATCAAGCAGATCGCAATTGAAGGAACAAGGCTGGTCAAG
The DNA here is from genome assembly GCA_012512855.1 of Clostridiales bacterium. Lineage (GTDB taxonomy): Bacteria > Bacillota > Clostridia > Lachnospirales > Lachnospiraceae > Mobilitalea. Next base: position 73 of record JAAZDK010000098.1, read on the forward strand.
AAATATGCAAAGGATTTCCCGGGCAAGATTATTCTTGAGTATTCACCGGAGAGCTTTACAGGAACGGAGCTGGATTATGCCATTGAGGTATGCAATGCCGTATGTGACGAGTGGCAGCCGACTCCTGAGGATAAGATTATTATTAACCTCCCTGCTACGGTTGAGATGAATACTCCCAATGTATATGCCGACCAGATTGAATGGATGAACAGAAATTTCAAAAACAGGGACAGTATCATTTTAAGTGTTCATCCCCATAACGATCGGGGTACCGGAGTGGCAGCAGCCGAGCTGGCATTACTAGCCGGAGCAGACAGGATAGAAGGCACCCTCTTTGGCAATGGTGAAAGAACAGGCAATACGGATATATTGACTATTGCATACAACATGTTTTCACAGGGTATCAACCCTGAACTGGAAATAGAAAATGTAACTGAATTGGTTGAGGTATATGAACGCCTTTGCAAGATGAAAGTCCATGAGCGCCATCCATATGCCGGCAAGCTGGTATTTACAGCCTTCTCAGGTTCACATCAGGATGCCATCAACAAGGGCATGAGGGCGATGAAGGAGCGGGGCAGCCAGTACTGGGCCGTTCCTTATCTTCCGATAGATCCTGCGGATATTGGAAGGCAGTATGAGCCGATTGTACGAATTAACAGTCAGTCGGGTAAGGGCGGAGTTGCGTTTGTCATGGAATACTATTTCGGAATCAAGCTGCCTAAGGCCATGCATAAGGAGTTCGCAGATGTTATTCAGGCAATAAGCGAAAGGCAGGGAGAGGTTCCGCCCGATCAGATTATGAGTGAGTTCAAGGCCAACTACCTTGACAAGAAGGAACCTCTTCATTTCAGAAAGCTTAAGATTGAGGATCATTCTGAGCAGGATGAATCCATGACCTATGTAGTAGTTGAGTATACCGACAACGGTACACCGAAGACCTTTGAAGCAACAGGCAACGGTCCGATTGATGCGGTGCAGAGAGGGCTTCAGGAGCAGCTGGGAATTAACATTAAAATACTTGACTATACCGAGCATGCTTTGAGCGGTGGTGGAAATGCCCAGGCGGCAGCCTACATTCACATGCTGGATTTAAAAAGCAACAGGTCGACCTTTGGTGTCGGCGTTAGTTCCAATATAACAAGAGCTTCTATTCGTGCAATTTTCTCCGCATTGAACAGACTGGGTCTGAAGTAGGATTTATGTTAAAGCAGTTATAAATCAAATATGGTTTGGGATTAATGGAGGTGACTATCACCTCCATTATTTTGTACAAAAATGCTTTTGGCTGCAGCTGGAGTGGGAGTCTAGTCGTAAATCCAAATGTCTGAGACATTACATAATTTATATAAAAAAACATGAATAATTTGCACTATTTTTTTATTTATTAAATTAACTTAATTAAAAAATAAAAAAACCTGAATTATTCATCGTAACATATACAACAGTGCCTGGCACTGCATAATTACTATGTTTTTATCTTCTTATTGCTTTCACTTAAAAAGTGAAACTGAACTATAGAAAAAGGGTCTCAGCTTTGC
>JAAZDK010000011.1 GCA_012512855.1 Clostridiales bacterium
AGCTAACTATATATAACAAAAGAGAGTATAACCGTTTTCCAATTAGACCCCTGGGATGGAAATCGCCACAAGAAGTCTTAAATGATTTTATTAAGTATGGTGTAACATATGTTTGACAAACCTACATGACCAGGCGATATCGTTATAGGCTCCTTATTATATTAGTGTTATTCTTCCTCATCTCTGGGAATTCCTGCTATTTTATAGGAATATAAATATCCATTTCACAATATGTGTCACTGCATATAGAAAGATCTATTCTTTCAAAATGATAGGGCTGCTCCTTGTTATAATTCGAATTTTTCTTCCATATCATGATATGATCATAGAAGTCTACTATTGTTTTATATGTAATATATTTAGGATCATGAAATCCGATATACTTAAATACTGCGTATTCCTGCATGGGAATTGTATATGATACCAGCGGCTCATTTTGAGGATTTAATATTGATGTCTCAACACACGGTATATAATAATTTCTTATAAGTCTATCCGGCATGTATTCAATTATGGCAAGATATATGTGTTCATTGATTTTATTAGGTATTAAAGAAAGATATTTATCCCTAAATTCCAAAGCCATCTTAGTAGTTTTATATTCCACCAGATTTTTTTCATGATTTACTTCATCCTTGATACCTTGAACATAAAATTGGGGTCTAATAACCATTTTAGGTTGAAGTATCATACCCTGTTCAATAGCTGTTATTGTATTTATATCCAGCTTTTGAACAATCGGCAGCTCATATTTTAATTTCCTGTATTTTGCCGGTGTGATATGAAATTGCTTTTGAAATGCCCTTATATATGACTGTTCATAGTCGAACTGGTATTTCAGTGCAATATCTAAAATATTGTCATCTGTATATAGCAAATCGTGCAAGCTTGCACTTAAACGACGGCCTCTCACATATGATATCAATGTATCATTTACAAGTGCTCTGAAAAGTCTCTGCAAATGAAATTTTGACAGTCCTACTTCTCTGGAAATATCATCTGAAGTTAATGGAAATTCCAGGTTCTTTTCTATGTATTCTATAGTTTTTTCAATCGATGTGATCTGATAACTATTCAAGATATTAGCTCCCTTCTATATCAGCTGCATGAAGTTTATACTCGGTCTACATATGAACCTTATGAATATGCCTAAAAAAATAGCACAAAATGTTAATTTATGAATTTTTTCTTATTATACAATATGAGGTGTAATAAAAAAAGAGCTAAGAGGTGATTACATGAAGCAACATTTTAGATTTTTAAGCTTTCTCTTAATAACGATTCTTTTTGTTGCTGCCTGCAGCAATAATAGCTCGGACGATAAAGATGCGACCGACAATACTAATATTACTGGCACTATTGAAAATGATGTGACAATTAAACCGACTGAAGAACTAAAGGAGGATAATGAGGCAATGAATACGGAAGATGTAAATGTTACTGAACCTGTAGAGGAAGGGGAGCATTTTATTCAGACTACTTTTGTATCAGAGGCTCTGCTATCAGCAAAAGACGGTAGCAGTAACGAAAAGAAATTATATATTTACCTCCCGCCTAATTACTATAAATCAAAAGAAAGATATCCTGTCATCTATTATTTTCACGGCTTTGGTGACCCTATGAATTTTATATCAAATAATAAAAAAGCACTTGATACTAATATGCTGCTGCCTGAAAACAAGGAGTTTATTGTAGTCGAGGTTGATGGCAGCAGGGCTAGCAGAAGTGAAGGCTCCTTCTGGGTTAATTCACCGGTCACTGGATTATGGGAGGATTATATAATAAAAGAGATTGTTCCTTATATAGATGAAAATTACAGGATCATAGCCAAACCGGAAGCAAGAGGAGTAGCCGGTTATTCTATGGGTGGATTCGCCAGTCTGAATTTGGCTTTGGCACATCCTGATGTATTCTCCTCAACTATCTCATTTTGTCCGGGAGTACTTAAGAAAGGCTCCTTGCAGCTGGCAATGGATTCCTGGAAAGGTGACGGTCTCTTCTTAAGATGCTATGGACAGGCATTTGCTCCAAATGAAGCAAATGATAATTTGTGCGATATTCCAACCCTTGACGGATCAGCCGAGGACAATATAATAGTTGAGAAATGGGAAAACGGATTTGGTAATTTTGATCAAAAGCTGGATAACTATTTAGTTAAGAATATACCTTTAAAAGCCATCCAGGTTGTATACGGAACCTATGATTATTATAAATGGATTGTAGAAGGCTGTGAGGATTTATCAGAGCTGATGACAGCAAAAGGCATTGAACATACATTAACACAGTTGCAAATCGGACATAATCCGCCGCCTGAGCAAGTAGGGAAATATATAGTTCCGTTTTTCTCAGCAAACTTAGATTTTAACGAATAATCGATATACACCCCGACCCTAATCAAATAATAGTCAGACCGTAATATATATTATAATCTGACTATTATTTGCTTTATGTAATTTTATGCTTTTCTTTTTTCATTTCACTAAAAAAGAACATATGATGACAAATAAGGTGCTAATTGAGAGGATATTTTACAGCTTTCTCGCTTTCATGCAAAAGGACAGCGGAAGCATCCTTGCTTCCTACATTAAAAGCTAAAACAGCTCGTCCAATAATATATAATACCTGATTTTCTCATAATCCGGCTTCATATCCAGCTCCTTAAAAAGCAGATCAACATATTTTGGGTCAATCTCACCCAATTCTCTTACACACAAGGCAATATCCTGATATATGTCGCCGGCTCCTCCCCTGCCCATATCTATATAGCAGGTTATATCCTCGCCGTCAGTAATCCTAATTTCGCATCAGATAGTCAAAGGCACTTAAGGCCGCATTTGCACCTGAGCCCATGGATATTATGATTTGCTTGTAGGGACTATTCGTACAATCACCAGCGGCAAATACACCTGCAACACTGGTTGCATTATGATTGTCTACAAGAATTTCACCAAAACGGTTTTTCTCTACAAAATCACCAAGCCAATCGGTATTGGGAACAAGCCCGATCTGGACAAATACACCCTGAAGGCTGATATGAGCTTCTTCGCCACTCTCCCTGTTAATATAAGTAATTCCATCCACCTTGTCCTTGCCGGTAATCTCCTTAGTCCGGACATTTTTCAGTACAGTAACATTAGGGAGACTGTACAGACGTTTCTGCAGCACGGCGTCAGCCTTAAGCTCAGGCATAAACTCAAGAACAGTGACCTGCCTTGCAATACCTGCAAGATCTATTGCCGCTTCAATTCCTGAATTGCCTCCTCCGATGACCGCAACATCCTTTCCTTTGTATAACGGGCCATCACAATGCGGGCAATATGCTACTCCCTTATTCCTAAACTCGGCCTCTCCGGGGACACCTACATTTCTCCAACGGGCACCTGTAGCTATAATTACAGTCCTGCTCTTTAATACAGCACCATTTTCCAGCTCCAGCTCTATCAAATCCTTCTTATCAATTCGCTTAACCCGCTGTGATTTCATAATGTCCACGTCATAGCGCCTGATATGCTCCTCCAGGCTGGATGCAAGAGCCGGGCCCTCTATATACGGAATACTGACCATGTTTTCTATTCCCAAGGTATCCTGAACCTGCCCGCCCATCCGTTCTGCAACTATTCCCGTGCGGACTCCTTTCCTGGCCGCATAGATTGCTGCAGCAGCTCCTGCCGGTCCGCCGCCTATGACAAGAATATCAAAGGACTCCCTTGCTATAAATTCTGCTATATCGCTAGCTTCGCCAAGCTTATTAAGTATCTCCTCCACATCCATGCGTCCACCGGCAAAAAATTCACCATTCAGATAAACGCTGGGTACGGCCATGATATCCTTGCTTTCAACCTCATCCTTATAAACTGCACCATCTATCATCGTATGGCTTATCTTCTTATTTAGAATACTCATCAGATTCAAAGCCTGGACAACCTCAGGACAGTTATTACAGCTAAGGCTGATATATGTTTCAAAACGATAATCTCCATTCAGTCTTTTAATTCTTTCAATCACCCCGGGATCCACCTTGGGGGCTCTTCCGCTAACCTGCAGAAGAGCCAATACTAATGAGCTAAATTCATGTCCAAGGGGTATTCCGGCGAAGACTATCCCGGTATCTTCATCGGGACGATTAATACTAAAGCTCGGTGTCCTGGACAAGGATGCCTTTTCAACTTTAATTTTTGATGACATGGACGCCAATTCCCCGATCAAAGCTTCCATGTCCCTGGATACACTGTCATCAGCTGCGCTGACTTTAATCAGCACATCATTTTCCATAAGCTCCAGATACCCGGCTAATTGCTGTTTAATTTCCGCATCTAGTATCATAGGCCTCAGCTCCTTAATCTACACTGGATCAGATCTTTCCGACAAGATCGAGACTAGGCTTTAATGTAGCTGCTCCCTCTTTCCATTTTGCAGGACATACTTCATTAGGATTGCTTCTTACATACTGGGCAGCCTTAAGCTTGTTGATGATAACACTGGCGTCACGGCCAATATTGCCGGCATTTATTTCAACACACTGGATAACTCCATCCGGATCAATGATGAAGGTACCTCTATCTGCAAGGCCGTCTTCCTCAATCAATACATCAAAGTTGCGGCAAAGGGTATGTGATGGATCACCAATCATAATATATGTGATCTTCTTGATTGTTTCAGAGCTGTCATGCCATGCCTTATGAGTGAAATGTGTATCGGTTGAAACGGAATAAACCTCAGCGCCCAGCCTCTTGAATTCCTCATAATGGTTCTGAAGATCCTCAAGCTCTGTAGGGCAAACAAATGTAAAATCTGCCGGGTAGAAGCATACTATACTCCACTTACCCTTGAAATTCTCTTCCGTAACATCAATAAACTGACCGTTTTGATATGCTTTTGCTTTGAAAGGTTTTACTTGGGTTCCGATTAATGACATAATTCTTTACCTCCTGTTTTATATATATTTTATATGTAATTTAAATTTAGTAAGTAATAATAGTAATTATTACTGTTATTATATTATTCCATCATTTTGAAATTGTCAAGTATTTAAATATAATTTTTTTATAATAAAAAATAATATTATTCCAGTTATTACGACAATAAATCGTAATTATGCTGACTTTAACAGGATAATCCCTAATTTCCCGATAAATATTATCCTTATTTCTTATCAGCAAAATAAAAAGTGCTTCAAAGACTGACACCGATTAAGCATGTGATATTAGCTGGTAGCAGTTTATTTGAAGCACATAAAAATGATAATGTTTACTATTTTCAATTGCTATTCTATCGCCAGTGTTATCCTCTGTAACCCGGTCATTCCTCTCCAAAAAGGCTATAAATAATCTAGTTTACAGCTCCAGTGTATACTCCAGTTCTTCCCTTTCCTCATCTGAAGCTTTGTTTTTGCGGCCCCATGATCTGCCCACATAGGACATGCCCAGCTTTTCCATAACCTTATATGATGCAACATTTTCACTGTCACAATGGGCTATTATCTTTTTAAGCTTTAAATCATTTTTTGCAAATTCAATAATTGCCTTTGCCGCTTCCGTAACATATCCCTTGCCCCAATACTTCTTACTGATTATCCAGCCAATCTCTCCTATTGCATAAAACCTAGTCCCAATTATTCCATACATCAGGGCAGTATCCTACAGTGGCTTTTCTGCCGTTTCTAACAACAGGTGTTTTCAGCAAATGCTGATTCTCCAAGAGCTTTTCTATCTTATCCTCATCAGATAAATATTTGATTAAAGCCAATGTATCCCTATCCTTGCCTTTTTCATCAAGCAGGGCTTCCAAACCGCCCACAGCCTGCATAACACTGTGTAATTCACCCTTGCTCAGGCCCTTTTGCTTCATATCAACAAACTGATACTTAATCCTTCTTTCAGAGAAATATCTCATGGCCTTCTTGGTATCGAAGCATTTATTTGTACCAAATATCTGTATGTTCATAATAAAAAACCATCCCTTCCGGCAAACTTCTTAATCAGCTTTTATATACTGACAGCTTCCTGTGCTTTATGCCACAAAAATTACAGCCTCTTAAATATCTCAAACCTTCTCTTCCCCACCAGCTGCTTTTCAAGCCTTTTATACCGGTCTGTCTGTATTTTTTGCTTCTTATCGCTGCATATGCAGATTATGGTATCCTGGCTGCATATTTCATATAAGGCATCCATTAATAGATTGACAGCATCTATATCCATCTTTTGCTTGCTCTCGCTGTCGCCACCATATAAGCTCTCACCACTAATGCTGTCACCGCTGCAGCCGTTACTGCTTCTGCCGTTCCAATCCGTCAGATTCCCATAAGGCACATCGGCTATAACTATATCCGGTGTAAAGGAAAGCTTGCCCTTCTCCAGTGCATCCCTTCTGAAAACCTCTGTCTTAATCTTACCTGATATCATCCCTTCGATCCTGTCAATGCTTTCCAGAGCTTCCCGATGTGACTCCTTCCCATAGCTTCTATACAAAGCCTCCAGCTCCGCTCTTCTTTTCACAATTCCTTCCTTTGTCAATAGTGCCAGATTATCTGCCGCCAGATTAAGACTTTTTTCATCTATATCACTTGCATAGATTTTTGAAATGCTATCACCCGCAAGAAGGCCAAGCACTGTTAACATGTAAGCTCCGCCACAGCAGCAATCGTAAAGGGTTATATTTGCTTTCTTCACAGAATAGCTAAGACAACGTCCGTATATTTCAAAAGCCAGTCTCACCGGAAATGTCGGCTCACCACCCATGTGATATAAGACTCTGCCACTGGCAAAATCCTCATAATTTTTATTTGGTGCATATTTATATTCCATTTGCTTCACCTTTTATATAAATTCCAGTATAAGACATTAATACACTGTTCCTTGTATGCTTTTGGCTTCATTTCAATTACATCTTATATACTCTATTGGGCTTTAATGTTAAACTTCTTTTTAAATCACAATAAGATTAACTGTCTTCTAGAGGTTACTTTATCAATAAACTTCCTTAGCCTCCTTAGGCAGATGCCTGACATGCTCAAGAAATGCTCTGCTGGCTTTTGCTTCCCTTGTATTATAAACAAAGCCAAGTGCCACAGCTATCTCTTCCGCCAGCTCATCTACCATATCACACATAAGAAAAACCGCCTTCCAGATCGCATCCTTATCCGCAACAGGATATGTATCCAGATATCTCTGATACATTCTCTTGCTGAGCCAGCGACTTATATATTTGCCTGATTTGCCGATGCTCACAGAAAAACTGGTCTGTATGCCAATCTTCCACTCTATAAGCCTTAAAAGCTGAGGCCTTATAACCATATTTATCATATCCATCACATAAGGCAGCTCATCACGCCACAGTCCCTTGGCTACATTATTAAGGCACCACCAAAACTCATTGCAGGTACATAAAAACATCTCCTGGTCGGGCTTACTTACCCAGAACCGGCAGTCTGACAGCTCATCTTCTGCAATCGGAGGCAGACAATTATCCTTATCCAGCAGAACACGATACATTCTATCCTTTTTAAGCTCCGGCAATCTGTATTCCAAAGTGCAAACAGTCAGATCCAGGCGCACTCCATCGGCAAACTGGATAAGCCAGGCATAGCAGTTATCCGGATCAGACGGGTAAAAAACATCTTCCTCCGGATATTGCATATATAGCCTCTCCCCAAATTGATCTATCCACGCTTTATCCTCGCGGAAGGGCTTAGTATCCGTCACTATATACTCAATATCATAATCCTGGAATATATCCTTAGGGGCATTGGGATTGCATCTTGAGCCACCTATGAAGGCTGCACGTATCCTGTCATCTTTTTCGGCTACCTCAATTATAAGCTCCATCATTTCCTTTTCGCTCCGCATGTTATCATCTCCTAAAAATTAACGATATTATATATAAAGCCCGCTTGCATTATGCTTTGAGTACTTTCTCGTTTTTCCAATTATAATTTATAATCAGTCAATATGCAATTAAATTTCAACATGCAAAGCTTTTCGGCTAAATACGTCATACTATTTCCATCTCATAATATAATAATATTAACCAAAGTATCGATTGGATAAATGTATGAATTCTGGAGCGGTTAATACTCTGACTAGTGAGGATTATGCTGATCTGCTTATAGAAAATGTAAATGTCGAAGATGTTGTTCAGCGTTTTACTGACTATTCGGTACATGCTATTAATTTTATGCTGTCTGTCGTCAATGTTCCCGTTAGTTATATCTCCAATACCACTATACAGGAGCTGGGTTATGCCGTTTTTCCGTCGCTACTGGGACCGGTCAGCCTGGCAAGTATTGAAAGCTCCTCAATAACAAGATTGCGAAACATTCCTAATTTTAATTTAAGGGGTGAAGGTGTATTAATCGGCATAATTGATACCGGAATAGATTATACCAATCCAATCTTCCAAAATGAGGACGGAAGCACCAGAATAATCTCCATCTGGGATCAGAGCACGGATTTCGGTAATCCACCCGATGGTTTTACCTATGGCAGTGAATTTACCAGGGAGCAGATAAATCTTGCCCTGCAGAGCGATAATCCTCTGGAAATAGTACCGTCCATCGATGAGGTTGGCCATGGAACTATGATAGCCGGAATTGCCGGGGGCAACGAGGTTCCAGAAAGCAACTTTTATGGTATTGCAACTGATGCGGAATTTGTGATAGTCAAGCTGAAGCCAGCTAAGCAATATCTGAAAAGATTCTTCTTTGTTCCGGAGGATGCTGTTGCATTTCAGGAAAATGATGTAGGCTTCGGCCTGGAATATCTGCTTTCAATGCACACAAAACTGAATAGGCCTATGGCAATCTGTATCGGAGTCGATACCTCCCAAAGATCCCATGACGGCAGAGGTACCTTAAGCAACCAAGTATCCTTATACGCCGCAAACGACGGGATAGCAATTATTCTTCCGGCCGGTAATGAAGGCAATGCCAGAAGGCATTATTATGGAATAATAGATGAAACTATTGGATTTAACACAGTGGAATTAAATGTCGGAGAAAATGTATCCGGCTTTTCGATGGAATTATGGGGTCAAAGGCCCAATACCTTTTCAGTGGATATAACATCACCGTCAGGCGAATATATTCCCAGGTTATTGATAACCAGGGATGAATTCCGGGAAGTAACCTTTATATTTGAACCTACAGTGATCTACATAGATTATCAGCTGGTAGAGTCTCAAAGTGGAGACCAGCTGATTCTCTTCCGTTTTCAGGATCCTGCTCCCGGTATTTGGAGAATAAATGTTTATAAAAGAGGTGATTTGACGACAGGCTTCCATATATGGCTGCCAATGGCAGGCTTCATACCTGATGATGTGTTTTTTATCAGATCGGATCCATATACTACAATCCTGACTGTAGCCAATTCATTGGTACCAATCACTGTCACTGCATATAACCCTCTTGATGACAGCCTCCTGTTAACCTCCAGCAGAGGCTATACCAGATTAGGTGATATAAAGCCAAATGTAGCCGCTCCCGGTGTCGATGTCATCGGTCCGACTCTTGACAAATCCTTCAGGCCATTTTCAGGAACCAGCGTTGCGGCTGCACATACGGTCGGTATCGCAGCCTTGCTTTTGGAATGGGGAATTGTAAGAGGAAATCTGGCAACAATGAGCTCAATAATAATAAAAAGATTTCTGATAAGAGGAGCCCGAAGGGAGCTGGATGTTGTTTATCCCAACCGTGACTGGGGGTATGGAATCATTGACATTTATAATGTTTTTGACAGCTTAAGAACCGGCTTTGCAGTTTGAAAAACGGAGGTAATATATGCAGCGGGAAGCTTTAGCAGATTTAATCATTTACTACTTATATAACCCACAGCTTCTGGACAGATACAGGGAGTTTACAATAGATATAATGAACCAGTCATTTGCAATAGTTCATGTCCCGCTGGATGCGTTTGATGCAAGGGCTCTGCAGACCTTTGGCTATTCTACCATACCTTATTTATTCGGCATTACCAGTGAAATAAGTCTGAATGTGTCAGAGGTTTACAGGGTCAGGAGCTCTCCTGTCCTTAACCTGAGGGGTGAAGGTACTCTTATAGGTATCATAGATACCGGAATCGATTATACCAACCCGGTTTTTATCAGAGAAAACGGCAGAACAAAAATAGCGGCCATCTGGGATCAGACAATCCAATCCGATTCACCACCCTTTAATATGCCATTTGGTACGGAATACAGCATGGAGCAAATCAATCGGGCCTTGGCCTCAGACAATCCCACAGAAATAGTACCCAGCATTGACGAAGTGGGTCATGGCACCATGATGGCTGCAGTTGCTGCCGGAAATTTGGATGATGATGCCGGCTTTGAAGGTGTTGCCCCCGATGCCGAGCTGGTGATTGTCAAGCTCAGACAGGCGAAGCAATATCTTAAGGATTACTTCTTTGTACCTGATGATGTCTTATGCTTTCAGGAAAACCATATCATGTGGGGCATAGAATATTGTGTCCAAAAGGCCAGAAGCCTTGATAAGCCCATTGTTATCTGCATGGGAGTAGGCACTTCCCTCGGATCGCATGACGGCAGCAACAACATAGCCATTATGCTGGATATCGTAAGCGATATTCCCGGTATAATCACAGTAGTTCCGGCCGGCAATGAAGAAAATATGAGAAGGCATTTTTTTGAAAATATCGATCCTGCCATAGGAAATACTGTTGTTGAACTAAACGTGAGTGAGCAGGACCCAGGCTTTACCATGGAAATATGGGGAAATTCGCCGGGCATATATTCTATAGACATCCTGTCGCCCAGCGGTGAGTATATATCCAGAATTCCTCCCAGCCTGCGGGTCAACAGGACTATAACCTTTATCTATGAACCGGCGGTTATTTATGTGGATTATTTGCTCTCGGAAACATTGACGGGAGATCAATTAATCAGACTTCGCTGCAACAATATGACACCCGGCATATGGACATTTACAGTATACAGCCGTGGTGATCTGGAAACCGGTTTTCACATATGGCTTCCCATGGGGAATATGATCAGCAATGAAACCTACTTCCTTCAGCCAGACATTTATACAACAATCACAACACCTGGTAATGCGCTGCTGCCCATTGTAGCAACTGCATACAATCCTATAAGTGCCAGCCTGTACTTCTTCTCCAGCAGGGGCTTCACCAGAAACGAAAGAATTAAGCCCACACTGGCAGCACCCGGTGTTAATTATATTGCACCTGATAACAATAAGCAATTTGTTAATTATTCAGGAACCAGCGTGGCTGCAGCCCATACAGCCGGTATTGTAGCAATGATGGTAGAATGGGGAATCGTCAGAGGTAATGCTCCAAATCTCGATACGGTAGGTATTAAGAATTATCTTATCGCAGGTGCTGAAAGAAATCCAAATCTGTCATACCCTAACAGAGACTGGGGTTATGGTATATTAAACATATACAATGTTTTTAGATCCCTGCAGGCTGATTATGCCATAATCTGAAATTCTGAAAATAATAGATAACAGACAATGATAGACGGATAAGCAATTCTACCAGACGAATATGATAATATCTGGTTATATTATTCAAGAATCTCTCTGAAATGGGAAGAAAATCAGGCAAACCGCAGAAATTCCTGTCTCTGTTATTTACCTGAACATAATCTATCTTTAGGATAACACCTCTGAAAGACATAAGCCATATTCCGGGGGAAATATGTGCTTATCTTTCAGAGGCAATCGGAGGATGCGTAATCAATCATACTCAATAAGAAGTGTCTGCATAATAAGGTACTATAATATAGTTGCCTGCATGGATCTCATCTGATGCCAAACCGTTGCTGGTCTTAATTTCTTTAATATATTCATGTATGCTGTCATACTCATCGCTTATATAGGCTGATGCTATGCTCCATAAAGTATCACCCTGCTTTACCTCAACACTGGTTATCAGCTTCTGTCTGCTGCCAATCCTTTGTGCTGTAACCGTCTTACTGATAAAGACAACGGAAAAAAGCAGCACAAGCAGCAAAACAGCGGTTCCTGCTATCCATATTCGTCTTTTATTGCTTTCATAACAGGTCTGATATTTTATCATGTTTCCTGATAATCTGCTCATATCTTCATCCTCCCGAAAATATACAAGCTATAAATATATCTATTCACCGAGTCTGGCTGATATGTCCTGAACTGTCTTCATTATAAAATGGGTCATGGTCATCTGATGTCCCACTTAATTAAAAAAACTTTTTATCCCGAACATTTGTTATAATAACCGAACATTTGTTTATATGATTATTATAATAACCAAACATTTGTTTGTCAATACATTCGAACAAATATTCTTCAAACATTTTTTCGATTTTCAGAACATTAGTTTTGCATTTTATAAGCAACTATGCTATAATTAAGCAAATAGGAAATGGAGGATGATCCTAATGGGATATGGCAAAATAAGCAATAAACAGAGAGAAATACTTGAGTATCTTAAGGCACAGATTATTAACAAAGGCTATCCCCCGGCTGTAAGGGAAATATGTGAAGCTGTGAACTTAAAATCGACTTCTTCCGTCCACTCCCATCTAGAAACCCTTGAGAAGAATGGTTATATCCGTCGTGACCCTTCCAAGCCACGTGCAATTGAGATCATTGATGACGAATTCAATCTCACCAGACGTGAGCTTGTTAACGTACCTATAGTTGGCTCCATATCTGCAGGTCAGCCTGTTCTTGCAGTTGAAAATATTGAAAGCTACTTCCCCATCCCTTCGGAGTATATGCCGAATGAGGAAACATTCATGCTCAAGGTTAAGGGAGACAGTATGATTAATGCCGGTATTCATAACGGTGACCTTATATTGGTGCAGAAGCAATCCCATGCAAGGAATGGAGATTTCGTGGTTGCTCTGATTGGGGATGAAGTAACTGTCAAGACCTTTTATAAGGAGAATGGTTATTATCGCCTGCAGCCGGAAAATGATTCAATGGAACCCATCATAGTGTCCGAGCTTAATATACTTGGTAAGGTTATTGGCTTATTCCGCAAGTATAGCTAGCCATGCTTGCGCGAATAAGCATACATAATCATCCGAAACTGATAATGCCTAACCAATACAATGCATACTACTATAAATACCCAACACAATAGCATAATGTCATTATTAGCTATGCGGATTTTTACAATCCGCTTTTATTTTTGCTCAAAAACCTATGTTTTTGCTTAAAACCTCTATTAAAGTTCTGTTCTTAAATATAAAAAGCCTTTGCTATACAGCCATGGCGGCTGCCTGCAAAAGCCTTATATCCCTAATTATATATCATTGGCCTTATCGAGAAATCCTGATTTGGCAAATTATATATTCACCTTATATATTCTCCTGCTGCTTATATATTCTCCAGCTGCTCCTTGCTGATGGTTTTGCCGTCTCTCCATATACGTTCAAGATTATAAAATAAGCGATCTTCCTTGGAAAATACGTGTACCACCACATCACCATAATCCAGCAGAATCCAGCTGGCGCTTCTTACTCCTTCAATACGCTTGGGTTCATATCCGTGCTGAGCCAGCTTGTCTGTCACTGATTTAACCAGAGCATCCACCTGCAATGAATTGGAGCCGTTGGCTATTATAAAATAATCAGCTATAGTTGTTATATCCTTTATCTCTATTATCTGAATATCCTCACCCTTTTTTTCATCCAGTGCCTCATAAGCCAGTTTCACCATTTCCTTAGAGCTTTCCATAAATAGCCTCCATTTCAATAATTTTATAATTGATTTAGTAAAATATTAATCCGTAATAATTTTCTAAAAATCCTACAGCTTTAATAAGCCTTTATAATATTTATATGTTTCTATCGTCGTCGTGTCAATAGCCTCTGCAGTGCTTTCAAGATATTCAATCATATTCTCCAGTATCATGTACACAGCCAAATCCAGCGTATTGTATGCAGCCCAGCGTATTTCATCAATCCTTGGAAGCGGTTTTCTGTAGGGTTCAATATAATCAGCCGTAAATATAATCTTTTCCAGCAGGGTCATATCAGGTCGGCCTGTTGTGTGATACCTGATCGCGCTTAAAATCTCCTCATTATCAACACCGTATTTTATCCTTGCGTACAAGGCTCCAACCTTGGCATGCAGGATGTGCGCACATCTTTTTTCAATATCTGTTACCGGCAAGCCATATTTATTGCATTCATCAAGCAGCTCCTGTTCTGAAAGATGCTTTGCGCAATCATGCAATATGCCTGCCAGACCTGCCATCTCAATATCATATCCGAAAATAGCAGCCATATCCATGGCCACCTCTTCCACCCCGATGCTGTGCCGGTATCTGGATGGTTTCAGTATTTTCTTAAGTTCTTCCTTAATCTGTGCAATTTCCATATTAAATAAAAATTACCTCCAAAAGCGGATGCAATATAAGGATTGCCTCAGCCCTTATAAAGTCTATTTTCTTCTATATATTTAATTACTTCATCATGAACGTAATACTTGATGCTTCTGCCGGCAGCCACACGGGCACGAATTTCAGACGATGATATATGGATTGCAGGCATATCTATAAATACTATTCTGGCATTATAAGCCGCTGCCAGCTTATTTGCCTGCATGTTCAAAGTCTCCTTATCCAAATCGTCCCGGCCGGCAACCGCCAACGTACATAGCTTAAATATATTCTCCGGATTTCTCCAGCTATGAAGCTGCATTAATGAATCTGCGCCTGCAATAAAATAATACTCCGTGTCAGGATTTTCATCAGTCAGTATCTTTAGGGTATCGGCCGTATAGGTCATACCCTCCCTTTCAAGCTCCATCAAGGACAATTCAAAATGCGGGTTATCCCTGATAGCCAGCGACAGCATCATGACCCTCTGCTCCTGTGTAATTGTACTCGGTATTAGCTTATGCGGAGGGTTTTTTGTCGGTATAAATAATACCTTGTCCAGTCCCAGCTGTTCATAAGCGCTTTCTGCCATGAACAAATGACCATAATGTATAGGATTGAAGGTTCCTCCCATTATACCAACCTTTTTCATATGTTTTCTTATCCTTTCATCCTGACGCTAATCTCTATCCGGCAAAACTACGGAAGTATAATTTTCTTTTTATCCTTGGACTCTCTGTAAAGCACTATCTTCTTGCCGATTACCTGAACCACCTGAGAATGTGTACGCTCCGCCAGCACCTGGGCAAGCTCCTTCGGATCATCAAGGCAGTTTTTTAGAACATGTATCTTAACCAGCTCCCTGGCTTCAAGAGCTTCGGATATTGCCTCAGTTATCTCCGGGGTCAAGCTTGATTTGCCTAACTGAAATATCGGATCCAGATTCATCGCCAGCCCCTTCAAATATGCTCTCTGTTTTGTTGTCATCAAAATACTCCCTTCATTAATTATTTATAATATTCAAAATGCATACCGTATACCCTGACAGTATCGCCCTCCTGGATACCCAGCTCCTCCAGCCTGTCAAGTATTCCGTTTTCCTTCATGAATTTCTGGAAGAATTCAAAGCCCTTCTCAGAATTAAGATTAGTATAGCCAAGCATTCTTTCAACACGGGGACCTTCAACTGCAAACAAATGCTCCTCTTCCTTCCAGACCTCAATAGGCTCATATTCGTCATCCGGCTCCTCCGGATAATACTCCCTTTCAAATACAACCGGAGTCTGATCCAGATTCTTAAGCATATCCCTCACATAATACAAAAGCTCCTTTATTCCCTTGCCGCTTACGGCTGATATCGCAAACACCTTAATTCCCTGCGGCTCAAATTCATCCCTTAGCATTTGCAGGACGACAGCCGCATCCTCTTCGGCCATAAGATCCATTTTATTGGCTGCTATAACCTGAGGGCGGGTAAGCAGTTCAGGGTTATAATTTTCCAGCTCCTGATTAATGGTTTTTATATCATCAAGCGGATCCCTGCCTTCTGTTGAGGCAGCATCAACCAAATGAATTATTACCTTTGTACGTTCAATATGTCTTAAGAATTCATGACCCAGCCCCAGCCCCTGGGATGCCCCCTCTATCAAGCCGGGAATATCGGCAATAACAAAGCCGCCATCCTCAAGATCAACCACTCCCAGATTGGGATTTAAGGTAGTAAAATGATAATTGCCTATCTTGGGTCTGGCATTGGTCACACGGGACAGAAATGTTGATTTTCCCACGTTAGGATAACCTACCAGTCCTACATCTGCAATCACCTTAAGCTCGAGAATAACATCCAGCTCCTGAGCCTTCTGTCCCGGCTGGGCATATTGCGGTACCTGCATTGTAGCTGTGGCATAATGGCGGTTACCCTTGCCTCCTTTGCCACCCTTTAGGACAGTCACCCTTTTATTTCCATGAGACATATCGGCTATTACCTTGCCTGTCTTCTTTTCCCTAATTACCGTACCCGGTGGAACCTTAATAATCAGGTCCTCGCCGTCCTTGCCCCTGCAATTTCTCTTGCTGCCGTTTTCTCCGTCCTGGGCACTGTATTTTTTGATATAACGGAAATCAGTCAGGGTATTTAAGCCCTCATCTATCTCAAATATCACATCTCCGCCCCGACCGCCGTCACCGCCGTCAGGACCGCCTGCAGGCACGTACAGCTCCCTTCGGAAGCTGACGCAGCCGTCACCGCCTTTTCCGGACCTGATATGAATTTCCGCTCTGTCTACAAACATTCAAACACCTCTTTCAATGCATAAGCACCGTTCATTTTATCTGTATCGTGAATCATTTATAAGCTTAATGCAAAATATTATTACCTGTATATCGGTATACTGCTATTATTATTGCCTGATTCGGATTCAATACATGCTAATTATAATAATAATCCAAGATTATTACAACAGTCAGGTATCAGTCATACCTGATACTATAAAACCCCAAATTCCTTGATTTGAGAATTTGGGGTTTGCTCATTCATCTATTATTTTGCTTCAACCGGGTATACACTTGCCTGCTTCTTATCTCTACCCTTGCGTTCAAATCTTAATATACCGTCTACCAAAGCAAATAATGTATCATCACCACCGCGTCCTACATTCAGGCCGGGATGAATCTTTGTTCCACGCTGTCTGTAAATAATGTTTCCTGCCAGAACAAACTGACCGTCCGCCCTTTTGGCACCCAATCTCTTGGATTCGGAATCTCTGCCGTTCTTAGTGGAACCAACACCCTTTTTATGAGCAAAAAACTGAAGGTTCATTCTCAACATGGTATACACCTCCTATATTCAAAATAGAACAGATGAATCCGTCCTGTAACTGCATATATTCTATCCATCTGTGGGGGCTGCCTTTCAGCTTGATTTCACCTTAGTTATCTTTATAAACTTATCCGCATACTCCCGGGCTATTCCCTCCAGCCCCAGGGCCAATGAAGACAACAGCAAATTGCTGCCGCTGCTTACAGGTGAAACCATATGAAATTCTATAACTCCCTCATTTTCATCCTCAGTAAGGCTGAATTTATCTGAGGTAAACTTCTCTATAGAATTTATCGTGTTGATTACCAGAGCCGATACGGCTGCACATACTATATCCTTTCCGTATTCGGAATAAAGCGCATGTCCGGACAGCCTAAAGCCTGTAATCAAACCGTCTGCAGTCATGTAAATGGATACATTTATCATATCCTGTTACCTATGCATTGATCTTTTCAATCTTAACCTTGGTATACTGCTGTCTGTGTCCGTTCTTCTTGTGATAGCCTGTCTTTCTCTTGAACTTATAAACTATGACCTTCTTATCCTTGCCTTCCTCAAGAACAGTTGCTGTAACTGTTGCATCAGCTACTGTAGGATTGCCTACTACCAACTTGTCATCCTTGCTTACAGCAAGTACCTGGTCAAATGTATAAGTTCCTTCGGCAACACCAAGCTTTTCTACCTTGATGATATCGCCTTCCGACACCTTGTACTGTTTACCACCAGTTGCAATAATTGCGTACATATTGCACCTCCCAAATTCCAAACTCGCCAACTATGGTGTCCGGTTCCCCGGAGCTTTTACCTCGTTGTGCGGCACACTAAATTATGTTAGCATATTGACTGGTATTTGTCAACGAATATTTTAACCAAACAGAAGATGTATAATACCCTGCGGATATCGGCCTTACCGGGAAAATCAACTCATATATAAATTCTATAATCAATAATCCCTGGTGTCAGGAACACTCCTCCAAATTTCCTATAAATAGTTATATTTTGATTGAATAAAATCCCATTGTTTACTGCATATTATTTCATTGCACTTACAGATTTATGCTAATTTGTAACGTTATATACATAATACAGTCGTCATTTATCTTGCATAATTATAGATTTTCGTTCGCTCTCCTAAAAGCTTTATTCTTCAGACAACATTACATAGATTTTATAGTTATTTTTTACTAGATGCAATTAAAAAGATTTTATTGTGAAATTTGCAAATACCAATTGTTTTTTTTTCGGTTTAATAGTAAAATTTTAAAAAAAACACAGAGAGTTATGGCAATTCATGCAGCTTAATGTCACCGTATAGATTTTTTAATCTTAAACGTTGTTTTTATCTATAAGGAAATTCCTTCAATTTCCCAAAAAGATTGCTTTCTTTAGGAATTGTCTTCTTTAAGAATAGCATTCTTTGCATGGTGCTGACAAGCATTTGGTGTGCAATGTCTGCTCCTGCCGGATACTCCGCCAAGCCTATTGATTATTAATCTGGAGGTAATGATTATGACCGAAAAAAACACGAAAGCAAAAAAGCCTTTCAATAGCACATGGTTAACTCTTGTGCTTCTGACAGGTATTATTCTTTTTCTGATGGTTGCCCTATCGCTTTTGTTTGTAATTGCAGAATTGCCTTCAATTTTTTACTCAACTACTCTTCACATAATAACCTTGTTGTTTTTCGTGTTACTTTTCCTTATGTGGCGCTTTCTCAGAGCCATACGGCTTATAAATGAAAACGCCGGTCTTCTTGCTCAGGGCAAGCTGAATATAAGCGATATTGTTGCATCAAAGACCAAGGGGCTTGAAACCCTGACCATAGCCTTCAATGAGTTGAAACGCAATTTGCTTAATTTCATTGAATCCACAAAAAGCAACGTTATAGTTCTTTCCGATGCTATTGATAATCTCACAAAAAGCATGGATATGAGCTGCAAGGGAAATGAACAGATTGCTGCAAGTATGTCTATTGTTGCTGAAAAGGCGCAGGAGCAGTTAAGAATAGTAACCGATACACTGGAGCGTTTTCAGGACGTTAGCGAAAGAACCAACAGTATTACCAAGAGCTTGGAAAGCATAGAAGCCTTTGTTGAGAACACAGTAAATATATCCAATAGCGGCTCCAAGCATCTGGACAAATACAACGAGCAAATGGATGTTATATCATCCAATCTGTCGGATACTGCTCTGTTTATCGAAACATTGAATAATCATATTAACAAGATAGATCAGGTTAATGGTCTGATTATTAATATTGCAGAACAGCTGGAGCTTCTGTCCCTGAATTCCGCTGTTGAGGCAGCCAGAGCCGGTGAGGCTGGAAGAGGCTTTGCAGTGGTAGCCCAGGAGATGAATAAGCTTTCCGCCGCTACCAAGGACAGTATCGGGCAGGTTGACAAGCTGCTTAGCAATATACTCACCAGCAATGCCAAGGTAAGCCAAAGTATCGAGGATTGCGTTCAAAGCTTCAACTACAGTAAGGAAATCTTCACTTCAGTCAAGGAATCCTTTGGCTCCATCAGTAAGAACGCCAACATCCTTAATGAAGATATAAAGAAGGTATTTGAGGAATCCCGCTTAATAAATGAAAACACCAATGGTATTCGTGAAATGGGTAATATCATTCACGATGCCTCCAACGAGATATCCTCCATTACCCAAGATGTTGCAGGAGTCACTCAGGAGGAGCTTGCCGAAAGCGAAGAAATCAACACCCAGACTCAGTCCCTGATGAACATGCTGTCAGGAATTCAGTCATTGCTGAGAAGATACAGGACCTCTATTGTTCCTGTCGACAGGGTTAGCGACAAGAAGCTGAGAATAGCCTTTGTAAGCCCTCTGGATCATCCCTTCTGGCATGGTGTAAGACAAGGTGCCCTGTATGCTAAGAAGGAGCTGCAGAACAAGAACGCAGATGTAATTTACATGGGCTTTGACGTTGTTGATGACAGATTTTTCAACTCAATAAATAAATGCATAGAGGAAAGAATGGATGCAGTTATCTTCCCCGGCTTTGCAGGTGGTGAAGAAACCCTTTTGGCGGCTGAAAAAAATAATGTTCAGGTAGCAGTATTTAACTGTAATCTTCCTGAAGGCTTAAAAGCTCTGTCATATTTCGGACCGGATACTCAGGAAGCAGCCAGACTTGCCGGTGAGCTTGTAATTAAGGCTCTGGACGAGGAAGGCGAATATGCAATAATCCATGGTTCTTTAGGAACCATAATCAATAACGAAAGATATAGCGGTATTGTAGAAACAGTAAAGAAAAAGAGAAAGATCAAACTGGTTGCTGATATTGAGGCTGATGTATCCGATGAGCGTGTTTATAACGCCACAAAAGAAGAGCTTCAAAAGAACAGAAACATCGGATGTATCGTTGTTATTTCAGGCGGTATCATGGGTGCTGTCAGAGCTGTCGAAGAGCTTAACCTGTCTGGTAAAACCAAGATTATATGCTTTGACTATGATGATAATATTATTAATTACATTAGGAAGGGCGTTATATATGGTGCAGTCGGTCAGGATCCTTTCGGACAGGGACATGATCCTATTATAGCTCTCTACAACTACCTTGTAGCAGGAGAAAAACCGGCTGATATAACCTACACCAGAACAGAGGTTATAGATATCAGAAGTGTAAGCGACCATTAAAATCCAGAAGCAAACAAGCTCAAGAACGAATGAAAAGCTAGTGAGCTGTATGAAGTTTAGGTAAACTAAAAAAGTAAGTTTTATGATCAATAAGACCGCAACCGGCATTTGATTTCATCAATGAAAAATATGCCGGTTGCTTATTTTTACAAACATTTGCCTTTACAACTTATAATTGCTCTCAATTTCATAAAATCATCCGCAATATAATAAACCCACCCTCCTGATGAAAACTCAAATCTTACCAGGAGGATGGCTATACTGGCTTAGCCTGATTTAATGCAATTAACACGTCTTTTTCTATTTAATTGGCATGATATAATATATTAATCTCCTGCAGCTGCTCATGCAATGGCTTACGCACCTTTTTCCTGGTCACCTCAACCAGACCCAGGGCTGTCATGTCAACAAGTGTCGTCTTAATCGGGTCCTTTTTAAAATACTCCTCCAGCTCCTTTATAAGTAGCTCCTTATCCTTTTCAAGCTCCATATCTATAAAGTCAATAATTATAATACCGGACAAATTACGAAGTCTGATCTGCCTTGCAATTTCCCTGGCAGCCTCCCGGTTTACCTTAAGAAAAGTCTCCTGTATCTTCTTTTTGCCTGCTACAGCTTTGCCTGTATTAACATCAATAACCGTCAAGGCCTCTGTAGGCTGAATAACAAGACTGCCACCTGACTTAAGCCAAACCATCGGGCGAATGGCATCACTTAGCTTGTCCCCTATTCCGTACAATGCCGCCAGGCTAACCAGCTCGTCCTCATAGAACCTGAGCTTATCAATATCCTCCGGCTGGTAGGCCATAAGATATTCCTTCATATTGTTAAAAAGCTCTAAATCGTCCGTAAGGAATTCATCCACATTGTCTGTATAGCTGTCCCTCAAATCGCAAATATAATTCGGGGGTGTTTTGTAAAGCAGGGAAAAGCAGGTTTTATATATGCCATATTTGCGAATATTCTCGTATGAAGCTATAAGCTTTTCAATCTCGGAGCTTATTTTTTCCTCAGAAACATAAGCGGCATTCGTCCTGATGATAATACCATATTCCTTGCTGCTATATTTCTGAGCAATAGCCTTAAGACGCTTGCGCTCCTTATCATCACTGATTTTGGAGGATACACCTGTAGCAATTTTTCCATAGGTTAAAGCAGCGTATTTACCGGTAAAATTAAGATTAGCCGATACTACCGGTGCTTTGGTCTTAATATCCTCCTTCGTCACCTGGATGATAAGCTCATCCCCTATTCTCAGGTCCTTTTTGGGCAATAAACCTGCTTCCTTATCGTAAGAATACCCCTGCGCCATAATAGGGTACAGATTTTCACTCATTGAATAATAGCAGATTCTTCCGCCTTCTATCTCTATAAAGGCTGCATTAATATTTCTTACTATATTTTTTACCTTTCCCAGATAAATGTTGCCTAGAATTCCTTCATCATCAGGGGCATTTAAGGAAACCTGCACCATATCCATACCCTCAAACAGTGCGGATACTATTGCTTTATTATTTTTTGTAATAACCAGTCTATTCACCCTTGCCCCTCCCTTCCTTGGCCTTATGTTCGCTACTATCTTTCCATAGCATAAAGGGGTGTTAATTTCCTGCCTTTATCGTCACGGGCATACATCTCCAGCCTGTGAACCTGCCAGGCAAATTTATTGAATTCATACCCCTGCCTGTTAAAGAAAGCCTCCATCACCAGCTCCGGCTTAAGATTGGAGCTGCTTCCGGTATCCAGCTGCATATACAGCTTAATGCCGTTATTGTATATGTCAGCACAGCTTTCGTTCCTGTTCTCCTCCAAATCAACCTCCAGCAGCGGCTTAAGCCTGCTTATATATTCCTCTTCGTCAAATGCCAGTAGACTTATCATCGGCTTGATGTTTACTTCCTTTTGTGTAGTCTTGGTTTTTTTATCAATTATTATTTCCTCCGACCCATAAAAGGCCAAAAAAGCCTCTTTAAATTCCTGCCCTGAGGATATGCCCTCTGCTGAATATCCGTCCTTAAGTGATACCAGATAATCGGCGCTTGCCAGCAAAGACATGGCTGATGCTGCCCTGACATTTGAATTGGCCTCCGGCAGAATATGAAAGTCTACCACACGAAAGCCCTCGGTCAATACTGCATTAATCCTCTCAAGCATTGTTTCGGGCTCATCAGATGACAGCAAGGATATATCCATATACTCAGCATCAGATGTAAGCCCTACTCCTAAAGGAGCGGCAAAGGACATAATCTGATGGGGATTGAAGCCCTTGCTGTATTCGTTATCAAAGCCGGCCCGTCTGAATGCCTTCTGAAAATATCTCATTACATCCAGATGACCGATAAATTTCATAGCTCCATACTTTTGAAATTTAATTCTTACCCTCATTGCTTACCTCCCCGCTCCTGCCTCATTTGCCGTATTATCCTCAACGCATACACCACCGCCGAACATCTTGGCGCCACAGTTAAAGCAGGTCTGTCTGCAGTTGGGAGTAGTAAGTCCTGCCTTGGCCCGCTTATATTCACGAAGCAGAAATTCCTTCTTTACGCCAACATCAATAAAATCCCATGGCAGCAGCTCATCCTCGCCTCTTTCTCTGCAATTGTAGAATTCTATGCTTAAACCAGATTCCTCAAATGCCTGCATCCATTTTTCATAATTAAACATCTCGCTCCATGCATCAAAGAGGCAGCCTGCCTTGTAGGCCTTGTAAATAACCTGGCTTACACGCCTGTCCCCTCTGGCCAATACCCCCTCAAGCTCGGTTACATGGGGATCATGCCAGCGGTATTTTATACTTTTGCGATTGAGCTGCTCATTAATTTTATCCTTCAGGAAATATGCCTTCTCAATAAATTCCTCAGCCCTGTCCATTCTGCTCCATTGAAAAGGAGTAAAGGGCTTGGGCACAAAGAAGGAGGTACTGCAGGTTATGCTTACCTTCCCATTTCTTTCCTCCTTCGGAATGCTGTAATACTCCCTGGCTATTTTTTCCGACAAGACAGCAATCCCCTCTATATCCTCCTTTGTTTCGGTAGGCAGGCCAAGCATAAAGTACAGCTTAACCTGGTTCCAGCCGCTTTTGAAGGCCTTCATGGCGCCATCAAGAATAGTCTCTTCAGTCAGGTTCTTGTTAATTACATCCCGGAGTCTCTGGCTTCCTGCCTCCGGCGCAAAGGTAAGGCTGCTTTTTCTTATATCCTGAACCTTGCTCATTACATCAAGGGCAAAGGCATCTATTCTAAGGGAAGGAAGGGATATATTAACTCCCTTGCTGCCAAATTCATCAATCAGAAAATATACCAGCTCCTGCAGCTGCGAATAATCGCTGGAGCTTAATGAGCTTAAGGAAATCTCCTCATATCCGGTGGATTTAAGCATCTCATAGGCACATTTTTTCAGATACTCAAGACTTCTCTCCCTGGTGGGCCGGTAAATCATTCCCGCCTGGCAGAAACGGCAGCCTCGTATGCAACCCCACTGTATTTCCAGCACCACCCTGTCCTGTGTCGCCTTGATAAAGGGCACCAGAGGCCTGGTGGGATAAAAGGTCTCGCTTAAATTCATTTCCACCTGCTTTTTTATCCGCAAGCTGGCCGCCTCGTTGTTCCTTGTAAAGCTTTTTATAGTTCCATCCTCATTATAGCTGACATCGTAGAAGGCGGGCACATACATGCCTTCAATCCGGGCCACCCGTTCCAGATATTCTCTTCTGCTTTTACCGGCTTTTTTATATTCCTTATATATATCCAGTATCTCATTATAGGCCGTCTCACCCTCACCTATATAAAAGAAGTCAAAAAAGTCGGCAATCGGCTCCGGATTATAGCTGCAGGGTCCCCCGCCTATTACGATTGGATCTTTGTCCGTGCGATCTTTGGCATATATCGGTATCTGCGCCAACTCCAGTATCTGAAGTATATTCGTATAGCACATCTCATACTGGAGGGTAATTCCTAGAAAGTCAAAATCCCTGACAGGATCCTGGCTCTCCAATGCGAACAAGGGAATATTTTTCTCCCTCATCAGCTTGTCCATGTCCACCCATGGTGAATATACCCTTTCACAATAGGTGTCCTCCCTGCGGTTAAATATATCGTACAAGATCTGAATTCCCAGATGTGACATTCCTATCTCATATACATCAGGAAAACACATACAAAATCGGATATCCACCTTTTTCGGGTCCTTCACCTGCATGTTGACCTCTCCGCCAATATAGCGGGCAGGCTTTTCAACTGTCAAAAGAATTTCATCCGAAAGTGCCAATTTTCTCATTTTACCCTCCAAATTCTTATATTAAGGTCCTTTAGTCCTTATAAACCGTTTATTTCCGTTGTTTAGGTTTTTCATATATTCAGCTTCTTTATATTCAAGCATCAGCTGCAATTATCTACACATAGGCTGATATCCTATAAGCTGATATTCTGTATTAAACTACATGCGCTATTATAACTGATTATAAAGCAAAATACAACGAAGAGAAATAATAAATAAGCATCCTATATCCAGCCTTCAGCCGATTATATAGGATGCCTTCCAGATTCATATAAAGCCCTGGTCTGCTTACTTCAGCCAGGCAACAATCATATCCTCAAGAGCCTTCAATGCATCGTTGCCGGTAATATATTCCTTTATCCTGGTGTTTGTTATATTGCCTATCTTCAAGTCAAATTTGTCAATGATGAACAAGGAGAGAAACAGTATTACGGCACATACGGTTCTGATAATCAATGATCTGAAAGCAGCTATCTCCTGCGGGCTTGCTTCGTCGCGCGTCATATCGGACCGGGGGCCGTTGGCGAACAGCCTGAAATGTCCTTCCTTTTTTACAACCGGGACATCAGCATTTATATTATCAAGGCTTATGTAGCTCGGTTCATAAGGCCTGCTGTAGGTCTGGCTTCCGTTAAGCTGTTTCAGACAAGCCTCTCTTGCCTGCCGTATTAATTCGGCCCGGGATAATGGCGGTATTTCACTGATATGCTCCTTCGAAACAAGAGGATATTCCTCTTTTTCCGAGTTCAGACTCCTGCTTGCCTCCTCGTGTTCCTGCAGAAATTTCTTTTTTGTCAGTGTATTAGCGCCTTCAAATACTCGTCCTGTCAGGAAAAGATTCTCATTTATATTGCTTGATAAATTTTTCTCTATCTGGCTTAATATATTGTCCTCATATTTTGTATCCATCAGGAACCTCCAATCAACCGGACCTAAGCTTAGCTCCGGTCTGCGTATAGCTTGTTTCCTGATTCATTATATTAAGCCTGTTATAATCTTATGACTTGTCATTAATAATTCACAAAGGTATAAAGTACAGGATTTATTATGGACTCGTTACCGTTCAAATCAGATATTCTGTTATCCAGCACATATATTACAATATGGGTGCCGTCCGCAGGTACTCTATCCATTGTTATCGTAACTGTATCTCCTGCAACTGTTACACTATTGCCAATTGAGTATCCGGTATCCCGCTCCTGAATGCTTACATTTATATATCCCTGGATATTTTCAGTAAATACCAGCTTAATGGTATCCATCTGAGCCGGATCATATACGACACTCTTCAGCTGAGGATCAGCATTTTCCACCAGATTAATCTCGCCGGTATATTCATCCATTTCGGTATAGGATCCGTTAAATCCTTTAATTCCGGAAATTCTGATGTTATACTTGCCATTTGCCGCTATTGAACCCTTAACCATCTTAAGCTGTATGGTTGCTCCGTCCATGTTATTGCGTATCAGCTTAATTTCTTCTATTTCACCGGTGGAAATTCTGTAGTTGTCAACATCCAGGGCCGAGGCAACATCCAGTCTGTCTGCAAATTCGATATAGATAATTGAGTTGTTTACATTCGACTGGTAAATACTGTAGGGTTCCGCCAGCTTATTCTCACCTATTTCACCGGATACATTATATA
>JAAZDK010000099.1 GCA_012512855.1 Clostridiales bacterium
CAGACCGCTCATATGGCTGTACAACCTGCTAAAGCGCCTGAGGAATACGCGGATTTGGAGGATGTTGTTGATGAGTTTGAGGAGTTGAGACCTCAAAGGCATAATATAGTTTTCGAAGATGGATGGCCTGCAACCGGCTGGTATTCAACCAGGGAGCTTAGAAGGCAAAGAGAAGCAGGGCTTAAGAAAAGCTCCGGCAGAATTTTATACGAGAGCAATAAAGGCGCAGGTAGCCAGATTATAAATGATATAATAAACGAAATAAAGGAACGGCTGAAAGAAGAGCTTGATTTCGATGATATTGTAGAAGCCGTAAAGGATGAAATCGATATCGATGATATCGTGGACTCTGTCAAAGATAAAATTGATGTTGATGATATTGTAGATTCCATCAAGGATGAAATCAACATGCTGGAGATAATGGAATCAATCAAGAATGAAATCAATATCGAAGAAATCAAGAACGAAATTAAGGACTCCATTCGCAAGGCATTATAAATACTTTTGCACTTTAATAATACATCTCTATATAAATATAAGGACATCCCAATAGGGTGTCCTTTTTGATGCATTATTGCCCTTTATAACATAAATCTTTGTTTTTACACTTGACATAGCCTGTAAAGATGCTAAAATAAAGGTTAAATTTACATTTTTATTTTATTTTAAATATTGACATTATGGCTGTGAAGAGGAGTAGTATAGGCAAACTGTCTTTCAGAGAGCCGCTGGTGGGTGCAAAGCGGCAGATAAGAGCCTAGAACTCGCCTTGGAGCCCTCTGCTGAACCTTAGTAGGCAGAGCGGGTAATCCCGTTACAGATGTAATGAGGACATTGCGTTATTCTGTTGTTACAGCGCAGTGGACTAGAGTGGTACCGCGGAAGGATTCTATGCAAATAGAGCCTCTTCGTCTCTAGATTTTTAGAGATGAAGGGGTTTTTTTAACGTATAGAGATCTCTACAAATTTCTAAATGCTAAACGTACTGTTATACACAATTTTCCATCAAAACGACAATTATAGGAATGGAGGTTTATGTTTACTATGTGTGAACATTATTCACCAAAGGAAATTGAGAAGAAGTGGCAAAAGATTTGGGATGAGGAAAAGGCCTTTGCCGCGGGGCGCGACAAGTCAAAACCCAAGTTTTATGCGCTTGTGGAATTCCCTTATCCGTCAGGACAGGGCCTGCATGTGGGCCATCCCAGACCTTATACAGCTCTTGATGTAATAGCCAGAAAAAGAAGGATGGAAGGGTACAATGTACTGTATCCGATGGGATGGGATGCATTCGGACTTCCAACTGAAAACTATGCCATAAAGAATAAAATTCATCCGACTATTGTAACCAAAAATAATATTGAACGCTTCAAGCAGCAGCTGAAATCCCTGGGCTATTCCTTTGACTGGGACAGGGAAATTGCCACCACAGATCCGAATTATTATAAATGGACTCAGTGGATATTCCTGCAGTTCTTCAAAAAAGGCCTAGCATATAAGGCGGAGATGCCCATAAACTGGTGTACATCCTGCAAGGTGGGCCTGGCAAATGAAGAGGTTGTAGGCGGTGTCTGCGAGCGCTGCGGCTCGGAGGTAGTACGCAAGGTAAAGAGTCAGTGGATGCTTAAGATTACAGCATATGCAGACAGACTGATTGATGATCTTGAGCTGGTTAATTATATAGAAAAGGTTAAGGTATCACAGATTAACTGGATAGGCCGTTCGGTTGGCGCCGAGGTTGAGTTTGCAATAGCAGGAAAAGAGGATAGCCTGCGCATCTTTACCACCAGACCGGATACAATGTTCGGCGCTACCTACATGGTTATATCGCCTGAGCATCCTCTTATTGACAAGTATAAGGATGAGATTAAAAATTATGATGAGCTTATAGCATATCGTGAGCAGGCTGCCAAAAAATCCGATTTTGAAAGGGCTGAGCTTGCAAAGGATAAGACAGGTGTTCAGATTGACGGCCTGACTGCCATAAATCCTGCTACAGGTAAAGAGATACCTATCTGGATATCTGATTATGTATTGATGAGCTATGGCACCGGAGCTATTATGGCGGTTCCGGCTCATGATGAGCGTGACTGGGAGTTCGCTAAAAAGTTCAACCTTCCTATAGTGGAGGTAGTTGCCGGCGGCAATGTAGATGAGGCTGCGTATACCGCCACCGACTCAGGCAAGCTTGTCAACTCCGGTTTCCTGAACGGCCTTGAGGTTGAACAGGCTAAGGAAAAAATGGTTGAGTGGCTGGAGCAGAAGGGCATCGGTCGCAAGAAGGTTAATTATAAATTAAGGGACTGGGTATTCTCCCGTCAAAGATACTGGGGTGAGCCTATTCCGATTGTTCACTGTGAAAAATGTGGTTACGTTCCGATTCCTGAGGAAGAGCTGCCGCTTATGCTGCCGGATGTTGAAAGCTATGAGCCTACCGAAACTGGTGAATCGCCGCTTGCAAAGATAAGCGACTGGGTTGAAACTACTTGCCCGAAATGCGGAGGCAAGGCGTACAGGGAGACCGACACCATGCCTAACTGGGCAGGTTCATCATGGTATTACATGAGATATATAGACCCTCATAATGACAAGGCCTTTGCAGACAAGGAGGAGCTGGATTACTGGCTGCCGGTTGACTGGTATAACGGCGGTATGGAGCATACCACCCTGCATCTTTTGTATTCCCGCTTCTGGCATAAGTTCCTCTATGATCTGGGTCTGGTCAGCACGCCGGAGCCATATATGAAGAGAACCTCACATGGCATGATCCTTGGCGAGAATGGCGAGAAGATGTCCAAATCCAGAGGAAATGTAGTCAATCCGGATGACATTGTGAACGAGTATGGAGCAGATACCTTAAGAACCTATGAGATGTTTATAGGCGCATTTGATTTGCATGCAGCCTGGTCCAGCGAGGGTGTAAGGGGCTGCCGCCGCTTCCTTGACAGGGTATGGAAGCTTAAGGATATGCTTGCAGATGATGAAAACTACTCAAAGGCCCTTGAGATAAAGATGCATCAGACAATAAAGAAGGTCAGCTCAGATTATGAGAGCATGAAGTATAATACAGCTATAGCAGCCATGATGGGCCTGGTAAATGAGTTCTACAAGGCAGGAAGCGTTACCAGGGGAGAACTCAAGACCCTGCTGTTGCTGCTTAACCCAGTAGCGCCTCATATTACAGAGGAGCTTTGGGAGTTAATCGGAGGTCAGGGCAGGATATATCAGCAAAGCTGGCCGGTATATGATGAGAGCAAGACAGTAGAGGACACTGTGGAGATCGCCATACAGATAAACGGCAAGGTTAAGGCAAGTATGGCAATTGCTCTTGATGAGAAGCAGGAGTCTGTTCAGACAAGAGCCTTGGAGCTTGATTCAATTAAGGCAGTAGTTGCTTCCAAAACTATTGTCAAGGTAATATATGTACCAAACAAGATCTTAAATATCGTTGTAAAGTAAAAGTATCATTGTAAAGCATAAGTATCACTAAAAGTATCATTGTAAAGTAATAGTATTGCTGTAAGCTAATAGTATCACTGTAAAGTAAATAGCCTTTGGGCTTATGTAAAAAATCAGCTCTTCACGGGGACGCAGTTTTTCCCGGTGATGGCCACCCCCGCTCTTGGCCGCCAATTTCCAGGTGTTTTGGTTTTTTCTTTTTTGGGGACTTTTTTTGGGTACCTTTTGGGGCTGGAGAGGGC
>JAAZDK010000100.1 GCA_012512855.1 Clostridiales bacterium
ACATATAACATAGGCCTGTCTGCCCTGTTCCACCTGCTTGCTGATAAATCTGTAGGCATTGGGATAATAGCTTGTATCCACCACGCAATTTTTTATAGGCTGCCTGTTTGCAGGCAGCTCGTCAACGACCGATATATCCAGATCGCCATATAAAATAATAGCAAGTGTCCTCGGTATGGGGGTTGCGCTCATAACCAGCACATGAGGGTTTAGCCCCTTGTTAATCAATGCCTCCCTCTGCCTGACTCCGAAACGGTGCTGCTCATCAGTTATAACAAGCGCCAGCTTGTCAAAATCCACCTTCTCCTGTATTATTGCATGGGTGCCCACCACAATATCCGCTGTATGGTTTTTTATTTTTTCATATGCTTCCTTCTTTTCCTTTGCGCTCATGGAGCCAACCAGCAGGCAAATACCTACTCCAAAAGACTTAAGCAGCTCTTCAATGGATTTATAATGCTGCTTTGCCAAAACCTCCGTAGGCACCATTAAGGCGGCCTGATAACCGTTTTTGACCGTCATAAGAAGGGCAAGGATTGCCAGAATGGTTTTACCTGAACCGACATCTCCCTGTATCAGCCGGTTCATGATGTATTCAGCCTTCAAATCGGCTTTTACCTCCTCCCAAACCCTTTGCTGGGCTTTGGTCAGCCTGTAGGGAAGCCCCTCTATAAGCTGACAGCATTCAGGCCTGTCCTCCATTCTATAGATAGAACGCAGTTGGCTCCTTTTTTCCTTCAGTTTTCTGAGAGCAAGGGCATAAAGAAAAAATTCATCAAATACCAGCCTTTGTCTGGCCTTAATCAGGCTCTCCCTGTCCTTCGGGAAATGTATCTCCTTTATTGCCTTGGTCCTGTCCATCAGCTTATTGGCCTTTGCTATGCTCTTTGGTATAAAATCTGCAGCCAACTCAAGCTGTGATAAGGCCTCCTTTATCGCCTTTGACAGGACGGCATTGGAAAGCCCATCCGTCAAGGGATAAATCGGCTGCAATATCTTCAATAATTTATAATACTGCTCCTTTGCATATATTTTTGGCTGTTCTATTACAAGAACCCCGTTTCTTCTTATAACCTTTCCCCTGAAAATATAATGGCTACCCATCCGAAGCGTTCTCTGCAAAAAGGGCATATTGAACCAGGTCAAATTCAATCTGCCGCTGGAATCTCCAACTGTAATATTAATTATCTGCAGATTGCGAACCTTCCTCAGCTTGGGCTCGGTAACCGGAGCCGCCTCTATGCTGGCTGTCATGCCCTCCTGCAGACCGGCAATGGAAACCGGATAATCAAATTCCTCATAAGCCCTGGGATAATGCTCCAGCAGATCCTGAACAGTTCTTATACCCAGTTTTTCAAGCAGTTTGGCTGTCTTATCTCCGATTCCCTTAATCACCCTGATATTATCGCCCGCTTGTATGGGTATCACCTCCATATATTGTTATATCATGCATCTCTACTATTATATACCATATTCAGGCAATAAAAAAGTAAAAAAGTTGTGTTTGAGCAAGCTATATTCTTTCTCCAAATAGAGCTTATTTTTCTATGTTTTAGATAGGCCCTAAATTTATTTTAAAAGCTCTTGACAGATTATTATCAATATTGTATTATTGTATTAACCACTTAATACAATAATACAGTAATACGTTTTTATTGGGGATATTAAGACAAACCCATGGCGCCGTATCCCCGTAAATAAAAGCAATATAATCAAATAACGAAGAAAGGAGTCCATATGTGGGAGCTAGATTCTGAACGGCCTGTCTATATCCAGTTAATAGAAAAGCTTAAGGCTGATATCATATCCGGTTATTACAAAGCGGGCGACAAGCTGCCTTCGGTAAGGG
>JAAZDK010000101.1 GCA_012512855.1 Clostridiales bacterium
CGTGCCGGATTCTTTACTATAGATAAGGCAAAGCCGTATATTGCCGAGCTTGTCTTTTCATACAGCGTACCAAGGGAGGCTTTATCACCATTTGAAATACCGTCAATATATTGATCCAGAAGCTTTGCTTCTGTATCAGCTTCCGGAGTATTTATGTTGAAAGTTGACATAGCTTTTCCTCCTGTTCATTATATTAATGCTCAAAATGCAGATTTTATTGCATATGATGCAGTTTTTATTTTTTTCCATAAATGGCACAGCATATTATGTTAAGAGAACAATCTCTTTTCTGCTAAAATTATATCGGCCAGGAAAAAGTATAGGCAGAAAATCTTATATACTTAATAACTATAAAGGGGCTCCTGCTCAATAGCTTAATTAGCTATTTTGCAAAAGCCCCGATTAAAACCGTTCCCTTATAATAATTTCACCTTACAGGAATCATTATCTATAATTTTATCATACTCCAATCACTGATTGATTCTTAAATCATTCAGCAACCTCGCATTTTTATTATTTACCCTCACATTTTTCATTTATCTCCCTATGCGTAAGTATTGTTTCTATAGTATCACCTAGCTGGCTGAAAACAGCAGCTAAAATGGCAAGCTCATCTTCAGAGAGGCACTTGGCTAAGGAACAGGCAATGGTTGAGACAAATACTACAAGCTCACATTCATTCATGCATAACACCCCTTAATCCTATATATGCATTAACCATCTTTTATGTGAGTGGCATTATCAATGAGAGCATGCGCCATTTTTGCATACTGCCTGCTTCTGTAAAGCATAAGCTATTATGTTATTTTAGGATTCATTTTTCTTTTACATTGCATTATTAATATTTCTGTATGTTTTTCTGATAATATAAAAGCTCATTGCTGCAATTACAACTAAGTTAAATATCAATATGTACTTCCTTCCATCTGATGCTGCCGTATCCATGAAATATTCACAGACTATAATATTAGGATTCCACAGGATAGGTGACACAAAATCCAACCCCAGCAGCTTTATTACATAAGGAACCAAAAAGATGGCAGAGGCAAGCGATAGCGCTGTAGCGGTATTTCTTGAATAATATGATATGCATAATACAAGCATCAGCATAATCAAGGCTGCCAGCAGGCGGACAGCATACAGCAGGCATAAAAAGCCGCCAATGGATAAAGGAAGAGGAAATTCATGATATCTTGATATACTCTGGATAGGCGCTTCTATCCCTCTTGTTCCGTAGCTTTCCAGTATATTCACAAGCCCGGGCAAATAGGCTGCTATATAAAGAAGGCTGGTTACTACTGCAGCGGTTCCCAATCTTCTGTATAAAGAATGCAGCCTACCCCTGGCCGTTGTCATTAGCAGCCGCCTTGCGGCAAAGGTATTCTCTGCTGCATATACAGGTGCTGCACAGGCAATCAGGCTGATAAGAAATATCAGGTGAGCAAAGTTCATATCCTCATTCTTCAATACACCCATCAGCTGATTATAACCGGTATCGTATACCAGCCATGGCTTTATTTTGCTCTCTTTTTCATAAAAAGGCTCAAGCTCCGCCACCTTATCCTGCAGCATCATAAAGCCGATTTCTCTTTGCAGCTCCATGCTTATAGATCTTGTCAGATTTTCATATACCAATATGTTAATTTTACCCTCACGCAATTGCTCATCCAAAATTGCCAAATCATCCTTAAGCTGCTGATACCTGGCCGCCTCTTTTTCAATAAAATCATAGGTATGCTCCCCTATCGGCCCTTCAAGCTGACTAATATAGAATTTATAAATACTGTCATACATTATAAAGGGCATCTGATATGCCTTATATGAATTCCAACCAAGCAGCATTGCAGCAATAATAATAAACAGACCCTTATTTACTATAAGAATTTTATAGGCTTCATATTTCCACAGGCTTGCTGAAGCCCTTCTTTTTATGTGCATATGGTTAAATAACCAGCTAACAAATCTGCTGTCATGAAATATCAGATTCTTTTGCCCTGCAAAAATTATCAAATTAACTGCTACGAAAAGCAGATTGCCAAAAATGAGCATGGCAATACCGGCCTTTAATAAATTCAGTGGCTGACCAAAGAAATTCAGGTCAAGATAATTCTTATACAATACATTGGTATCAATCAGGCAAACAGGATTTATGAATTTTAAAATACTCAAATAGGAATTAGCCTTTATAAGAACATAGAACAATGAGCTGATTATAGCATAAGAAAATGATGTCACATATACAAACAAGGCTGTCTTTGCAATTATGCATAAGAAGGCAAGAATTGAAGCTATCAGAAAATATGCTGCAATCTTGGTAATTGAATATATTATCAGATAGCCGGCTATGGATAGCTTAACTGTCGAGCCGGTAAAGCCCTCGAGCGACTGAATAACAGCCGACAGATCGCATGAGCCGTACATAATAGTAGATATGCAATATTTGCCTGCATACAGAGAAAAATAAATCCCGATACAGGCGCTGTAGATTGCCAGCATTTTTGTAAATATAAGATCCACCCTGCCCTTTTTGGCAGGCCGTAATAATGCAAACAGA
>JAAZDK010000102.1 GCA_012512855.1 Clostridiales bacterium
TCATAAAAATTTATCCTTGAAAATGAACTGTCGTAATAATTCCATGGATAAATCTATGATTTTTTACCCTCATGAATAATTCAGGATAAATGTTATTTTGATTTTAACAGTATGACAAATGTATTTTTTTGCAGTAAGCCTAACTGCGATCATACTGACATAGATTGTGTTTCACGCTTATGCTATCCTTATACCTTTTTTATTGATGATGATCAATATTATATAACTAAAAATATTGAGATGAGGGATAATAAAGAAACATTTATTTCTTATCTGAATAAGAGCGATGTAAGTAGCACCAAAACCAAAATAGTGGCAGAGATCGATGGAGATATAATTAGCGATATATATTTAAGTAATAATACATTGCATTTAATAGCAGCAAAGTATAAGTTTGTAGATGGATTATCAACTTCAATTGAACGCTGGGATTTATATCAGATTAATATGAAGAACTATTCTGTAAAAAGGATCACCCTTAATGACAAGGAAGGTATTGATACATATTTACCGTATGGCGTTATAAATAATAAGATGATTATATACCACCGTTATTATACTAATATAATAAATCCAAATGATTATGGCATTGAAAGTAATGTGGAAGATTATATAGATACTGAGAACTTTAATGAATTTATGAGTGCAC
The DNA here is from genome assembly GCA_012512855.1 of Clostridiales bacterium. Lineage (GTDB taxonomy): Bacteria > Bacillota > Clostridia > Lachnospirales > Lachnospiraceae > Mobilitalea. Next base: position 650 of record JAAZDK010000102.1, read on the forward strand.
TTAGCGAAGCATATCGTATGGATATGATTGCTTTAGATTTAGCTTCTGGGGAAATAACTTATCTGGATTTGCCAATACCTTTATTAGTTTATGGTAATTGCTATTATTATAATAAAAAAACTACAGAAGGATCTTATGAGCTTGTTTCATTTGATTTTATAACAAAAGAAGAAAAGGTTATATGTGATTTACCTGTGAATTATATATATGCTCTTAATGATAGACTCTATATTACTGAAGGTAATGTAATGAAAAGTAAATATTCGGATAATACATCTGTCGGATATAAAGAAAATGCAAAGGAATTCATCTATGATCTAACAACACATGAGCTTAGGGAACTAAAGGCAACGCTTCCTGAAAAAACAGAAATAAAATTGCTGGCAGAGGTAGGAGATTACTATATTATATTGCATAATGATGTCAGGGGGAAGGTTACTCAACGAATTGGCTATATACTAAAAGAAGATTATTATAATGACAAGAGTAAATATACCCTGGTACCACCGATATAGGCAATAGATCAAGTGAGTACAATAATGTATTCATGATCATAATATTTATCTATGATAAAAAGAGGTGATGTACAATGATTCTCGAGATACATAATCTTTCAAAATCCTATGGCAGTAAAATGGCGCTGGAAAACATAAACTGCTCTTTTTCTGAAGGTATATACGGTCTGCTGGGACCAAACGGAGCAGGAAAATCTACCTTAATTAATATACTGGTAAACAATCTTGTACAAAACACAGGAGAGGTCATGCTTGACGGAAAGGATATCCGGCAGTTGGGAGAAAGCTACCGGAGTCTGCTGGGCTTTATGCCTCAGCAGCAGGCTCTTTTTGACAGCTTCACGGCAAGAAGGTTCCTGGGCTATATGGGAACCCTTAAGGGCATGGAAAAAAGGAAGCTGAATGACAGAATTGAAGAAGTCCTTTCCATGGTTAATCTGTCGAACGCTGCCGACAAACGGCTTGGCAGCTTTTCAGGCGGTATGAAGCAAAGAATCCTAATTGCCCAGGCTATATTAAATGATCCGAAGATTTTAATTCTGGATGAGCCAACCGCCGGGCTTGATCCGAAGGAACGAATAAGGATTCGTAATATGATATCGGAGATAAGCTTTAGCAAGCTTGTTCTGATTGCCACTCATGTTGTTACCGATATTGAGTTTATATCCAATGAGATTATGATACTAAAGCAGGGAGAGCTTGTCGTAAAGTCCCAGCCTGCCAAGATGCTTGAAATTATTGCCGACAAGGTATATGAGCTGCATGTTCGGGAGGAGGAGTTGCCCAAGGTTTCATCAAGGTGGCGTGTTTGCTCTATGCTGAAGGACAATGACATTGTAATTGTTCGAATACTTTCTGACGATCAGCCCGAAGGATATGACTACAGACCGGTTAAGCCTGTTCTTGAAGATCTCTACCTCTATTTGTTTGATGACCGTATAAAGCCTGATACGGAGGTGTTAGAAAGGCTCAAGGAACTGACAAATAAGGGGTGGGCTGTATGAAGCTGTACAGATATGAGCTGATGAAATTATTAACTAACAAAATTATATGGATTGCCCTGCTTGGTGCTGTTGCAATAAATATATTTCTTTCTGTCTGGTCGGCTAAAAATGAATTAGTGGAAGCGGATGATTATAAAAGAGTATATGCTGAACTGCAAAGGATTAATGATAATGACCGGATAGAGGAATATCTTAATAATTGGTATGCAGAGATTGCAGAAGAAGATTATGCTAACCGCATGTTTTATTACAGTGTAAGAACACAGTTTGAAAAGATCAAGAGCTATGACAGCTTTCTAGAAGAGATAGAAAGCAGAGCAAGTACTATAACAAAGGTATCTATCTTTTCGGATAAAGACAGCTTTGCTTACCGCAGCATACTTCGTACCCCTCCTGCTTATCGGCATTTAAAGGGGATTCGTCCCAGGCTTGTTAATTCCAAGCCTGTTACAGCTGCCACGGATACCTTGTATACGGATTTACTGGCTTTTTTGCTTATTTTTTTAGTCACGATGCTTTTACTGCTGAACGAAAAAGAAAAAGGTCTGTTTGCATTATTACGGCCTGCCAAAAAGGGCAGGGTGGATCTTATATTTACAAAAATGCTGGCAATCTACAGCGCCTGTATCGGGATTTATTTTTCTCTGTATGCAGGCAAATATTGCATATCAATTATATTGTACGGCTCATGCGATCTGTCGGCTGTTATTCAGTCAATCGAAGGCTTTACCGGCTCGACAGTTAAGCTATCCATAGCCGGCTATCTGATAATATATTCAGTTACTAAGATTGCAGCATATTTTCTGATAGCTTCAATTCTTGCTTTCTTATGCATAATTGCAAAGACAGCCTTGTTTGTATATGTGACATCATTTTCTTATGCTATAATCAGCTCATTGTTCTATGTTCTTATAA